>NZ_AAWS01000003.1 GCF_000169175.1 Microscilla marina ATCC 23134
AGCTCCATAACCCGAGCTTCCATTGTTAATGACCACATTGGTTACTTCACCACTCGAAATAGCAGCCGTAGCCGTGGCTCCGGTACCGCCTCCACCAGTAATGGTTACTGTGGGGGTTGCAGTATAGTTTTTACCCCCATCCAATACCAGCACCCTATCAAAGGTAGTAGCTCCAAGTATTGCTTGCCCTTGGGCACCACGTCCAGTAGCATCTTTTATAATCACAAAAGGGGTATTTGTATATCCAGTGCCATTATTAGTTACAGTAAAACTACTGATACTACCAATGGTAGCTGCGCTTGCAGTAGCTGTACTTGCATCGCCCACTCATCCAGGAAAGCTTGACAAACACCCGTCAGCTGACGGGCGTTTGTCCCCGTTATTTTGTTGGCTAACTCACTAAAATTCAGCTACTTATTTTTAGGTTTGTCCCTGCGTCAAATAGCGAGGACACCCGAAAAAACCTCACTTTCACCCCTTGCGTGGTATGTTTTTGCCTCCTACATTTGCCTCAAACGTAGCGAAGTTTTATACGCCCAATACTGCAGGGTGTAGGGCTTCAGAATCAGTTTTTTCTAAAAACCAGAGGGTAAGTAACTACCCTCTTTCCCTCGAAGTAAATGGTGCGCCGTAGTGTGGGTGTACTATTGCATTAAGCACAGCTTAAGGGGTGGCTGCTGGCTGCCCTTTAGCTTATAGTTGGGAGCTTTTTAGTCGGGAGTCGGTAGTCAGTAGTCAGTAGTCAGTAGTCAGTAGTTAAAAAAAGGCTAAAAGCTAATGGCTAAAAACTAAATTAAAGCTCAAACAAAGGCTAAAAGCCAATGGCTAAATCAAAAAACAAAAAAAACTAAAAACTCAACCATACGAAAAACATGAATTTATTCAGAAAGAAACGAAAACAACCCACTACCGGGGAGCCTGTGCCCCTTGCCCAGGCAAACAAGGTGCGCGAAGCCAAACTAGAGTATTGCCGGGAGGTGTGCGCCCGTACTATAGCCAAGCTGAGGCGGGGCGAACCCTTGAGCCCCTATGAGAAAACCATGACCGAAGCGGCTATAGAAGATTTGATCAATAGTTAGTTTAATTACGAATGGTTCAATTACGAATTACGAATGTTCGCAAAGCGAGGCTAAAAACTATGGTCTACCGACTACCAACTCCGGACTAAAGTATGAATGGCTTCGCCCAATTCGTAATTAGCTTTGCAGAGCTCCCTTTGGTCGGTTCGTAATTCTCAAATTCGTAATTCCTAATATTTGCAAAGCGAGGCTAAAAACTATGGTCTACCGACTACCAACTCCGGACTAAAGTATGAATGGCTTCGCCCAATTCGTAATTAGCTTTGCAGAGCTCCCTTTGGTCGGTTCGTAATTCTCAAATTCGTAATTCCTAATATTTGCAAAGCGAGGCTAAAAACTATGGTCTACCGACTCTGGACCAAATTACTAACGGCTTCGCCCAATTCGTAATTAGCTAAAGCAGAGCTCCCTGCGGTCGGTTCGTAATTCCCAAATTCGTAATTCTCAAATTTGCCACTAAAAACTATAAGGTTAAAAATTAAACAATAAACCACCACATGATACAAGCAATAAAAAAGTACTGGAAAAGGCTGCGGCATACTGTGCCCCAGTTGCCAAGAGAGGGCAAAGCCGCTTACCCACAGGCAAAACAAATGCCTGCCCGCTACACCAATAGTTTGGTGTTTTTTCAGGAGCTGCAAACTCGCCTGCAAAACAACGAACCCCTCAGCGAACGAGACGCCATACTTGCCAGGGCTGCCCTTGCTATGCTAGGGGCAAAGTTTTATGAGGAGTATAACCAACTATTGGGGCAACTGATAAGCGAGCGTACAAAATAAGCTAATTACGAATGACGAATGGTTCAATTACGAACCGACCGCAGGGAGCTCTGCTTTAGCTAATTACGAATGTTCGCAAAGCGAGGCTAAAAACTAGGGTCTATGAACCAAAAGGATTGAGCATTAAAAAAACAGACGCGTGAGCCATTTGCGACAGGCTAAAGCTAAAAGCTAACGGCTTAATAATACAACAATCAAAAAAACAATACAATGACTAAAAAACAACAACACCAAGCCGACCAAATAGCGGCAATAGAGCTACACCCACCCCACCAGGCGCCTACTTTGCTAAAAATGGAGGCGATATTAGGCATTACGCCCGACATTTGGTGGGATCAGCCCGCCGTGCGACTGCAAATGGTAAACGGTGGCAAGCACCGCCTTGCCTTTGCCAGCCACGAAGCCCGCGCCAAGTTTTACAACGAGGTATGCGAGCACTTCAGCATTAGCCGCCACGAGGTAGTAGAGATGCAGTCGGAAGAAGCTTGTTAATTATGAATTGTTTAATTACGAACCGACCAGAGGGAGCTCTGCTTTAACTAATGGTCGCAAAGTTAGGCTAAAAACTATGGTCTACCGACTACCAACTCCGGACTAAAGTATGAATGGCTTCGCCCAATTCGTAACCGCAGACCTTTAGGTCAAGCTCTGCTTTAGCTAATTCGTAATTCTCAAATTCGTAATTACTAACGGCTTCGCCCAATTCGTAATTCGTAATTCTCAAACTCGTAATTACTAACGGCTTCGCCCAATTCGCAATTCTCAAATTCGTAATTTTTACTGAAAAAAATATTAACTTTATACCTTATCAGACTTAACCCATGCACAAAAAAATACCACAAGAGGATAACAGCCAGGATCAAACGCAGGCACAGCAACCTGTACAGAAAAAGCCAAAAGCGCCTGAGAAAAAAACCGGGCAAACCCATAACCCAAGCATACCCACGGTAGGCGGCGACTTGCCCCCTATAGAGAGCAAACACCCACCCCACCGCAGCAAGCATGCGCTTCATAAGGCAAAGCAAGTGCCTATCAACAGAAGTGGAGCAACCAGCAAACCCCAACACGGGGTAACCCTGAGCGCGGCTAAGGTAAAGGTAGTGGGGCAAGACAAAGAGGTAAACGTAAGGGCTGGTGTGGAGGTGTACATTGCAGACGTAATGCCCAATGGCTATGTATGCCAGGCACCCGTCAAAGAGAAAGACAAGAAGGGCATTTGGCATACCAAACCCTACCAGGTGCTATTGCCCAAAGCAATGGTAAAAGTAACCCCCAACCAGCTAAGCGAAATAGACCCTGCCACCCGCCAACAAGTGGTAAAGTATACCAACCCCAACCTCAAAAAGACCAACCAGTCGCTTGCGGCAGACTATAGCAAAGCCACCGAAGTAAGCTTTATGCATACCCCGGGCATACCCAAGGAACTTAGGCGGGTGTTTGAGCATTTGGCAGAAACGTTTTTTTCTGACATAGAGAAGTTCAACGAAATGATGACCTTTAAAATAGACTTTGGGCAAATTCCCCCAAAAATAGCCCCTAAAGAATCGCCCACTAGTACCAAGTATGGGGGCAAGGTGTGGGCATACCGCTTTACCTCGTTGCGGCACGCCGACTTTGAGAAAACCCTGTTGGTAGAAGAGCTGGGCGAGGTAAAACAAGCCCCCCTCACCGAGCAAGCCGAGGCTAAAGCTGCCCAGCTCATGAAAAACTATCACATAAGCATCCACCAACCCACCGCCCGGGAACAAGCCAATAGCCAAGCCCTGAAGCAAGCCGTGGATGCGTCGAGCAGTAAGGTGTTTAAGCTAGGAGTGGACAATGATAAAAAGGGCAACGAAAAAAAGGATAAGGATAAAAAGAAAAAAGTGGATATGAAAAAGCTACATGCCCAGTCTTTTTTGCCGTTTAGCCCCCAAGACAAAACCCATATACGCCGTGCCTTGCTCAAGATGACCCCTGCCATGCTAGAGCGCATAGCGGGGGTAGCGTTTTTCAAACGTGGCTTTGCTTGTATAGGTGTCCCTACCCCCACTGGTAAGACAGGACAACATGTGAAAATACAAGCAGGCTGGGCAGTGGCAAGGTACCACCTCGAAAACCATACAATTTCGGTATATAATGGAATGATCAACGCCGACAATGTGTTGGTGTTTGGCGACAAGGGCAGCGACACCTTTACACCCCAGGCCGAGGAAGCCATTATTCATGAGTTGGGGCACGCCATAGATCTTAAAGAGGTGGCTAAAGCTCGCATGAAACGCGACCAGCTTAGAGAAAAACACAAAAAAGCCCCCCAAGACCCCCAAGCCAAAAAAGCCTGGGAAGCCCAGCAAAAGGTGTATAAAAATACCCCAAGGTTAAGCGGGCAAACCGATACCAAGCGTGCTCCAGTGTACGAAACCGAGTTTAGCAAAGCAGCCCAACTAGATGCCCCCTTGCTCACCAAGTACTCGAACAAAAACGACCTGGAAAACTTTGCCGAAGCTTTTGCCTTGTATATCACCGAACCCAAAACCCTACAACTATTGAGCCCCCATGTATACCAATACTTCAAAACCCATTACCCTAAACCTACCTCTGATGATTAGAAACCTACTGCTCTATCTAGTGCTAAGCGGGGCGTGTACAGCTTGTGTGGTGCGTCCCACCACCCCGTACCCCGCTCGTTGTTATGCTATAGCTACTTTTCACGGTAAAAAGGGGGTGATCAACCGCCAAGGAGAGTGGGTGGTAGCCCCTAAATATGACGACTTGTATTTTTTGAATGATGAAGTTTTAAAAGCTTGTGCACAAACTGGAGACAAACAGAAAGCGTACTTGATTGATTTTAAAGGCAAGGTAATGTACACTGTCCCTGATACATTGAAAATAAGCACAATGAACCATCACAGGCTATTAAAAGCTCGAATAGTATTGCCTGAGTTTAGATTTAAAGAAGTTGGTTGCATTGATGCCAAAGGCAATTGGATCGTTCCTCTTAAATACGATGGTATGGGCGATTTTTCGGAGGAGCTTGTGGCAGTCAAGCGCCAAGGCAAGTGGGGTTTTATCAATGCCCAAGGCAAAGAAGTAATTGCCCTTAGTCACCAACAAGTAAAACACTTTGTAAACGGCTTGGCAATGGTAAAAAAGGATGGTTTGTATGGAGGCATCAACCGCCAAGGTGGTTGGGAGATACCCCCTGTCTACCAACACATAGGGTATTTTGTCAATGGCTTGGCAATTGCCCAAAAAGACAGCTTGTATGGGCTTATCAACCGCCAAGGCAAGTGGGTAGTGCCCAACCGCTACCCTGACATAAACTACTACCAAAGGGTGCAGGGGCGTTTGGTGGTGAAAGACACCACGGGCAAATGGGGGGTGATGACCGAGGCGGGGCAATGGGTGCTCAAGCCCCAATACGAGTATGTGCAACTATTGGGGGCAAACCGTGCCGTGGTGTGGCAATTAATCCCTGGCAAAACTGCCATTCATCAGCCCCGTAAGCGAACCTTGGTAGCTTTGCCTTCGGGCAAAATTGTTTTACCCCTTGCCAGAGAATATTTTTTGCAATCCTTTGATCACCACGGGCTTGCCAAAATACTGGGAAAAAGCTTCCAGCATTGGTATAAAATCAACAAGTCAATTCGTGATGAAAACGACATACCTTGGGATTATAGCCATTTGCTATACTTTGATAAATTCTCAAGAGGGGTGCCTGGGTTGATAGATACCATGGGCAAAATGACGATTGCTACCAAGTATGATGAAATAGGGGAGTTTAGTGAAGGGTTAGCCGCAGCGCAAAAAAAACCCAGAGATAGATATATGTTTATTAGACCAGATGGCAGTGTTGCTATACAAGGTAACTTTATCATTGCTTCCCATTTTCAACAGGGCTGGGCAAGGGTGTTAGCCCCTGCCGACTCGCTTACTTTTGTGCAAGAGAAAAACGGCAAGTTAGTCCTTACACCTGCTTCTATTTCTGACCTCAAAAGCCATCGTTGGGGTTTTATCAACAAAAAAGGCGAGTGGATGATTAAGCCCAGGTTTGAAGAAGTATCTGATTTTTATTGTGTTGAAAAATAAAAGTCCCCGCTGTGTCAAATTTTCCCGTAGGGCGACTTGACACCATTGATGAATAGAAGTTTCCTAACTTCGCCCGAAAACAAGTTCGGGGTTTTTAATCTGCGAATGCAGCCTTTGGTCAAGTACTATGCGAGGTTGCTACGCAAGGAAGCCTGGAGACTTCCCTGTATTTAAGCTTTTAAGCCTCTTTTGGAAGATTTAAAAGAGCGGGGTGTTGTATACAATACTCCGCAGTGATTTTAGTCAAAGTTGTTTGCTGGTGATCAGTCATTGATGAATTTAAAAACTATTTAATTGGGTGTTTAGGCATAAAACCGAAACACTTTTAAAAATAAAGTGAGTACTCAATCTTAATATAAAATACTGGTTTACAGCATTTAACAAGGTGAACATTTACTCGAATCAGCTATGGACTATCGACTAAATACTATGGACTATTGTTATAGGCATATTGGAAATTAGACGTAAGAGAGCACAAATTACTTTTTGAGGTCAATACTGTCGTTCCCAATCAAGATGGGTTGGTCGTGAATGCGTCCATCTTCGGGAGCATTTTCTAACTTGAGCACACCACGTGGGCATACAGCGGCACATATCCCACAACCCACACACGAGGCGCGCACAATGTTTTGTCCTTTTTGGGCGTAAGCCCGAACGTCTATGCCCATTTCGCAATAGGTAGAGCAATTGCCACAAGAAATGCACTGACCCCCGTTGGTAGTAATGCGAAAACGCGACTTGAAGCGTTGCACAATGCCCATATAGGCCGCCAACGGACAACCAAAACGGCACCAAACCCGGTTACCCATCAAGGGGTAAAAGCCTGTACCCACTACCCCGGCAAATGCCGACCCAATCAGAAAGCCATAAACCTTTTGTACCATGTAAGTGTCTAAAAATAACACTTGCGATGCCCCCGTAAAGTAAGTATATAAAGTAAGTCCAGTCATGGCTACTGCAAACACCAATACACTATGAATAAGGTAACGCTCTACCTTCCAGGCTTTTACCGATTTGTCGGACAATTGACGGTAAGGATCGCCCAAAGTTTCGGCAAGTCCGCCACACCCACACACCCACGAACAATACCAACGCTTGCCAAAGAAATAGGTCATAATGGGTACAGCTATAGCAAATAAAGCAATGCCCCAGCCCAGCATAAAAATACCCAAGGTTCCGGCTTTTACCATTCCGTCTATGTTGTAAGCAAAGAAAAAATCATAGTCAAGCGGCCAGATGTTCTTAAAGTCCATATAAGGTTGGTTGAACCTGACCAATATTTCGGGAATAAGAAAAGCAAAGGCCAACTGGAAAAAGACTACCGAAGCTGTGCGCACCAATTGGTAGCGGTTGTGGCGGTATTTTACTGCCATACGTACGCCCATGACCAACATAGCTACACAGTATAGCAAACCATACAAAAACCATTGGCTTGCCGGGTTGCCACTGAGTTCGTTGCTGAGAGGGTCTACCATGAGCACCCAGCTGGTAATATATTCGGGAAACCAATACAAAAAAATGTAAAAGCTAATGAGAAAACTCCCCACCAAAATACCTATCCATCCGCGCGAAGTGCCTGGATGAGTAAATACGCCATTGTTTTTGATGCCTGGAAAGGAGGTGAGCGAGGGTAAAATATAAAGCAAGCCACCCACAGCCGCCAATGCTATAGTGAGCAAAAACCACAGGGCAGGATGAGCGGCTACCCATCCGTCGCTGGAGGCTTTGGTAATAGAAAAAAGCAGGTTTTTGATTTCGTAGCTACTAAACCCCTTTTTTTGGATTACATCATTGTTGATGTTTTGTATGGTAGTAGTCAGTTTTTCTTTGAGTGCCTTGGCATCGGCAAAGCTTTGCGACTCTAGCCAACCTGTATAGTCTTTGAGCGCTTTGTTTTTAAAGTCGTTGAGTTCGTTGCCTTTGGGGTAAAGCTCATCAATAGGGCTTTTACTGTATTTTTTTCCATTTTTGGCGGCAATTGCGTCTATTTCTGCTTGGCTAAAGGCATACTTTTGTTTGATTTCGGCATTGGCAAGCTCAAACCCTCCCTTCAGATTGGCCACAAAGTTAAACTGGTCGCCAAACCGCTTGCGAAACATGGGGTCTACCTGGGGCGTAAGTGCCGCACGTTTGTCGGCATTGGTCACGGTGGTTTTGAGCACCTCTGGGGTAAGCTGATATTCGCCCAGGCTTAAAGTAGCAATAAAGGCAATAAAGCCCACCAAAAATAAGCTTAGCCCTATTTTTTGAATGTTCATAATTTTAAATGTATTGTTTTTTGCGGTTAAAAATTCTTTTCCAGCTTCTTTTCTTGAGTCGAATATTTTCCCCGGTTTGCTGGTTGTAGGCGGCTATAATGGCGGCCTCGTGTTGGGTATACAACTCAGGGTCGAAATTGGCATCCTTCAGGTGAGCAATGGCATACGCTACTGATTTTCCCTGAGCAACCCAGTCGTTGCATACCTCGTGGCGTAAGCGTATGCCAAATACATTGATGCCCAGCAATTGCTGATTGCTTGCCTCATACACCAGACGCAAACTAATACGCTTGTTGGGGTGTTCCCAATAAAAAGCCCGTTCGTTTTCTTTAAGTTCGTTCCATACCCAGCCATAGGTTTGGTATTCTATATCAAAAAACTTTGCAGAGTTAAACCAAATTCCGGGCTTATACTCTGTGCGTTTGCCACACAAAGTTTGGGCAAGTGCTTCGCCCATCATTCTTCCTGTATACCATACTTGCTCTATGGGGCGTCGGTTGGCAAAAGGTTCGGTAAACTCAGCACAGTCGCCCAAAGCATATACATCGGGTATGTTGGTTTCTAAAGTACGGTTTACCAATATGCCCCGGTTGAGGGCAATCTCTGAACCTTGCAAAAAATCTATATTGGGCACCACCCCAATGGTAAGCCCTACAAACTGGCAATCAATTTTCTTGTCATTATGGGTAATGATATGCTGCACCCGCCCATTGGCATCGGGTACGATCTCTTTGAGTTCGGTTTGCAAGCGTAAGTCTACGTGGTGGTCGTGCGTCATGTGGCGGTTAATGAGTTCGCCCTCCTCTTTAGGCATTACCCCACCCCAAAATCGATCTTCACGCACCAAAAAAGTAACCTCTATCTGGCGGCTTTGCAGCATTTCTGCCATTTCTACCCCAATAAGTCCTCCCCCCACTATCACTGCCCGCCTAATGTCTTTAGTGTTTTGCTCCATCATCTCCAGGTCTTGTAAGCTATACAAACCCTGTACCCCTCTGGCATCTACACCTTTCCAGTCAAATTTGCGTGGCTTTGATCCCGTTGCAAGCACCAACACATCATAATCGAGGGTTTCGTTATTGTTCAAATACAGGGTTTTACGGTCAGTGTCTACCCGTTGTACATACGCTTTTTTGAGGGCGATTCGGTTCTTTTCCCAAAACCAATCTTCATACGGTTTGGTATCCTGGTAGCGCATGTGCCCCATATAAATGTACATCAAGGCAGTACGCGAAAAGAAATGATCTGACTCGGCAGATACTACTGTAATGCGATGATCACTGTTTTTACGCACGTGGCGAGCAGTAGTAATCCCCGATATACCATTCCCGATAATGACAATATGTTTCATTTTTTTTAGTGGTTTTTGGGTGTTAGTAGTTGGGAGCTCCTACAGGGGCAAGCTTCAAGCGACAAGCCACAAGTGCCCCATGCTTTGCAAGTAGCTACTGATTTTATAGTACATTGGCTTTTAGTGGTTTATAAAATTGATAGATAGAAGCTTCTGTAGTTTCAAGGTACAGGCAACAATTCGCAAGGGTACTCTGTAAGTAGCCACTGATTTTTAATGTTTTATACACCCCATAGTTAAGCTGATGCATATCGGTGTTACACCCTGTGCTATCGGTGACTATTTTTAAACAGTTATCACTTGGTTGTTTAAAGATAGACGACGGCTTGTTTTGGGGTATTGTTTCGCACCCATTGGCAATAACTCTTGATTCGTTCCCAATTAAAAACTTGCTTCGTGTACCATCAAGCAATAGAACAATACCTTCCCCCCTCATAATTACATTTTAAATTACTATATTTCAGTTAGCATTGCAATTGAATACACTTCATTCACAAAAAATTAAGAGAATAGGTGTTTGACTTTGGTAACCTGAAGGCAATATAAGTGGTTCGGGGAGATATTTTTGTCGGGTAGATGACAGAAGTTTTTTACTTGAAAGTATTAAGTATTTGATTATGAGAGTACTGATAGCAACGCATTGCTCTTTTTCACTAAAATCCTAAATATTTGTTAAATGCCTAACTTACCTCATATAGACCAGTTAAACGAACAAATAGCACTGGATGCCGACAATGATGAAGCGCGTTTTATGCGGGCAGAATATTATTTCAGGCACCGTAATTATGCCCAGGCAAAACTTGATTATCAGGCAGCCATTGACATTAACCCTGAGTATGGGTTGGCGTATGTGGCGCTGGGGTATGTAGACACTATAGAGAGAAGCACTGAGACAGCGTGCGCCTATTTTGAACAGGCACGCCTGTTGTACCCCACCAATAGTCAAGAGGCAGCGTGGGTACAACAAGTAATTTGGGCCACCCAAAACCTGGCAAGCTACGGAGAAGACGCCAGCTATTACAACCGCAGAGGCATTAATCTAAACGATTTGAAACTCTATTGGCAGGCATTGGTCGACTACAGTCAAGCATTGGTGACCGATCCTGGATATAAATATAGTTATTATAACCGAGGACTTAACTACAACGAAATGGGGGAGTATGCATTGGCAATTAAGGATTTTACGCAGGCCATTAGGCTTAAACCGGATGATCCCTGGCATTATAACGACCGGGGCAACAGTTATAATTACCTGAAAAGGTATGAAGAGGCTTTGAAAGATTACTTTAAAGGCATTAGCCTTGACCCAAACATTGCGGCGCTGTATGGCAATGTGGGCGATGTGTATTTTAGCCTGGGCAACCTGGAACAAGCCACACACTATATTGAGCTTGCCATTAACAAAGACCCACACGATGCTACCTACAAGGCTATCCTTGCCGAGATTTATTTGTGTGCTGGTGGCTATGAAAAAGCGTGGCAAATGATGATGCGAAATCGCACCTTGTTTGATGAATCAGCGTATGCGCTTGCCACTGATATTTTACAGTTGGTGTTGGCTTGTATATTGGGGCACACCCAAGCGATAGATGCATTGGAAAAACGACTTTATATAGCAAAGCAGTTGGCAGAAACTGTAGATTGGGATTTTGATAGTTTGATGCGTTGGTTTAACAATACACAAGACCTGAGCGAAGGTACAAGGGTAGTTATTCAAAAGTATTTGGAAGTGGCCGTTGGACTAGTACCTCATCCAAAATAAATGGTGCATTTACTTAGAGGATAAGGTACTAGTGCATTAGGGATTAAATAAGTCGCCAAATAATATGTGAGTAACTTAGTACCTAATGCACTAAGGTATATATCTTAAATCATTTATCAAGTGCTAGGTTTTGTATGCAAACACCTTTCATTACTATTGTCAATATGAAAAAAACACTACTACTGCTGGGCTTACTTGTAGGCTTGGTACATTTGAGCCAAGGTCAAACCGACTCTTTGCACAACCTGCAAAATTACACGCCTGCCGTTGCGCTTAAAAAAGGGCAATTTGCTTACCGTTTCTGGAACCTGCTCTATACCCAAAAAGCCTTGTATGCCAACGATGGAGTGAGATTTGAGAGCAGCGAGCGGATTACTTATTTTACCTCGCAACATCACTTTAGCTATGGTATAAGCAAGCACCTACAGTTAGATACCGAAATATGGCTGAAGTCGGTACGGGCAGATTTGCCCCAAAACTCTCCATTGCAAGTATACCAGTTTACTGGCTCAGACAGTATACGTACTGCTTTGACTTATGCAGGAGCGGGTGTTCGTTGGTCGCCCCAACCCGACAAAAAACGTTGGTCGCTGGTGAGCAAAATACTTATTCCGCTGACCCCCAATCTGGAAAGTATTGATATTGTGCAGCCTTTTCTTGCCGAAGATCATTTTTGGTGGGTCAACGAAATCTACTTCGATCAAGTAGTAGCCGACA
The DNA here is from genome assembly GCF_000169175.1 of Microscilla marina ATCC 23134. Taxonomy (NCBI): domain Bacteria; kingdom Pseudomonadati; phylum Bacteroidota; class Cytophagia; order Cytophagales; family Microscillaceae; genus Microscilla; species Microscilla marina. The sequence continues at coordinate 12,015 of NZ_AAWS01000003.1, forward strand.
AACTCTATACTTTTTTGCAAGCAGGGGTGTGGTGGTCGTTGCCCAAAACAAGCAGTGAGCAAAACAGCATTTTGAGGCTACCCTTTCGGGGAATATTGAGTTATTTTGCCTCGCCCGTAATCAGTGCAAATTTGCAAGCAGGCTTTACGTTCCATCAGCAGTGGCAACAGCCCCAACGTAGCGGCTACTGGGGCGACTTGGGCATAGGCTTGCGTTGGCAAATTGTGCCGGGTGCCCTTGAGCTACAAGCTGATTATCAGAAATATGTGCTGGGTAAAAATCAAGGGGCTGGCGAAACCTTTAACTTTGGTGTGCGATGGATCAGGTTTTGAAACATTGGGGTTGGGCTGTTTGGATGGCAATATGGGTCACCACTGCTTGTCAAACCTCCCCCAAGACCGAGGCAAGGCATACCAGGCAACCAAACGAAAGAGTTATTCATCAACCGATGAAAAAAATTGACGGAGTGAGTTTTGTAAGTGCTGCCCAACCACCCAATGATCAAACCTTTGCTCCTATACGTCAGCGTGTACATGCCGACTGGGTAGCATTAGTGCCCTATGCTTTTTGTTTCAAAGATTCTACCCAAATACATTTTGACACCCCCCAACAATGGCAGGGCGAAACCACCCAAGGAATGATTGCTTATGCTAAATATGCCCGCCAACAACGTTTAAAATTGATGCTCAAACCTCATTTATGGATCATTCGGGGTGGTTTTACGGGTACACTTAGTTTTGGATCTACTGCCCGATGGCAGGCTTGGGCAAAGTCTTACGAAGCCTACATTTTGCACTATGCTCACCTTGCCGACTCGCTGCAGGCAGAGTTGTTTTGCATAGGCACCGAGTTAGAAAGTTTTGTAAAAGCGCAGCCCCGGTTTTGGCAACAATTGATCGAAAAAATAAGGAAGGCATACCGGGGCAAGCTTACCTATGCGGCTAATTGGGACGAGTACAAACGGTTTCCTTATTGGACAATGCTCGACTACATAGGCATAGATGCCTACTTTCCTTTGACAAAAGCCGCTACCCCTACCTTGCCCCAGCTCAAGGCAGGCTGGCAACGTTGGTTGAATGAAATAAGCCAGGTACAAAAACGCCACCACAAGCCAGTACTTTTTACTGAGTTTGGTTACCGCAGCATCGACCATACCGCCAACAAGCCTTGGGAATCAGGCAACCACCGTCAAAAGGTAAACCTTGCCGGGCAAGCCCAGGCACTGGAGGCGCTTTTTCAAGTTTTTATGCTTCAACCTTGGTTTGCCGGAGGCTTTGTCTGGAAATGGTTTGACGAAAATGTTCACCCTATCGACGCTACTACCCATACAGGCTACTCGCCCCAACACAAACCCGCCGAACAAGTACTGAACTTGTGGTATAAAAAAATGGGGGAGATGTTAGGTAAAGGTTGAAGTTTTTTAATTAAGAATTAGGGCTGTACGAAGTTTTAAAAATGTTTGACATACCGTTATTTAAAGCTAAATCAAGAGGCTAAACGTAGGGGCAATCCCTTGCTGTAATGCAATGGAAGTTCGCGGTTTATCGGAATGGTTGCCCTAGCCGAGAGCAAACAAGCCCCAAAAACAACTGCCTCGTGTTGGTTCTTGCTGGTGCACGTCGTCCTCACGTGTGCCATCGTAGGCAATTCAAGCCCAAAAAACAACTTCCTTGTGTTGGTTAATACCTTGATTACCAATTTATTAAGCTAGTATTTTTTCTTGCAAAAGGCGGGAGATTTCACTATATTTGTCTATACTTTCAAGGTGAAAGTAAGCCCAAGAGGTGTAAGTTTTGGAAGACTACCTCAAGGGCTTTTTGCAAACAAATTAACATTTACAATATGCAAGTTAATCAAAATTTGAATGGGCAACAAACCTGCCCCGCGCTCGACCTTCAAGACGTGATTTTAGATTTATTTCAGCAAAACCTAATGGCTCGGCTTGAGGTGTTGATTTTTGATGCTCAAGAGTTGTTAGAAACACGCGCACAACCTGCCGAAGACTTGGCAACCCCCAAAAAACTGGCAGACCAACTACGGTTGATGTCAACTCATATACACCATCTCAGCAACAACGTAGAGGTTTGGCAGTATTTGCAGCAAAATAAATAATGATAAAAAAGCCCTCTGATGATTATTTCAGAGGGCTTTTTTATTGAATTTGCTATATTTTGAGGTGTTAAAAAAGCTTCAGGCTATTGTACCCTAACTCTTGACTTTAGCTGAGTTTAAAATTTTGTTTTTGCAAAACGAGCCAAGTTAAAAACGTAAAACCTTCGCGAATGTGGTGGTAATTTGAGGTTTCGATCGGGCGTGGGGACACTGCCCGAGGCGGGGAGGATTTCAGTATATGCTTGTCTACCATAACCTGAATTGTTTTATACCGTTACATAGAACAATAAGACGCGTAAGCCTTACTATTTTATACGAACTTTTACTATGAACAGAATCATTATTACCTGGTTGGTAATTATTATTACCTGCTATGGTTCATCGGCACAAAAAACCTACATCGTCTCACAAAAACAAGCTACTCACTCCCTCAGTCAATCCTTAGAAATCCTCGCCGACTCAACCCTTCAACTTAAGTACCCGGCCGTTAAAAATCAGCCTTTTATCCTTTTTAGTAAATTCAATAAAAAATTTCATCCTCATGAGGCTTATTGGGGGCGCCTTACTTTGCAAAGCCACCTAAACTACGACGAAAGTTTTGTGTTGTACCTGGGCTCGGCCAACTATGGTGAGGTATACATAGAAAGCCAACAAGGACTGATCGAAGAAAAAACCGGAAGACTGGTACCTTTGTCACAAAAAAAAATAAAAGAAGGGCGTAATGCACCTGTCCCTTTGGTGTTGCCCGAAAAATCAGATCAACAACCAATAACAGTGTACTTCCGCTTATACAATGTTGATCATCGTTTGGTAAACTTTGTACCTGTATTGTATACCCAAGCTACCTGGGGAGCGCGTTTCAAACAACGAAACCTTGTACAGGGTATATTTCATGCCATTTTCTGGACGCTTATCATTTATCAGTTGAGCTTGTTTGTTTTACTCAAATACAAAGAACAGTTTTATGCCCCTGCGTATTTTATAGGACTGTCGGTGTATTATGCCTCCGTATATGGCATTATACCGGAGTTTTTTCTAGGCGAAACCCCCCACATCAACGAAGGGCTCTGGATCAATTCTCTGGCTTTGCATACGGCATTTCTGTATTTACTGATGAGGGCATTTCTCAATACCAAAAAGCATTTCAAGACCTGGCATAGCATTTTTACCGTGCTCATTAAATTACACTTTATACTTGCTATTGCTACCCTAATCGTGACCATCAGTACGTTTAATCTGGGCATGCTGTTAATAATAATACAGGCTGTATACAGTTTTACTTTGCCTTTGATCACCCTCTTTTGTATAGCAGCTTACCGCAAAAAACTCAAGGGCAGTTTTTTGTTCATTACTGGCGTTTTACAAATCAGTATATTTAGTAGCATCAATTTTATTCAAGTAATGATGCACAATACCAGCAACAACTCATCTATGGTGGCGCTTATTGGGCATGCAATTCAGGCAATATTGTTTACAATGGCTTTGGCGCAAAAAATGAAGGCAAGCGAAGAAGGCAAACGTTTGGCGCAAGCCGAACAACTACGCTTGGTGGCCGGGCAAAATACGTTGCTGGAGCAAAAGGTGAAAGAACGTACCTTAAAGTTGGAAGATAAAAATCACGAAATTCAAATGCAAAATGAGGCGCTCATGTTGCAACACGAAGAAATAGAAACCCAAAGAGATGCCATTGACCAGCAAAATAAAAAGCTTTCGGAGCGCAACTACCTCATTTCGCAAAGCATTAAAGCTGCTCAAGCTATTCAGCAGGCCATATTGCCTCATCAGGAAAAACTGGATAAACTCATTCCTGATCATTTTATTCTCTATAAACCCAAAGATGTAGTGAGCGGCGATTTTTACTGGCTCAACGATATAGAAGGTACTACTTTTCTTGCCACAGTAGATTGCACCGGGCATGGGGTGCCAGGTGCTTTTATGTCGCTCATTGGCAATACTTTGCTTGACAAAATTATCAGGGTATATAAAATATTAGATCCTGCCGAGGTACTATCGCGCTTGCATAACGAAATTTTTCACACCTTGAGGCAACAGGGCACCAACAACAATTATGGAATGGATATGTCGTTGCTTACTGTGAAAAAAACAGACGATGTGAACTATGAAGTGAATTTTTGCGGAGCCAAACATTCACTTTATTATGCCACTCAAGGTACTGATATGATCATTCAAGAGCTCAAAGGTGATCGGAGATCAATAGGAGGGTTTCAGCCTAAAAAAGTGAGTTTTAATACCCAATCTATTACATTGCCTGTGGGCACTATGCTGTATACCAACAGTGATGGGCTCAAAGACCAAAACAACCCGCAACGTAAGAAGTTTGGCAGCAGGCGAGTAACTGAACTATTGAATCAGATAGTACATTTACCTCTGACCAGTCAAAAACAAAGGCTGGAAGAGGCCCTTGGTGAGCATATGAGGGGGGTGTCCCAACGCGACGATATTTTATTTATTGGAATCAGACTTTAGTAACTCTTTTATGCTTGTTGTTTGTAACAAACTCCTTATACCTGGTAAATCAGCAAAGTGCCTGATTTATTTAAAATGTAAGCTTACATGTATTTTTTAATAGGGGTAAGTGCAACAAAGAAAGGATATAGTGTGTTTGCCTTCATTTTCTTTTGATTGTATTCGCTCAAGTTTCTTTTGCCAAAGACTATTTTTTAGGGCTTAGTTTGGCCCACGAAAGTTTTCACGCTGCAAAACACCTGGCACCTCTCTACTTTCACTTTATGGCACAAAAATCCTCCTAACTACTCTGGTTACCTACAGGCTTTGGAACAATATGTGATTATTGAAAGGCAGGGTATATGCGATTATTTTGTGTATACCAGAGCTTGGCTCAAACCGAACTATTTGATAACCCCTACAGTAGTCCTCACAATGAAACAACTCATTGAACAATGTATCCCACACCACCTCATTGGAGACGATAATGAGAAAACCAAAGCCCGCATTTTTGTGTTTTCGGGGGTGGCAGTATCCTTACTGGGTCTAATAATGATTTTGCTTTACCTTACTGTTGTTCCTACGCCCACCAGTAATTTTATAGCTACATTTATACTCTTTGTTTTTTCGCTTTTATTGCTTGTATATTTCAAAAAAACCGGTAATCTGAAAATTGCCGCCAATGCATTGATCACGTTTGGTTTTTTGGCGCTTAATGTATCTGTGATAGATACTGGGGGTATATATTCTATGGATTTGATTTGGCTGGTGGCTTTTCCATGTGGGGCATTTTTGTTTGTAAATAACAAAAGTGCTTTTTGGTGGACAGCGGCTTCTATATCGGTGACTGTCATTTACCTTATCATTGCGTTTACGGCTCCCCAATTGCTAGGTAAAGTACAGTTTGACCCCATATATAATTTTGTAAGTGTATGCCTTTGCATCGCCATAGTAATTTCTATCATTTACTATTTTGTCAAACAAAATCAACTTTATAGCCTGGTGTTGGCTCAAAAAAACGAAAAGCTGGAAAAGGCACAAGAAGAAATGATTGTCCAAAATATGGTGCTTCAGGAGCGGCAAGAAGAGATTGCCACCCAAAACGAAGAACTTATTCAAAACCAGGAAGAAATTATTGCCCAACGCGATTTTATAGAGGTTAAAAATCGGGCACTCGAAAACCGCGACAATCAAATTAGCCATAGTATTAGGGCAGCTCAAGTGATTCAACAAGCAATTTTGCCCAATGCCCATAGTTTACAATTGTTACTGGGCGATCATTTCATTGTGTTCAAACCTAGAGATGTAGTCAGTGGCGATTTTTACTGGGTGAGCAAAGTGCAGGGGCAAACAGTGTTGGCTTCGGTTGACTGTACTGGACATGGGGTGCCGGGTGCTTTTATTTCATTGATTGGGCACAACTTACTGGACAAGGTGATACTCCAGCAAAAAATCACAGATCCGGCAACTATCATCAATACTTTACACACCGAAATTGTACAATTACTTAAACAAGAAGCTGGGCGTAATAATTATGGCATGGATTTGACTGTATGCGCCTGGCAACATACCTCTGACGGTTGTCAATTGTTGTTTTGTGGTGCCAAAAATTCATTTTATTATACATTGCCCAACCAGTCAGGATATACTATACTCAAAGGCACCAGAAAGTCGGTAGGAGGTATACAACCCGGAAGTATTCATTTTACTAACCAAAGTGTATGCTTGCCTCCGGGTAGTATGTTTTATATTGGCAGTGACGGCATAGAAGACCAAAATGACAAAAAGCGTAAAAAACTAGGTACCAAAAAGGTACTACGTATACTAAGTGATGCGGCTCACTTGCCTACGGCTGAACAAAAATTGCTGCTTGAAAATAGCTTAAAACAACACATGGAGGGTACTACCCAACGCGACGATATACTGTTGATTGGGGTAAGGGTTTGATGAATCAATAGATTTTATTTATAACTGATGGAAAATAAGTGCCCTATAAGTTTGTTAGCTACCCGTGAACCGAATTTATTGCCGATTTATCGGGTAACTTGCTGTAATGAGCTTAACAGAGTGTAGCGCTGGTAATACTAAATTTTTAGTAAGAAAAACGCACTACAAATGTTTTTTTTACCCTTACCGCCTTGCCTCTTTGTCTGCCAGGGTTCCACGGTGACGACCCTTTGAGCAAACGAATGGCTTCTTTGTCGCAACCATTGCCCAAACCCCTCAACACTTTAAAATGACTCAATTGTCCGTTTGACTCTACAATAAACTGCAAGATAACGATGCCACTGGTGTGGTTAGCTTTAGCTTCGGGAGGGTATTGCAAGTTTTTTTCGAGGTATGCTGCCATTTGAGCGCTGCTACCTTGAGGAGTGGGTGGCTGTTCTACCACCACAAACACTGGGGCGTCTTTTTTGGGGTCATACATGCGCAGAAAGCCGCCAGAAGTGTTGATATAAAACTGCTTTTTTGCTTTGTTTACCAAGGCTTTACCTTGGACAAAATCTGTTGCCTCATCATACTGGCAAGCAATTACTTGTTGTCCATTTTTGTTCAAAAAGCCATATTTCCCCTGGGTGTTTTTTGCTTTCAGTCGCTGACCCATCAAACGAGGCGCTAAATATTGGTATTGAAAAGGTGTCAGTTGCTTGCCAGTAGCTTTATCCAACAAAGCAAACAAACCGTTTTGCTTGGCTCTTACTATAGGGGTGGGTGTGTTTTCTGGAGCCAATACATAAGTAAGTTGACTGTAGGCTGCTGGTACAACCAATTTGCCCCGGTTGTTTACCAAGCCCCATAGATTGCTGCGTCCTACTTTGGCATACCCTGCCCTAAACGACAACACCTGCTGGTACAAAGGCTTTATGACATACCTGCCTTGGGTATTGACAAACCCCCATTGCCCGTTTTTTTGCACAGCTGCCAGCCCTTCGGCAAAGGGGCGGGCTTTGCTAAATTGTGGTGGAATGCGTACTTCGCCTAAGTGCCCTCTATAGCCCATCAATCCATTTTTTGATCTAAATAGTTTGGGGGTAGACTGTGCCCAGGTGTTTGTATTGCCACCCAGTAAAAATAACAATACCCATATTATCCCTTGTTTTTGGTACATACACTTTTATTTTACAATTTTAAACACCACTGGAAACGATTGTTTGACCCTGACTACTTGGCCATGGTGCTCACCAGGTATCCATTTGTCAAAGCTCTGAATCAAACGTATGGCTTCACGATCGCACTCAGGCCCTATGCCTTTCAATACCCGCAGTTGATTCACTGTGCCGTTTTTCTCTACCACAAACTCTACAAACACCCGCCCTTCGAGTCCACGCCTGATGGCTTTTTCGGGGTATTGCAGGTTTTTTTGTATGTGTTTATATAACGCCCTCAAACCTCCTACTGGTGCGGCGTTTTTTTCAGGTACTATATAAATTTTATTATCATTGTCCGTTCCCTCCTTTTTGTCAGTGCGCATCTCCTCAACGCTTTGCGTATTGGGCTTTAGGCACCCCGACAGTAAAGTAGCACCGTAAACAAAAAAAACCAGGTATATGCTTTTCATGAATTTAATTCTAATGCTGTATAACTAACTTCACCGCGCGTACAGTTTCTAAATAGGCTATTCCTGCTGGGCTAAGTTTTCGGGTATAAGTTTTACCGTGTAGGGTAAAATGTACATAATGGCAATTAGGATGCAAAGAGAAGTGAGCCTTTAATACACTTTGTTTGTGATATTTAAATACAATCTCACCATCATAGGGTTGTTTTTTTAAGGGCACATCCTGGGTGGTGATATAATATACATACATATCATTTACCAGGTGTTTATCAGTTACCTTGATGTTAAATTTATTAGGGTTTTTCCTTGTCTTGTAAAAAACCAAATCCATTGCTTTGCACTTAGCCAATGGTTGATACAAGGGATTGGTTTGGCAACCCGATAATATGATAACTAATAAAAGGCAGAGAAGTCTTAACAAAACGTGTTATTTTTAATATAAAATGGCTGTCTCACCCATTAAATACCCCCATTATTTTTTTTAAAAAACATAGTGAAGTGTTTCAATGATGATGAGACAGCCTCTTGGCACTTATTTAAATTGTTATTTTTACTAAACAAGTGCTAAGTAGGGATATTACTTCTTAGTAATGGTTGAAAAATAAGGTATCCATTTGGAGATAGAGATTTACCACTGAGGCGAGGCATTTAGCCTCTGGCAGAGCTCAGCACAGCGAAGCTGTAGCTATCGGTTTTTGCGTTCGTAGCAGCGCTACGAGCAATAAAAATAACGAAGTATCAGTAGTAAAGGTCACTTCCTAAATCGAAAGATTATTTTTTGTCCATTACTTAAACTCTAAAATAGTTTGTTCTATAATATCAGCACACTCATGCAACTCTTCTTCGGTCATTACCAAAGGAGGAGCAAATCTGATAATGTTGCCATGCGTAGGCTTGGCAAGTAAACCATTTTCTTTAAGCGCCATGCAAATGTCCCAGGCAGTGCTGCTATCCTCACTGTCGTTGATTACAATAGCGTTTAACAAACCTTTACCTCTTACCAAAGTTACTAAGTCACACTTGGCAATCAAGGCATTCATTCGCTCACGGAAAATGTTGCCTAGTTTGAAAGATTTTTCGGCAAGTTTTTCTTCTTTTACTACCTCAAGGGCTGCCATGGCCACTGCGCAAGCCAATGGGTTTCCTCCATAGGTAGAACCATGCTCACCAGGTTTGATGCTCAACATGATTTCGTCGCGGGCAAAAACAGCCGATACTGGGAAGACACCTCCTGACAAAGCTTTGCCTAAAATCAAAATATCTGGCTGAAAGCCTTCATAATCACAAGCCAGCATTTTACCCGTGCGGGCAATGCCTGTTTGTACCTCATCGGCAATAAAAAGCACGTTTTTAGCCTTACACATTTCGTAGGCTTTCTTTAAGTAACCCTCATCAGGCACTACTACTCCGGCTTCGCCTTGAATAGGCTCTACCATAAAGCCTGCTACGTTGGGGTCTTCCAGGGCTTTTTCTAAAGCAGACAAGTCGTTGTAATCAATGATTTCGTAACCAGGCATATAAGGACCAAAGTTATCTTTTGCCACCGGATCGGTCGATGAAGACACTGCAGCCAAGGTACGCCCCCAGAAATTGTTTTTTACAAAAATGATTTTTGCCTGATTGGCAGGTACACCCTTGACAGTATAAGCCCACTTACGGCAAAGTTTCAAGGCGGTTTCTCCTCCTTCTACGCCAGTGTTCATAGGCAATACTTTGTCGTAGCCAAAGTACTGGGTAATGTATTCTTCATAACGTCCCAGTACATCGTTGTGGAACGCACGCGACGTAAGCGTTAGCTTTTGTGCCTGTTCTGCCAACGCACTCAAAATTTTAGGATGACAATGTCCTTGGTTTACTGCACTGTAGGCAGATAAAAAGTCAAAGTACTTTTTACCTTCTACATCCCATACATACACACCCTCGCCTTTAGACAGTACCACTGGCAATGGGTGATAGTTGTGTGCTCCATACTTGTACTCCAAATCGATGGCCTCTTGACTTGAGGTTATTGTCTGTATCATACTAATAATTATTTTAACTGTGTGTTTGTGTCAACTTTTTAGGGAATAAAAAATAAGGCACTTTTCCTTCGCAGCGGTTTCGCTCTCCCAGCAAGTGCACCATTTTTTTGGGTATTCCCTTACAACCACAGGCTCTACGTCGTACCTAAAAAGTGATCAAATATAAATTGTATCCTCAAAATTAGTCAAAATAAGGAAGCTTTAAAAAGTCTTGTTTATAATGATTAAGCAAGTGTGTAATTCTGCTAAGAATTCAAATTTTTTTAGGGTAACTTTCGATCGTTTGAGGATTATTTTGTAGATTTGCCCCCTCGCTTTTCTAACATCCAATTAAATAATTGAATATTAAAGCTTTGTAACAATGGCAAGGATTTGTGAAGTAACTGGAAAAAGAACCCAGTCAGGAAATAATGTATCGCACGCAAATAATAAAACAAGAAGAAAGTTTTATCCAAATTTGCAGAAAAAACGCTTCTTTTTAGAAAGTAAAGGTGAGTGGATTACTTTGAAAGTATCAACTCAAGCTATTCGTACCATCAACAAAAAAGGTATTGAAGAAGTATTAAAAGAAGCTAAAGCTAAAGGTCTTTTAAAGAAAAAAGTGTTGCTATAATCTATTGTAGTTTTACCACTTTTCAACTAAAGTATTTCGGTCGCTAATACAGGTCAATTATGACCTCTATTAGCGATTTTCTTTTCGACCCTATTCAGGTATTTATTACTACAAATGTCTGATGCTAAGGAACATGTTCAAAATAAGTGTCGAGATTGAGGTCATAAACTCAAGGCTGACTGAGGCACTTTTAGCCTTTGGCAGAGCTCAGCGCAGCAGGGCTGCAGCTATCGGTTTGCAGGCAAGGCAACATCCGGGGGATGTTGAGCCAGACCGTGGGACGGTGCTACGGCGAAAAAAATCTCGTAGTTCCGGCGGAACTGCCGGGGTAACGAAAGTCAGTAAAGAGAACCGCAGAACGAAGTTCAAGCTCTGCGAAGCTAATTTGTTCTAAATCGGACAGCTTCAAAGTCCCGATTTCTTATCGGGGTTATTGTTGAGGGCTATGCCCGAAATCCCGTTTACGGGGCGATCACATTCCTAAAGAAAAAAGCACTTTTTGACACATCAACCAGAGGCTTTGTGTTTACCTTTATTGTTGAAAATAAAATATTATTAATGCCATGAAAAAACTTTGTACTACACTGATATGGGCGATTATTTTAGGGTTGACGGCATCGTCGGTTTGGGCACAAACTACTATTTATTTGGTACGCCATGCCGAAAAGGACAAGGGACGCAATCCTGACTTGACCGTAGCAGGTAAAGAACGTGCTAAAGCATTGCAAAAATTATTGAAAAAAGAAAATATAGCTGCAGTGTACGCTACCAAAACCAAACGCACCATGCAAACAGGCGAGCCAGTAGCAGAAGCGCAAAACCTTGCCATAGTAAACTATGATTACCGTGATAGGCAACTTTTGAGCAAGTTGTTTGACAAGCACGTGGGCAAGGCAATATTGGTAGTGGGGCATTCTAACACGTTGCCTTCTCTCTTAAACCACTTGGTAAAAGAAGACCGCTACAAAGACTTAAACGAGTCGGTATATGATAACTTGGTAAAAGTACACCGAGGCACTGATGACAAGCTAACCGTAAAGCACCTGAAGTATGGCAGAGCAAGTAAACTTACTTTTCCTAAGCCCAAGTCTGACTACAAGGCATCAGATGCTGATGTAAAAACCATTGATGGAATGATCAGGGCTTTGTATGGGGTAATATCTGGAGCCAAAGGCGAAAAACGCAACTGGGATCGTTTTCGCTCATTGATGAAGCCCACCGCCCGTATGAACGCAGTAGCTACTCGTGCCAATGGCAAGCAGGTGTTTATATCTATGACGCCAGAAGACTATATCAAACGTAATGGACCATACTTGGTAGGGAAAGGTTTTTTTGAAGAAGAGATTGGGCGCAAAACCGAACGTTTTGGCAACATTGCCCAGGTGTTTAGTACCTATGTGAGCCGTCATACCAAAGACGGAGCTATTTTTATGCGTGGCATCAACAGTATTCAGTTGTCGTATGAAAATGGTCGCTGGTGGTTAGTAAATATTCTATGGAACAGCGAAACAAAAGCGCAACCTATTCCGGCAAGGTATATTGATAAGAAATAACACGGGTGATAAAGTTTCAAGTAGCAAAATTTTAAGCACTTGCTACTTGAAACTTACATGGTCACTTTTCTAACAACCTCCTTGTTTCATTATAGCAGCGTTGGTTTCTTTGCCCCAATCAGGCATCAATCCATTGCCAGGCTTAAAAGCCTCAAATTTTTTGGCAGCCTTTTTAAATACAGGACAAGCCGCCTCTTTTCCTCCGCCAAAAGCAGGGGGCATGTTCATTTTCAGAATAGCCTCTATAAAATAAGGTCGGGGGTTTGCAGGGTTCAAGGCTTTGGCTTTGCCTATTTTTGCAAAAGTACGTCCACTGTATTCACGTCCTCTTACCATTGGGTCTACGCTTAGGCGGGTCAGGGTAAGGTAAGCTCCCAAGGTGACCAATTCCGAATTTTTACTATCTATTTTGTTTGCTTTTTCCAACAGGGCTGCGGCTTTATCCAGCACTTGATCTTTGGAAGTTGCTTCTTTCTCAAGCCTGGCCATTCTTATGTAACAATAAGCTGCATAGTAACCAGGCAACCATTTGTTACTTTCGGCATTGCCAATGCGCTCAAACTGGTTGGCCACCGCAAGTAATTCTGCTTTGGTTTTAGCAGTTTTCAATTTGCTCAGGTTAGCTTTCATTGCTTTTTCGTATTTATCTCCATTGTTGGCTTGCAGGGTAAACACGGTACATATACAAACGAGTAATAGGGTTAACTTTTTCATGTTTTTTTGAGTTTATTGGGTTGTTTTTTTGTGAATAAATGATCATTAATAGTTACTACTAACTGCCTTTGTTGCTTGTAAGGCTACCTTGGCTTTTTGTTTTGAGGCATTCATTGACTGCAGCTATCGCTTGCCAATAGAGACAAACATTCCGATAAAAACGCCCCGGTCAGCAGCCTGTCCAATGGCTTGCCTTTGGGTACCGTCAGGCGCATAACGGTAGCCAAACACATTTTGTACGCCCAATACATTGTTGATCGAAGCAAACAAAATGGTGAAATTGTCAAACAGTGACGTAATGTAGGTGTAAGTCAGGCTTAGGTTATGGTAAGCCGGGGTAGTATCACCGTGAAACTCAGGGTTATTTGGGTTGAAATAAGCCCGGCCTGAGCTAAAGGTATAAGTAAACCCTACATAACTATGAATATCAGAGAAGTACTGCTTGTATACCATCGAGAGCGTGTGATTAGCCGCAAAACCAGGTCTTGCCAAAGTTGGAAAGTTTTGAAACTCACGTTCAGTGTCTAAAAACGAGTAAGAAACCCAGTAATCTACGTTTTTAAAGGTTTGTTTGTCACGCCAAAACAACTCTATCCCTCGGGCAAACCCATAGCCATTGTTGTTGACCTCAAGTTGAGCCAAATCCTGGTTATTTTTGACCAGATCGTCGTATTGCTTATAGTATCCTTCTATTCTAAAAGTGCGCTTGCCGGGTACCATCCACTGGTAGTTGAGCAGGTAATGCACCGATTGTTCAAACTGCAGGTCAGTGGACAGCCTTGCTGTTTTTAGTTGTATTAAGTCATTGGTTTGAGGGGTTTGAAAAAACTGTCCGTATGCTGCCGACACCTGACTATATTTGCCAGTTTTATAAGCAAGCGATAGCCTGGGGGCAATATTTTGTTGTCCAATTACTTCCGATTTTTCCATCCGTACCCCAAAACGCCCGGCAAGTTTGCGGGTAAAAAACACATCGGCCTCTACAAAACCCGCCAGGTAGTTTTCTTCGAGTCCCCGACTCAATTGGTTAAGCCCATCGTCAAAATTGAACCGTTGCACCTCGCCCCCAAAAGTAAGTCCTGAGTTTTCGCCCAAAAGATGTTGTACCGTAATGCGTCCTTGTTGCAAGCGTTCTTGCTGAAAAATGCGGTTACCATTTAGCAAAATCAAGTCGTGATCGTGGCTATAAGAACCCCCCACCTGCACAAACCAACGATCACTTAAGGCTTCTTTCCACGAAGTATTGATGTAAGTATTGTCATTGGTCAAGTCTAGCGCATTGGTGGTATTCTCTAAGCTTATATCTTGATAGTTCATAGCCAGGTTTGACTGGTTATAAGTGCTATACAGTTTGAATATGCCCGTTTTAGAAGTTTTTTGTCTAAAAATAATCGAGCCGTCCACACTTTCGGGGGCACGCTTCCAGTCGGCATTTTGCGGAATAAGTTGAAAAACCGGCTCCAGGTTGGTATACCTTGTATTGAGGCTCAGTGAAGTGTTTTTCCAACGTTGGGTATGACCCGCACCCACACCTACAGTCATAAGATCAATATTGGTCTGTGTTTTTTCGGCAAGGTCTTGCGAGTTGAGCACCAACACAGACGAAAGCGCTTGCCCGTATTGGGCGGAATAGCCCCCAGTGCTAAAAACAGTTCCTTTGAACAAAAAAGGAGAAAAACGTCCTCGTTGAGGTACATCAGGCACTGAGCTATAAAACGGGTTTTGCACTACCAAACCATCAATCAATGTTTTGGTTTCGTTGGCAGCGCCTCCTCGCACAAACAAACCTTCCGTTTCGCCTACTGTTTGAGCCCCTGGCAAAGTTTGTAAAGCACCCACCAAATCGCCTGCGCCGCCACCTGCTGTAGTAGCTATGTCTATAGAATTGAGCACTACCACCCGTTTTTCATCACTTGCCTCAAAGGCTCCTGCAGTAATTACCACCGTGTTTAGTTCGTTGGCTTCTTCTTTTAGGCGCACGTTTATCTGTAAAGGTTTGCCCGAAAGGGTAATTTTTTGCTCAAAGGTTTTAAAACTGATATAAGCAACTACCAATATTGCCTCACCTTGTTGGGGAGTGTTAAACTGAAACTGCCCATCTATATTGGTAGAAGTACCATCATACGTGTTTTTGACCGATACATTGGCTCCTGCTAAAGCCTCACCTTTTTCATCAGTTACCATACCACTTATCAGTGTTTGTGCCTGTAGTGGAGAGGTGACTGTCCACAGCAATAATGCAATGATAAACTTCAGGTATATCATTTATTCAATGGTTATATGATTTGTATTAAGTTGTTACAAATAAAGTGTTTAAACCCAGGCAGGGCTTGCTTTAGGGAGTGAGTTGGCGAATACCGGGTGTGAAATGGTAGGAGAGGGGAGTGTTGAGTAAGTCTGGTTGTTGTATGTACGCGTTGGCATCCCTCAATTCTTCGCTGCTGCCTTTGGGGTATCACAAAAAAATCCCTTACCGAAAAACATCAGTAAGGGATTGTATATAAATCTAAAAACTACTATATGCTATTTTGCTGCTTCTGTGACTTTTTTCTTGTCTTTCTTTTGTTGCATGTTATAAAAATCTAACACAACCGGAGAAGCAATAAACACAGAAGAGTAAGTACCTACCAATACCCCAATTAACAAAGCAAAAGAGAAGCCTCTCAATACTTCGCCACCTGCAAGGAACAAGGTCAATACTACAACCAATGTAGTGGTAGAGGTCATTACAGTACGACTCAAGGTGTTGTTAATGGCATTGTTCAATACTTCGCTAAATGCCTGACCACGGTGTCCTTTGGTATTGTCTTCG
This sequence comes from Microscilla marina ATCC 23134, assembly GCF_000169175.1. Taxonomy (NCBI): domain Bacteria; kingdom Pseudomonadati; phylum Bacteroidota; class Cytophagia; order Cytophagales; family Microscillaceae; genus Microscilla; species Microscilla marina. The sequence goes on from NZ_AAWS01000003.1 coordinate 27,862, forward strand.
TCTTCTTCACGAATACGGTCAAACACTACCACTGTATCATTAATTGAGTAACCAATTACTGTAAGAATAGCGGCAATAAATACCTGGTCTATCTCTAGGGTAAAGCCAAGCAAGTGGGCAATAGAGAATGCCGAAAGCACAAACAAAACATCGTGGAACAAAGCGGCAATGGCTCCTGCGCCGTACTGCCAGCGACGGAAACGTACTACAATATAAATAAAGATAACTACCAGCGAGAATAATACTGCAGTTTGGGCAGTGTTACGAATATCATCGGCAATGGTTGAACCTACTTTAGAAGAACTTTCTACCGAAGGTGCTTTACCATCGTTGAATTTTTTCAAGCCATTCAATACCATTGCTTTTACTTTTTTGTCGGCTTCTTGCGATTCATCATCAATTAAGTAACTGGTCGTTACTTTAATTTGATTGCTGGCTCCAAAAGTTTTTACTTCCAGTCCGCCCTTAAACGAGTCGGTAAGCGCCTGACGAGCATCAGTAGCAGCTACTGATTTTTCAAACTTCACTACATAAGAACGTCCTCCTTTGAAGTCTACACCCAAGTTTAAGCCCCCATTGATCACCATAGCAATGATACCACAAGTGATGAATGCCGCAGAACCCATATAGGCTTTCTTTCTTAGCTTGATAAACTGAATGTTTGCTTTACCCATTGTTGGGATAAAAGAAGAAAATCCGATGTTACGTTTGCCACCGCGAGAAATAGCCTCAATGATTAAACGGGTAATAAAGATGGCACTAAACAATGAACAGGCAATACCAATCATCAATGTAACCGCAAAACCTTTTACTCCACCAGAACCAAAGCTATAAAGAATGGCGCCAATAAGGAAAGTAGTTACGTTGGCATCTATAATAGAACTGTAAGCTTTTTCATACCCTAGTTTGATAGCCATTGGTAATTTTACTGCTTGCTCACGGCGCAGTTCTTCACGAATACGTTCATAAATAAGTACGTTGGCATCTACCGACATACCAATGGTAAGTACAATACCTGCAATACCAGGCAAGGTGAGTACTGCCCCAAACTGCGCCAAAATACCTACAATAAAGAAGATGTTGGCAAGCAAAGCAACGTTGGCAATGGCACCACCAAGCTTGTAGTACAGAATCATAAATACTACTACCAAGCCCAAACCTACCAACATAGACTGAAGTCCTTGGTTAATAGACTTTTGACCCAAAGAAGGTCCTACAATGGCTTCTTCTACGATACGTACCGGAGCAGGAAGTTTACCCGCTTTAAGAATGTTTGCCAAATCTTTTGCTTCTTCGATGCTAAAACTACCACTGATAGAAGAGTTACCACTTGGGATTTCGTTTTGTACAGTAGGCGCAGAGTATACATTGCCATCCAATACAATGGCTACACGACGACCAACGTTGGCACGGGTAAGTTTTTTCCACTCATTAGTACCCAGTTGGTTCATACGCATAGATACTTCTGGCTGAGAGTTTTGATCAAACTCCTGGCGTGCATCTACTACTACGTCACCTTCCAGAGGAGCCTTGCCACCACGAGTGTTTTTAGCAATGTGTAGGCTCAACAACCCATTGGCATCAGGTTTTACATCCCAGAAAAATAAAGCATTTCCTTTAAACATACGACGAACCTCAGGGCGTCTTAGGTAAGAGTTAATTTCAGCGGTATCTTTTACCAAAGCCGCATAGTTTCTTCCGTTGTTTTTGAACAAACGGGCGAATTTTGAACCTATTTGCTGGGTAGTGTCTTTCTTTACGTCTTTTTTCTTGGCAGTATCTGCTTTTTTAGCTGTGTCCTTCTTGGTGTTGGCACTGTCAGTTTTGCTAGAGTCGGTTTTGGTACCCCCAGCTACCAAAGAGTTTTCAGTAGAGTCAGTTTCTTGGGCAGTAGTATCGCCTGCTACCAATAAATTATCATCTGTTTTTTTAGCAGTATCTACTTTAGTCTCGGTTTTGGTAGAGTCTCCTGTAGTTTTTTGCGCTGCTTTTTCAAGCTTGGTCATGTACTGGTTTAACTGAGAAAAGCTCAAGGCAATCTCGTTTAGCTCATATAGTTCCCAGAATTCAAGCTTAGCTACACCAGAAATCAGTTTTCTCACCCTTTCAGGATTGTCAACCCCTGGCAATTCGATCATAATACGACCAGAACCGGGTAGTTTTTGAATATTAGGGTTGGCTACGCCAAATTTATCAATACGACGACGCAAGATTTCGAATGCGCGATCAATACCCTCGTCTACTTCTTTACCAATAAAAGCAATTACTTCATCGTTGGTAGAGTTGGTTCTGATCTTTTCACGGTTGGCACTACTGGCAAAAATATCAGCCAGCTTGTCATTTGGGTACAACTTGTCAAAAGCTTTTTGGAAAAGAAAAATAAATTTTTCCTGGCTGTTTGCCTGTGCTTTTTGTGCTTCTTGCAGCGATCTATTTAGTTTTACACTGGCGCTGCTACCCGATAATGCTTTGATGATTTCTATGGGAGAAACTTCTACTACCACGTGCATACCACCTTGCAAGTCAAGACCCAAAGAAAGCTCTTTTTGCTTTACTTCTTTGTAGTCATACGATGCCCAGGGCAATTTATATACTACTTGATTGTCGACAGAGTCAAAGTACTTTTGTTTTTTACTGTTGCTTACCACACCAGTTTTAGGGTTACGCGCATATTCTTCAGCTTTTTGCTGCACGCCGCGTGCTTGAAATGTAAAAGACAGGTAATAAATACACAATAGTGTAATGGATACCGTCAAAATAATAACTCCGGTTTTATTCCGCATTTTTGTTAGAATTTAATAATAAAGTTTTGAGATTTTTTATAAAGTATAGCAATAAATATCGTCACTGTATAAAAGTGTATACAATCTGACAATCAATGCTTTATGTCTTTTTAAGAAAATTAAAAAGGGTAAAATGGAGAGGCGCTAGGGGGCATTAATTACTATAAAGTGGTTGAACACATTCTCAAAATAGGGGAGGAGTGCAATAGAGGGTTCAGCGTAGTAAGCATGGTACTCAATAGATGGACACTCTATATTGAACAACAGGTGAAGGGCAGGATCAATGTTTACGTTTAATGGAGGCACCGTGTGCTCCAGGGTAAGTTCCTGTACTATTACCTCTTCCTGGTTGTCTTGTGTTTGCTTTTGCTCTTTTTCTTGATGAGTATTTGTGTTCTGATGAGCAGCGTTTTGTTTTTGAGGTGTATCACCAGGTTTGGCTACTTGTTTTTTTACAAGCGCTTTACTTTGGAATGCATCAAACACTCGCCCATTTGCCAACAATGTAGAAGTAATGGCAAGGTATGCTAAAAGCAATGTAAAAAAGCGATATGTTTTTTGTCTGTTCATCATTTAAAGTGGGCGCAAATGTACAAAATACTTTTTTGTATGCCAAACCTTACTTGAGTTTAGCCCAAATTAATGCTTAAAAGAGTAACATACCATCATCAAAAAATTTAATAACGTTCATTCTGCTGGTAGTATCTAAATTGATAACTTTGGCTACAATGCTTAATAAAACTAAATAATATGACCATACGCTGTATTATAGTAGATGACGAACCCCTGGCTACCGATATATTAGAAGCTTATGTAAGTAAAATTGCTTTTTTGGAGTTGGTGCAAATATGTGCCAATGCCTTTGAAGCCTTGGACTGTCTGAAGAGAAACACGATTGATTTGATATTTTTAGATATTAATATGCCGGATTTGTCAGGCATTGAGTTTTTAAATGCCTTGCCTCAAAAGCCTGCGGTGATTTTTACTACGGCTTATGCCGACTATGCCGTTGAGGGGTTTAACCTTGATGCGGTAGACTATTTGCTTAAACCTATTTCGTTTGACCGTTTTCTAAAGGCAGCCAACAAAGCCGAAAGTTTCTTAGCCAGTAAGCAGTCGGGCAAGGAGGTGGTGGGAGCTGATGAAGCCCCCACAGAACACCTTTTTGTGAAAACTGAGTATAAAATTGTGAAAGTAAATTTGAAGGATATATGGTATGTAGAAGGGTTAAAGGATTACATCAAAATAGTGACTTTCGAAGGGCAACTGCTTACGCTTCAAAGTATGAAAAATATGCAGGAGACCTTGCCCGATGCGCAGTTTATGCGGGTGCATAAGTCTTATATTATTGCTATGGCGTATATAGAAAGCATTGAGCGCAATAAAATTAAAATTCAAGACAAGTGGATTCCTATTGGCACTACCTACCGCGATCAATTCTACAAGCGCATAGAGCACTAGGTCTCGTTTGCTGTTTATTCCTTAAGCCATTCCAGGGCTTTGTCGTTATGGTCAAAATACAGCACTTGCATTGTACCATTTTGTTTTTTTACCATATCGTTGGTCGTTTGTTGAAGGGCTACCTCAGCAAAGTAGGATGGAGGAATAATCACCGCCATTTTTTCTAATCCAGCATCTGCCAATGTCTGATTAAACTCTCCTGAAATCCAGTCTTGCAGGGCAGGCTCCATTACAAAGTCAAACTCTTTGGTATCGGCAAGCCATCTTTTTGCGCTCTTTTCTTTAACAAAAACAGCTGCTTGGGTTAATAACTTTTTCAGTTCATTTTCTTGAATATACTTGGTTTCAGCAAGCCACTGCAGGTTTACAATTGAATTCTCTTGATCCCAGGTTGATTTTAGGTAAGGTGAGTTGATAAACACTTCTTGATTATTTTGAGTAGTATCCATGCGTTGAATAAGGTTATAACTGTAAAAAAAATGTTTTAGGCTTTAGGATGTGAGATGGGTGTTTTTTAATTAAAACAGGCATAAGTGTGATGTTGATTGAAGCTTATCAACAAGGTAAATGTTTATAATTCACTGTTAGTGAAGCTTTAAACATCATAAAAGATAAACCATTCACACGAGTTTTAAAAATAATATAAGTTGTATTTTTTGTTGTGTAACAGACCGTCATTACCTATGGTTAACAAACAGTAAATAAGTGATTGATAGTGTACTAAGTAAGTTTACCTACGCGAGAGGGAAGGGAATAGTTGGCTATTTTACAAAAAAAACACCCCAACTAAAGTAAAAGCTGAGGTGGTTTGAAAAATAAATGATTTATACGCAACTATTGCACTGCTGTACTATCTGTTACCAAAAATAAGTCTTTTTGTGGCCATTGTTTAATGGTTTTTATTCCTCGTCTCATGAGCCCCTCCAGTTCATAGCTAAATCCTGGACCTCTCCAGGTGCTGGTATTAGTAACAATGGCATAGCTTATGCCGTCTTGCCTGCGTTTTACTACAATGCCAGTGCCGGCAAGACTTCCGGTGCGCCACCATCTTTGGGCATTGCAGGCTTTCCAACCTAACACCTTTTTTTCGCTGCTATCGCGTGGGGTGGTCATTGCCCTGATACTTTCTGGGGTTAAAAAATCGGGTAATGTGCTGAACCCATCAATTGCTGTTACCAAACGCAACAAGTCAGTGGGGGTAGCCAGCCAGCCTCCTGCCGGACCCAGTGCCTCTATATTGGTGGCATCATAGGTGCGGGCTACCGAATCGCCCGTATTGTAACACGAGAGTTTTTTTTCTGCGTTGGCATGCTCATAATACCTTACTTCGGTAAAAGCTTGGTCTTGCATTCTATTTTTGCTCAAACGCATTCGTTCAATGCCCAAAGGTTTCAATATTTGTTGTACATATTTTTCATAGGGCATTCCTGCGGCTTTTTCTACTACTTTGCCCAGTACACAATACCCAAAGTTAGAATAGTCGTAAAACTTGCCAGGCTCAAAGGCTACCTCTTGGGTAAGCATAAACTTGAGGGTAGTTTCAAAGCTTGGGGGCGACTTTACCTGCATACGTTTGGCTACAGCCAAAGGAACAAACATAGGGTCGGTACGATAAACATTGCGCCAGCCACCTGTATGGGTAAGCAAATGTTCTACTTTGATTTTGAGTAGGCGAGGGTTGTTATAGTGCAAATAAGCAGTATCATTTAAAATGCCTTTTTTGCCAAAAACTGCCTGATCAAGCCTGATTTTTTTAGCTTCTACCAGTTTCATAATGGCCACTGCTGTGACAAGCTTTGATACGCTTGCGGTGCGAAATAAATGATAGGGGGCTGTTTTTTCGTGGTTGATGGTGTCTGCTTCGCCATATGCTTTGGCATACAGCAACTTACCGTCTTTTACGATGCCCAGCGAAAGCCCTTGCACATCCCAATAATGCATAAACCGATGGATCAAAGTATCAAACTTCACCGTTTCGTTATAGTTTGAATGGTGATTTCTTAAAGGAAAGTCAATGGTAGGTTTGGTAGGCTGGGCAGCTACTTCTTTGTCTAAACTTACTTCGCGTACCTTTTCACTCTTCACTCCACAGCTACTTAACCAGCTCGTAAGGACAACTCCCCCAAAATAAATCCAGAAATTTTTTAACATAATTGCGATTTGAATATAATAAGACTACAATGCTACAAAAAAATATGAATACAAGCCCATTCTTTTTTGCAAGTAGTGGCAGATAATTAAATTGGCAGTATAAATTTAATAGCCTATAGCCCCAACGAGGTTCTAGGGACTAGTACCTTATCCTCTAAGTAAATGCACTATTTATTTTGGATGAGATTTGTTCTCTGACGAACTTCAAAAATTGAGCATAGCCATAGCTACGCGATATTTTTTAAGTAAAGTCAGGGTGCGAATATCGCCGAAATAATGTATCAGGTATTTAGAGGTTGAGGTACTAGGTATACCCTGTTCCCTAAGTAACTACACTTTTCTATCACGTTAATTTTTAGTGACTTATAAAAACCGTAGTTAAATTAAAAGGATTCGAGCCACTTGTTTATGTATAATAGTAGCACTTTTATAACCTAAACTACACTTATGAAAACAAAAAAAACAATATTTATTGTATGCCTGACGGCTATATTTTCTTGGCTGGTGATAGGCTGCGGAGAAAAAAAAGAACAATCTGCCAGTGATCGGGCACAAGAATTTTCCAATCGTTTGATCAAGGTAATAAACGAGTTTGAAAATGAACGTACCCAAGCTTTAGAGGTGATCACGATCTCGAACGCCAGGATGGGAAAAGATATGTCTAGTAGCAATATGTCTGCTAAAAAGAAAGCCGATAACTATGAGAGAGATTGGAAAAAAATCGCAGTAAGCGTTAAAGCAATGGAGGCAAAGTTTAATGCCATTGAGCAAAGCTCAAAAGCTTATTTTAACCAACTGTACAGTATCAATGAAAGCATTAGCAGCGACGATTTGCGTAAAAAAGAGTTTAGCAAAAATACGGCGTTGAAAAAAAACTGGGATAAAGTATACCAGAAAGCCCAACAAGATATGCGGAACATAAAAACTGTGTTAGAAGAGGGTAATGATTTGCATAAGGTGTTGATTTCCAGTGTTATGAGGTCAAAGATTACTGATAATGTTAGCCAAATGCACAATATATCGAGCCGGGCGCGCAAAGTAGTGAAAGAGCTGAGCAGTTTTTCGGTAGAGAGCAAAAAGATACTACAGGGTGGTTTTACTAGCTACCGCACCCCAAAAAACAAGGCAACGGAATCAACTAATCAGCATCGTAAAAACCAGGAGACATCAGGTGAGCAACCCGACCCTACCCCCAAGGTAAACAATGATGCCCCGTTGATCGAAGTATTGAGTAACGAAATCAATGCTTCGAGTTATTTATCTACTGATGGTTTTGTATATAAACCTGCCAACGTAAATGATAATGACCTGAAAACCTGGTGGTCGCCCAAGCGTGATGATTTTTCAACTAATTGGTTACAAGTCATTTTTGACTCCGCAGAGCCTATCAGGGCTATTGAAGTACACGGAGGTTCTCATTACCCTGATTACCCAAAGCATGGCGATATTTTTAGGATGAATCATCGGGTAAAAACTGCCACACTTGAGTTTTCTGACGGAAGCAAAGAAACCATTCGCCTCAAAGACATAGATGCAGTGCAAGAGTTTCAATTTCGCCCGCGTAATACCCGCTACATTATACTTAAAGTCAAAACCTGGTACCCTTCCGAAAGATGGAAAGACATCTGTGTATCACATTTCAAGGCATTTAAATAATGAGTATCTCAGGTAGAATGATATGGTGGGGGTGGTATTGCCTATGGGGAGTGGTGGTGGTGGGGTGCAATCGCCCACAGGCAAAAAATGGCCAAAAAACGCAAGATTCTGTTACTGTATCTACATTAGCCGACTCTGTTGAGGTAAAACCACCCACTTGCGACTCTTTGCGGCGAATGCAAACCATCAAAGTAGCGGGACATTTGGTAGACATTGCCGTACCTCAGGATTCGACAAACATAAAAGCCAACTTATTGGTATTGCAAGGCTGGAACTTCCCTAAAGACGATTGGTGTAAGAAATCGTCCTTGTGTAAAAAAGCCCTGTCGCAAGGCTATCGGTTGATTATGCCCGAAATGGGCAAAAGCACTTATTCTTCCAAACTATACCCGGAAACTCTCAAACAATGGCGCAAGTACCCTACCCTTAAGTGGGTAACTGATTCGTTGATTCCTTATTTGCAACAACGATATTGTATCATGACGCCCCATCAGGCAAACTTTGTGGTAGGGCTTTCTACTGGAGCAAGGGGGGCTGGGTTGGTAGTACTCAATCTACCTGGTTTGTTTAAGGCCGTTGCTGCTCTTTCCGGAGACTTTGACCAAAGAAAAATACCCTACGATCGTATTATGACTGGGTTTTATGGCAGTATTGCTACTTTTCCGAAGCGCTGGGCAGGGGAAGATAATATGGTGGTAAATATTCAAAAATTTAAAACGCCATTTTACCTGGGGCACGGCAAGTTAGACCGCGTATGCCCCCCTGCCCAAACTCAGTTATTTTACCAAACACTTAAGAAAGCTCACCCTCGGCTCAAAGTAGTGTTAAGTATGCCAACGTGGGCAGCTCATAACTACAGGTATTGGGACTATGAAGTAGATAAGTTTCTGAAGTTTTTTGAGGCTTATAGGTGAATTGCTCCAGCAAAAAAAGCTGCTTGTGTTTGAGCAGCTTTTTTTGTTGTTGGTACTTACAATAGTCCATAGTATTTAGTCGATAGTCGATAGCTGATTCGAGTAAATGTTTACCTTGTTAAATGCTGTAAACCAGTATTTTATATTAAGATTGCTTACTCAATTTATTTTTAAAAGTGTGTCGGTTTTACGCCCAAACACCCAATTAAATAGTTTTTAAATTCGTAAATAACTGAGAACCAGCAAACAACTTTGACTAAAATCACTGCGGAGTATTGTACTTAAACAAGCTTTTATTATGCTTCAGCTTTTTTACTAAGTACAATGCCATGCAGCAATAAACCAATTGCCAAAACAAGCATGATGATACCATACGTCAAAAATGCAGAAGAAACATCCATAAACTTAAGCGCAACACTGGTAATATTGGGCGAAACAAAAATAGCGAAGAACAATAAACTGGTAAATATACCCATGAAACGCCCAACCAAGGCAAGGGGCACTAAACTCATAATCCACAGGCTGGTATTGGTGCCATTGAGCCCATAACCCAAACCTGCCAAACCTACTCCTATCAAAAACACAGGGTAGGTGTTGGCTTGATTGATAGTGATGAATCCGATACCTATCACAATAAATACCAATGCATAAATCAATTGGTAATGCAGCCTTTGTTTAATGGGCGTATACAAAAACATAGAGCTGGCCGCACCAGAAGCCAAAAATACCGCAAAGCCAGTCACGATATAGTAAATATCTGTGCTAAACCTTGCCACAATGATGTCGGGTAATTTGATAAAAGTTAAACTTACCAGTGTAACCGCCACAAAAGAAATAGTATAGACCAATATCACCAGTGCTTTGGGGTAAGAGGTGGTAGAGAGGTTATCTGACGCTACTGTGGTGGTAGCTGTTGGATCGCTGGGAGGGGGACTGCCAACTGGTTTTTTGTCATGAAGCGATATGATTGCCAATGGAATAAGTAAAAAAGCTACCCCATACATCGCAAAAGGGTGGTGCCAGCTTTTGGCAGCCAATGGAGCTACTACATACAAAAAAGCCACGCTTGCCCACAAACTAAAGCCATTGATAAACCCCATAAACCTGCTGCGGGCTTCTCCCTCAAAATAATCGGCAACAAAGGTAAACAAAATGGTCATGATGCCCGCAATAGACAAGCCTATAAGGGCGCGCGATACTATGAGCAAGTAAATATTGTTGAGGTACAGCCCCGATGTGCCTGCCAACCCATATAAAGCAAAGGCAGCAATGAGTAACTTTTTTTTGCTAAATCTTTCGATGAGTAAGCCCACTATGGTGGCTCCTATAGCAATAAACAACGCATTGAACACCAATACATAGTTTACCAATAGCTTTATATTAGGTACTTGTGCAAAGCTTTTGGCGATAGCGGGTTGCAGTGGCATTACTACTGCGTCACCCATTGACACTAAAGTGCCCCCTATAAGTAGGGTAATTTTAATCAGCGGATTTACTTTTGGTTGAGTCATATCAGAAGGAAGTTAGGTATACTTGCATAATATCCTTTTTTGTGGGCATAAATGGCGCCATGATGAAAAAAATCACGACTTTACGATAAATATTATTTGAAAGCCCACTGTCTTTAGTAGTGGGATGAAAAATAGTTGCCGAATGGCAAATGATGTTCACACCTTTTTTTGGTTTTCAATATATTTTTTGATGTTTTTTTCTGAAATATGCCCTACCGATTCCACATAATATGATCTAGTCCAAAGTGTTGGAAGTCTACTTTTTAGTTGGGGAAATTCTTGCCTCAAATGGCGACTAGTGTAGCCCTTAAGTTGCCCAATAATGAAGTGAGGAGCATCTATCGGCTTTGCTTTGATGAAAAGATGCACCTGGTATTGTTTCTATTTCAATGCCCAAATCTTTAGCCTTTGAAAGCAAAAGTTCTTTGAGCCTTTTTTGTATTTCCTGAGTCAGGACTTTCCTGCGATATTTTGGACACCAAATGATATGATAGCCAAGTTTGTAGACACTAGTTTTAGAGCTTTTCCAGCGTTTTTCCATGGCTTAAATATAGTATTTAATTGTCAGATAAATAATATTTCCTTCGTATATTGCATTATGCTCCAAGTAGTGAAGACATACAAATACAAGCTCCGAAATTTGTCGGCTACCCAAACTCAAAAACTGAGTAGCTGGGTGGGTGCTTGTCGGTTTGTGTACAACCTCGCTTTGGAGACCAAACAATACGCCTACAAAGCCTACGGGGTTAACTTGTCTCGCTTTGATTTGGATAAGGAGCTCAAAACCCTCAAGGATGTTGAATGGATCAAAGATGTTCCATCACAGAGTCTTCAGGATGTGCTCCAAAGGCTTGAGAAAGCCTATCAATCTTTCTTTAAGGGTGGTGGCTTTCCCAAATGGGCGAAAAAAGGCAAATACAATTCTATCACTCTAAAGTCAGTCACTCGTGACAACTGTGGGGCAGGTCGTTTTGTTCTTCCAAAACTAGGCGAGGTCAAAACCTTCTACTCACGAGAAATCCCCAAAGAAGCCAAACTTAAGCGAGCAACCATCATCAAAGAATCGGATGGTTTCTATATTTCTATTATGTTCTCAACGATCACCCAACCACTTCCGAGCAATAACCAAACTGTGGGATTGGATTGGGGGATAGAACATTTTCTAACAACCTCAGATGGCGAACACATTGCCAATCCGCGCCTTTTTCAGCACTACCAAAAAAAGCTCAGGATTGAACAACGAAGCCTTTCCCGCAAAAAGAAAGGAGGGAGCAACTTCAAGAAGCAAGCCCGAAAACTTGTCAAACTTCAGGCTAAAATTGCCCGTATTCGCAACGATTTTCAACACAAAGTCAGCAAAAGCTTAATTCTCAAATATGGCTCTATTGCGGTTGAAAACCTCAAAGTTCGCAATATGACTGGTAGCGCCAAAGGAACCACTGAAGCACTTGGAAAGAATGTCAAAGCCAAATCAGGTCTTAATCGCTCTATTCTGGACACGGCGCCTTCTATGTTTTTGGATAAGCTGGAGTACAAATCGAAATGGCACGAACGAACTTTTGTCAAGGTAAACCCAAAGCGTACTTCCCAGGTATGCTCTGAATGTGGGCACAAAGACAAAGAAAGCAGGAAAACACAAGCCAAATTTGTGTGTACATCTTGTGGTACAAAACTAAACGCAGACATCAATGCTGCAAAAAATATGGAGGCAAGGGCTTTTGCCTCCATCCGCTAACGTGAACCATTGGGTTGTGCGTTGGATGAGAATCCCCTTTGCTTTAGCTTGGGGAGTAGTCAATCTAAAGATTTGATCACCTTTTTTACCATTTCTCCCACTTTGGAAGGCGCAAGCCAACGTGTTACAATTACCAGGTTGTGTTGTGGAGCTATCACAATAAAATTTCCTCCAAAACCGGCGGCATAATAGACTCTTTCTGACACTCCAGCCCAATGCCTTGCCCCTTGTTTGTTGAGCCACCACATGTAGCCATAGTTTACATTGGCTTTAGAGGAGGTAGTAGCAGCTTTGATCCATTGGGGCGAAAATATTTGTTTTCCGTTCCAGTTGCCATTATTCAAAAACAATAAGCCAAAGCGCGCATGATCTTCAGTATTGATAAATAAACCTCCGCCTGAGTGTCCGCCACCGCTTACTGATTGCACCTTGGTACCATCTACGTTTACCCACGAATTGTCATAGCCAAACCAACGCCAGGTAGTTGAAGCGCCTATCTTATCCATGACCTTTTCTTTCAGTACCTGGGGCAGGGGCTTGCGCCAAACCTGAAGCAACGAATAAGCCAGCAGATTTACCCTTACATCGTTGTATTTAAAGTGAGTGCCAGGTTCGTGCAGTTTACGTCTTTGCCATTCATCTATGTTCCCAGTATTGGGTGGACGGTCTGCCCAGTCGTGCCCTCCCCAAAGTTGCCCATACCAGTCAGATGATTGGGTAAGCAGGTGTGCCCAGGTTATTTTGGCGTTGTGTTGTCCACTAAACTTTCCATCCCATACATATTGTCCTACCCGATCATCAAGTGAACCTATCAGTTTTTCGTCTATAGCCAGCGCTGCTACTGTAGACAAATAGCTTTTGGTTACACTAAAAGTCATGTCAACCCGCTTGGTATCGCCCCATTGGGCAATCACATAGCCATTCTTTAAGATCATACCTGTAGGAGCTCCTCGTTTTTTGACTGGTCCCAATATTTTGTGAAAAGGTTCGCGGCGAAAGCCCTTTAAGATAGCTGTGCGTAAATCACGCGATCCTGAGTATTCATTGGCTTTGGCAAAGTTTACTGCCTCTTGTAGGCGTTGCTGGTTTACTTGTAGTTGCTTAGGTGATTTGCTTTGCCAGGTAGCACCCCTTGGCGGGAAGTAATCGCTGTTTTGGGCTGTCAAACTGCTTCCAGGCAGCCCAAGGATACAGATAAAAACAGCAATCAATAAATTTTTTTCTTGAATTTTAGTCATTGTCCTTTTAGGTTTGAATAGTTTTTATCAATCAAATCTATTCGATCATAAGTTCAATTGCTAATAACCAGTACTTTTAACAAAAGTTTATAAATCAGGCATGAAGCAGTGCCCCAAATAATCGCTATTTTTGTTTTTTAAAATACATTAAATCAGACACATATATGAAATTGGACATATTGGCATTGGGGGTGCACCCCGACGATGTAGAGCTGGCGTGCAGTGGTACCGTTATTTCTCATATAAATAGGGGTAAAAAAGTGGGTATTGTAGACTTTACCAGAGGCGAATTGGGCACGCGAGGCACCGCCGAAACCCGCAAGGCAGAGTCTGAAGCTGCTTCTAAGATTTTGGGGGTAGAGGTGCGCGAAAACCTGGAAATGGCAGATGGCTTTTTTCAAAATGACAAAGCCCACCAACTAAAATTGATTGCTGCATTGAGAAAGTTCCAGCCCGAAATAGTACTTGCCAATGCGCTCGATGATCGTCACTCTGACCACGGCAGAGCTGCCAAACTTGCCATAGATGCTTGTTTTTATGCTGGATTGGTAAAAGTAGAAACCCTTGACGCACAAGGCAACATTCAAGCACCTTGGCGACCTAAACAAATTTACCACTATGTACAAGACCGCTACATGAAGCCTGATTTGATTGTAGATGTTACCCCATTTTGGGAGCAACGGATGGAAGCAGTCAAAGCTTTTAAAACACAGTTTTTTATTTCAGGCAACGAAGACAACGAGCCTGCTACACCTATATCTACCCCTGATTTTATGCTTTTTTTGGAAGCCCGCGCCCGCGAGTTTGGACGCTTGATTGGGGTAAAGTATGGCGAAGGTTTTGTGAGTCGTACCCCTATAGGAACCACCAATTTGTTTGAATTGAAATAGATGCGCAAAAAGCTGCATAATTGTCAATTAAACCGTCAGCGAAAACTCATCACCACTTAACGATTGCCTCTATGAAAACCATTGCTTTTGTCATTTTACCCCAAGTACATATACTAGACCTTGCCGGACCTTTGCAAGTGTTTTATGAAGCCAAAAACGACTATCAGCAACCGTTTGATTTGCAACAAGTAGCCCTTGCTCCAGAGGTGTCTATGGCACAAGGGCTTACCTTGAGCCACTTGGCACCTTATACCACGCTCAGTTTGCAGAAAGGAGATTATATAATAATTGCGGGTATACATACCAGTGGTTTTCGTTCAGAAATATACCAGCAAGCCTCCCCTGCATTTTTTGCCTGGCTCAATGCCCAGCACGTTCAAGGTGTAAAAATATGTTCGGTGTGTACAGGGGCGTTTGTATTGGCACAAGCTGGTTTGTTAGACGGTAAAAAATGCACTACTCATTGGAAAGCTTCCCAGGAACTCCATGATAAGTTTCCAGCGGCTAAAGTGCAGTCTGACTGCCTGTATATTAAAGACCAACAAGTGTATACCAGTGCTGGAGTAGCTTCGGGTATCGATCTTGCCTTGTCTATTCTGGAAGAGGAAGCAGGTGCTTTATTGGCGGCAAAAGTAGCCCGCGAAATTGTGGTGTATATGCGACGCAATGGGTTGGAGCAACAGCAAAGTATTTACCTGGATTATCGAACCCATTTGTATGAAGGAGTACACCGGGTACAAGATTGGTTGGTGCAAAACCCAGAGAAAAAAAACAACCTCGAAGAACTTGCCGAAATGGCGCACATGAGTAGTCGCAACCTTACCCGTTTGTTTCGTAAGGCTACTGGAGTCAGTGTGCATGAGTTTGCTACTAAAATAAGACTTGAGTTGGCAAAAAAACTACTTAAAAACCCTGACCTCACCATTGAGGCGGTAGCTGCCCGGTGTGGCTTCAAAGATGCCCGTCAGTTGCGTCGTTTATGGCGCGAGCAGTTTGCCCAAAGCCCGCTCGAATGGAGAGTGAGTCAGGTGATGTAAGTTTGGATGGCTTGTTTTGTCCGGTAAATGTCCTTTTATCAAGTGTTTTATCCACCTATATTTGTGTCATTATCAATATTTAGAGCTTATTTAAACTTTCGCGTGTAGAGTGATTTTCGATGAATTTTGTTCTCAGATGCGTTAAATTTTGAAGGAATAGCACGCTATTTCAGATAAATTTAACAATATATGAGGGGAATATTCGCGTAAAGTGCCTATTAGGTGAATTTTAAACAAGCTCTTAAACACTTTTTCGATGGACAACAAAAAATACAACGTAGGGATTTACCTGTTTGACGATGTAGAAGTATTAGATTTTGCCGGACCTTTTGAAGTTTTTGCTGTAACAGCAGAACTATCAGACTATCAATATTTTGAAGTCTTCACTATTAGCGAAAGTGGGCAACAAGTAAAAGCTCGGAATGGGTTAAAGGTACAGCCTGACTACAGTTTTGAGAACCATCCTGCAATAGATGTCTTGATTGTTCCAGGGGGGATGGGTACCCGCGAGGTATTTAAGCATCAAAAGCCTCTCGACTGGATTGCTAAAACAGACACCACTACTCATATTACTATGTCGGTGTGTACTGGAGCGCTATTATTGGCAAAGTTGGGTTTGCTCAACAATCAGCCCGCTACTACCCACCACACCACCTTTGATTTTTTGAGGAAAGTATCGCCCACTACTGAGGTAATAGAAGACCAGCGTTTTGTAGACAATGGACATGTGATGACTGCGGGGGGGATTGCGGCAGGCATCGATTTGTCGTTGCATGTAGTAGAAAAACTTTTTGGTAAAGAGGCAGTGGCAAAAACCCTGACAGAAATGGAGTATGGCGATTGGCGAGCGGCCACTGTGTAGTAAGTCAGTAGTGAGGCCTTGAAAGCTTGCCGATGCGCGTAAAAAACGTGATGGAGTACTTGTTGAGATAGGGCAGTGGATTGCTACTAAAAAAGCTTGCTACCTAATTTGGATGTTTTTGGCTTTTATTGGAAATTTGATTCCGAAAATATTTCCTGTCAAATTGCTGTATAAATTCACGTACAGCCTAAATAAAAAAAAACTACATGAGACAAAATATAGTTGCTGGAAACTGGAAAATGAACAACACCCTTGATGAAGGACTCAAGCTTACCTCTGAGGTGGTAAATATGGTGCAAGATGAACTTACAAACAACAATGTACAAGTAATTTTGGGTTGCCCTTTTGTTCATTTGACCAGTGTACAAAAGCTTACCAATGGTACTAAATTAGCCTTGAGTGCGCAAAATTGCCACGAAGAAGCCAAAGGAGCTTACACTGGAGAAATATCGGCAACTATGCTAAAGTCGGTACCTGTGCAATATGTGATTATAGGGCACAGCGAGCGTCGTCAGTATTTTGGCGAAAGCCACGATACCCTTACTAAAAAAACCGATACTTTGCTGGCGCACAACCTCACTCCAATTTTTTGTTGTGGCGAGTCGTTAGACATCCGCGAAAAGGGTGAGCATGTAGCGTATGTGTGCAATCAGCTCAAGGACAGCTTGTTTCACCTAAGCGCCGAAGATTTTGCCAGGTTGGTGATTGCCTATGAGCCCATTTGGGCGATTGGCACTGGAGTAACCGCCTCTAACGAACAGGCGCAGGAAATGCACCTTGCCATCAGAAGCTTTATTGCCGATAAGTATGGCAAAGAGGTAGCTGAGGGTACCCCTATTTTGTATGGTGGGAGTGTAAAACCTGACAATGCCAAAGCACTATTTGCCTGCCCCGATGTAGACGGAGGTTTGGTAGGTGGAGCCTCTCTTAAGTCGCGCGACTTTGTGGATATTGCCAAAAGTTTTTAATCAATTTTAAGTAATAAATTTCAGGCGACAAGTCTTTGGATACCAGCGCCTATTGGTGTGCTCTCCATTTACTTGTCGCTTATTGCTCAAGTCTTGTTACTACGCCTCCCACCTTATTTTTACCAATGACAATTGCTCAGTTTTAAACCGTTGGTCGGTCAATACTTGAAAGTTATTTTTGAGATAAAACTCAACAGGTGAAATGTATGCTTGCCCGTCTTTGCGCACATAGTCGTTATGGTCAATTACCCAGCCATTGAGTACCTTGTTTTGCGCCTGAGCGCGGCGTAACAGTTCAGAACCAACGCCTTGTCCTTGTATGTTGTCATTGAGCAACATGGCAAACCAACGATCATCGTCGCGGTCGAAAGTAGTGAGCCAACCTTTTATGATGGGCTGTTTGTTTTGCACCAACCAATGCGTGGTATTGTGGAGCGGAGCAAGGTATTTTTCAAAGCTTATAATGTTTTGATGAGCTACTTGGGCTGGGTATACCCTGTTCCATATTGTGCGAATTTGTTCTTTTTGTGCATCATTTAGTGCTTTCGTAATCAAATATTGCATAAGTTTTAGAAAATGGGTTATCAAGTCAATACTCTATCGTTTTTTCAATGAAACGTAGTTTAACTACAAATGAATTAGTTTGAAGCCCCGACAAGGGGCAAGTTTTTATATATCGGTGAACATCGGTGTTATTACCTTTGGAACACAACCAGTCTTTACAGGCTTTGTAAAAGAAACAAAATGTACTACGCCACAAAAAAAGGAAGAGTCTCGTAAGACCCTTCCTTATATTTTATAGTTGTGTATGCTTCCACTGTTATGCTATTAACTACGCTTTTTATAAGTTGCTAAAAATCAACATGATAGAAAAAGTGTAGTTATCTGTGAACCGAATCTACAGCTTGCTGTGATGAGCTCAACGGAGTTAAACAGGGTGTAGCACCGATATACATCGGTATCTAAGGACTTGCGACTTGTCGCTTGAAGCTTGCCCCCGCAGGCGCTATATACTAATAGCCACCACGGAACTGGTAAGTATCTGCTACTTTTTTCAAAGCTACTATATAAGCCGCAATACGCATGGGCACTTTGTACTCTAGTGAAGTAGCATATACGCGTTCAAAAGCTTCTTTCATAATGCGATCACTACGACGTTTGATACGCTCAGCTGTCCATTTATAACCTAGTCTGTTTTGTACCCACTCAAAGTAAGATACAGATACCCCACCTGCATTTGCCAAAATATCGGGCACCGCAAGAATACCTTTTTCGTTGAGGATTTTATCTGCTTTTGCCGAAGTAGGTCCATTGGCACCTTCTACAATCATTTTAGCTCTGATTTTTGGTGCGTTGGTTTCTACAATTACATCTTCCATCGCTGCAGGTACTAGTACATCTACTTCCAGGGTAAGCAAATCTGCCGGGTCAATTTTTTCTCCCCCTTTAAAGCCTGCCAAAGAACGGTTGTTCTTTTCGGTATACTCCATGGCGGCCTTGATGTCTATGCCTTTCTTGTTGTAATAAGCACCTGTTACATCACTGATTGCCACCACTTTTACTCCACGTTCGTGTAGTAAACGGGCAGCATGCGAACCTACATTACCAAAACCTTGTACCGCACAAGTGGCGTGGTATGGGTTTACCCGTAGTTTTTCCATGCCTACCAAAGCACACACCATTACTCCACGTCCGGTAGCTTCTACCCTACCTTCTGAGCCACCCAATACCAATGGTTTACCTGTCACTACCGAGTGTACAGTCATACCATTTGCTTTTGAGTATTCATCCATCAACCACGCCATCTCGCGAGGACCCGTACCCATATCGGGGGCAGGAATGTCTCGATCGGGACCAAAAACGCCCAGCATAGTTTGAGTATAGGTACGCATTAAGCGCTCTAACTCACCCGCTGACATTTCGCGGGGGTTGCAGGTTACGCCTCCTTTGGCACCTCCGTAGGGAATATCTACCACGGCACATTTCCAGGTCATCCAGGCAGCCAGTGCTTTTACCTCGTTGAGGTTTACACCAGGGTCAAAACGAAGCCCTCCTTTGGCTGGACCTAAAATATTGGAGTGAATTACGCGATAGCCTTCAAATATTTTGATTTTGCCGTTATCCATTGTTACTGGCAGACCAACCACTACTTGTTTGGCAGGTACTTTCAGAATGTCGTACATTTCTTCATCGAAACCCAACAATTCAAATGCTGTATTGAATCGTTGCATCATCGATTCTAATGGATTTTCGGTGTCTTTGATAGGAGCGGGCTCAATGTAAGCCATAAGCTATTTATTTTTGTTGTATATATATATGAATTATTATTTGAGTCGGTATTCACCTATAATCTCAATGCCTGATGTATTATTTTTCAAACCTTTATTAGAAATAACCTTGTTTGAGAATGAGACACTTCATTACAAGTAATACCGGTGTTTCTCAATGAGCGGCAAAGTTACAGGATTCGCTGTGTAAATATAATTTTTTATTAAAATATTTGCAGAAAAGCAACAATAAAAGGAATAGCCATTAATAGGGCATCAAATCGGTCTAAAAAGCCCCCGTGACCGGGTATGGTACTGCCCGAATCTTTGATATGAATGCTGCGTTTAAACATAGATTCTATTAGATCGCCAGAGGTACCCGCCAGAATAACAATGACCACTATACCGAGCCATTGCCAGGCTTGTAAACCATTGAAAATAAATGATAACAATATGGCCACAAGTAAGGTTGTAACCATTCCGCCTATGCTTCCTTCCCAGGTTTTTTTTGGCGAAATGCGTGGAAACAAGGAGTGTTTGCCAAAAGCTTTACCAGTAAAATACGCTCCAATATCGTTTGCCCAAATCAAAAACAACACCCCTAATATATTGGTAGGACTATATTTGCCAGGGACATAAAAAGCCACAAAATGCAGCAAAGCAAAAGGAACCGCAATGTACATAATGCCTAAAAACCACCAGCCCAAATCTTGAAAAGGGGTGGGGTTGTTTTTGCGGTAAAGCTCTAGTAAAAAAGCAGCAAATAATGCCGGGAAAACCAGAGTGTAAAATTTGACTGCCGCCACTGGCAACGGGCTGTAAAAGTAGAGGAAAATGAGCACGTTGGTAGCTGCCCCCAGTACAATGCCGTAAATTTGTAAGTCTTGTTTTTTACGCAGGCCAGTCAATTGATAAAACTCGCGTTGGGTAATCAGGGAAATAAGCAAAAATATACTGAAATAACTCCACGGGTGCCAAAACAAAGCTCCTAAAATAATTCCTAATCCGGCAAGCCCGGCTATTATTCTTTGTTTTAACTCTGCACTTCCCTTTTTTTTAGTGTTTTGATCAGTTTTCACTGAATTGTCTTCATTCATTGGGTTAGTTGTTTTCTCCTGCGTAATGTATGTCCTCTTGGTTTTGGGTGGAGGGTACTTTCAATGTTTGCGTATACAATAACCACAGCAAAGCCGCTGAGCCAATCAGCGAAAGCACCACCCAAAAAGTAGAGTAGTTGGTAGTTTGAATATCAAAAGAAACGACTTTTTGCTTGTAAAGATAAATCATCAACAAGGTAAAAGCATTATTGAGGAAATGTGCCAGCACAGGTAGCCACAAATTGCCCGACCAGTAATAAATGTACCCAAACAATACCCCCAGCAACATACGTGGCACCAAACCATAAAATTGTAGGTGGAGGGCACTAAACAAAAAAGCGCTCAACCATATTGCCAGGTGGGGGCTCATAAGGTAAGAAAATTTTTTCTGGATTAGCCCCCGAAAGATAAGTTCTTCGCCAATACCGGGCAACAGAGCAATGATGAAAGTGGCAATCAAAAGTTCGGGCAGGCTACCTATGTTGGTCAGGAAAGCAGTAAGTTTGGCAAGTTGTTCTTCTTTGGCTTTGGCGGCTTGCTCAAACTCTGACAAAAAAGCGGGGAGTTCCAGGTTGGCGTTCCAATGAATCACTGATGACATAAAGGGCATAACTACTAATACAATGATCACGGCAAGTATAAGGGGAAGCATTGAAGTTTTTCGCTCGTTGAGGCTGGCGATGCTTTTGTGCTCAAACCAACGCAAGTATACCCAAGGCACCAGAATAAATCCTACCAATGCTGTAACTCCTTGCAAAGCCAGAATCAGCATTCTACCTTCAGTATTGTTGGGAGGGTTGCTGATAAAGTTGGTCATTCCGGCAAAGGTGAGGTTGTCGTAAAACGGTAAAATAGCCAAAAATGCCAGTAATGGACCTATTAAAAATAAACCGATGAATAAGCACCCAGTCAATATCAATAGCTGTGAGACAACAGTAGATCTGGGGGTTACTTCAGATTGGTCAAGCATATTCATTGTATGTTTTGTCTTCGGTTGCCTGTAAGGTATACCTAAGTTTTAAATACGATTTCTCGTTTAAAAGCGGTAAATTTACAGCAAAAATGGTGATTAATAATATATTCATGAGCAATAAGTAATTACGAATTATGAATTACGAATTACGAGTAGCTGTAAGTTGCTGATAAACAAATAATTACCTTTATTCATAAGTTGTACTTAATTTTGGCGTGCCGCTTAAAGTTGTCATTACTGATTTTCCTGTATTTTATTTGTTGGAAGTAAATAAATGGCAATGTTTGAACCTGATAATAGTTATATAGCTACATAATCATATAAAAGCAACAGGTCAGCAATAGTATGTACAAAGACTAATTAATTTTTTTTAGAAAAGTGGTAAAGATAGGAAATATAGAAGTAGGCGAGTTTCCGTTATTGTTGGCGCCTATGGAAGATGTAAGCGACCCTCCGTTTAGAGCTGCTTGTAAGCAAAACGGCGCTGATGTAATGTATACTGAGTTTATAGCTGCCGAAGGCTTGATTCGCGATGCACATAAGAGTGTACAAAAGCTGGATATTTATGACTATGAGCGCCCCATTGGGATTCAAATATTTGGAGCAAATATAGAGTCTATGCGCCTGGCGGCTGACATAGTAGAGCGTACCCAACCCGAAATATTAGATATAAACTATGGTTGCCCAGTAAAAAAAGTGGCTTGTAAAGGAGCTGGTGCAGGTATTTTGCAAGACTTGCCCAAGATGCAAAAAATGACCGAGGAAATTGTAAAACGGGTAAAGCTGCCAGTAACGGTAAAAACGCGTCTGGGCTGGGACGATAGTTCGATTAAGATCATGGAGGTGGCAAAACGCTTGCAAGACGTAGGGATCAAGGCATTGAGCATCCACGGGCGTACCCGCAAGCAAATGTATAAGGGAGAGGCCAATTGGGAGCCCATTGCTGAGGTAAAAAATAACCCAGATATTCATATTCCCATTTTTGGCAATGGTGACATTGACACTCCCGAAAAGGCATTAGAATACAAAAATCGTTATGGGATAGACGGTATTATGATTGGACGTGCCGCCATTGGTTACCCTTGGATTTTTAACGAAATAAAACACTATATGGCAACAGGCAAAAAACTGGCTCCTCCTACCCTGGAGCAGCGGGTAGCAGTGTGTCACCAACACCTGGTGCATTCGGTAGAGTGGAAAGGTGAAAAACAAGGGGTTTTTGAAATGCGTCGCCATTATACCAACTACTTCAGGGGTTTTCACGGATTTAAGCCTTTCCGTACTCGCCTGGTAGAAGCTGGTTCGCCTCAAGAGGTCATTGATATTTTGGGCGAAGTAGGTGTACACTATGCCAATAAAACACTGGTATAATAAACTTAAAGCGTGAAAACTAAGTGAAAGTCCCCTGAGCTATATTGGTTCAGGGGACTTTCGGATTAATCCAGTGTATGACTAACAGCATAAGATTTGCAAATTCGTTGATATTTGCTTTTAACCTTGCCTTTTTAATTTGCTTAAGTTTTTCTAAACTGCTAAATCGTCCTCTATTGACTCCTCTTTGCTTTTGTTTTTTCTTTCAAGCAACGCAAACCCAAATGTCAAAACCCCCACTCTTCCTATAAACATTAATACTATGGTCAATGCTTTTCCCGTGTTAGACAAATCCCCTGTAATTCCTGTACTTAGCCCTACAGTTCCCAAAGCAGAGGCTACTTCAAAGAGGATTCTTTGAAATTCAAAACGCTCGGTGAACGTCAACAAAAATGTAAACAGGAAAATAATACTGGTGTACATCATGAAAGTGGAAGTAGCCACATATAGCCGCTCAAAAGGAATGGTTCTGTTCAAAAAAGAAATGCGTTTTTGCCCAAACAATCTACTTTTGAGTATAGAAATCATCGCCGTTAAAGTTGTTATTTTCATACCACCCGCTGTTCCCGAAGGCGAGGCACCTATGTACATTAAAAAAGTAACAAACAGCAAAATAGGCAGGCTTAAATTACCCGTCGAAATAGTATTAAAACCAACAGTTGTCATGGCAGTCATTGCCTGAAAGAATGATTCAACCAAGCGAGAGTCGGAGGAACGAATTGAAGGTTCGGTAAAATAAACCAAAGTAGTGCCTAAAAACAGGAGTATCACAAAACCATAAGTAATTATTTTAGTAGTAAATGACACACTGTTCGATTTTCCTGTAATTCTGTACCATAGGTCTGTAATTACTATAAAGCCAAGCGAACCAGCAATGGCTAAAACTGAGATAATTGTATTGATGAGTGCATTGCTGCTATAGCTCTCAAAACTATTGTTAAACAAGCCAAAGCCGGCAGTACAAAATGCAGATACACTATGGAATACTGAAAACCAAACTGCTTTCAAAGTCTCCATACCTGTCTGTCTGAAAGCAATGAAGAAACATATTGCTCCTATGACCTCCATTATAAGTGTAAATACAATGACACTTTTTACAAAATCCCGAATTTTAATAGTTTTTGGTAAGGTAAATTCTGCTCCTACTACTTTTTTATGCCAATGACCAATTTTTTGTGTTGTAAAAAGCAAGTAGTATGTGGTGAGGGTCATATATCCAATGCCACCAATTTGAAAGAGCACCATTACGATCAACTGTCCAAAAAAATTGTAAGAGTCATATACACTGACAGTGACAAGCCCTGTAGTAGAAATGGCAGAGGTAGAAATGAACAAGGTGTCGAGGAAACTGACGCTTGTTTTGTGAAATATTGGAATTGATAAAAGTAAAAAACCTATAACAGTGTAGAGAAAGAAACCCCAAACTAAATTCATCTGAGGCGACTTACTTACTTGAAATTTTTTGTACCAGGAAAGTATTTTGTAGAGGACGTTCTTATGCTTTGTCATTATTGTTTTTAGATAGCGTATAACAATTAGGTATAGTTATTAAAACAACTATATTTTCTTAAACTTGTTTCAATTTCTTCTAGTGCTACTTTACGGTATAACTCTATAGTCAATGGTGGTTTGGGCAACACAATGCTTAAATTATTTTGCTCAATAGTCTTCCTTCATCACATATTACTCACTGTTTGCTATTCTTTTTTTTTAATAATTAATAATCAGTGGTTTATGTTTTTTAGTGACCTGTATACGCCCTAAGTTACGAACCCTTTTTGCACATTGGTAAATATAATATTACAAAATAATTGTTGCCCAATATACGCTCTCTAAAGTATTGTATTTATCGAGTTTGCCCGTGGATGACTACACGTGAGAACGTGTGCTAACACTTATTCTGTTTAAAGCAGTTTTTAAGATAGTATCTATTGATGTAGGAGGTACTTACATTTGGTATAAGTGGAAATACTTGGTACCAATAAAATAAAAAATATTGCCTGGCTTCTACTCCTTTTTATTTCTTTCAGTGTCTTAGAAGTGAATTTGAAAAACTATTTTACTCACGACAATAATTCTTTAAAAAATATGAATACGAACAAAAAAACTATACTCACCTTTGCGCTTTTGCTTGGCTTGGTGGTCAGCAGTTGGGCAACCGACAAGGAAAAGGCAATCAAGTCTAAAATCAAAGAAGTCACCGTGTTTTTGAACCGTGCCCAGGTAACCAATACCGCAAGGGTATCTTTGTCTGCGGGCAAAACCCTTTTAGTATTTGAAGGCTTGTCAACCAAACTTGCTAAGCAAAGTTTACAAGTATCGGCCAAGGGCAACCTCACCATTATGTCGGTCAAGCACCGCATCAATTACCTAAAAAGTTTTAGCAAGGCTCGTCGCATCAAACAGCTGGAAGACTCGCTGGAGTATTACCAAGACCGCATTGCCAGAGTAGGCATTGAAAAAGAGGTGTTGAACAGTGAAGAAAAGATGATTCTTGCCAATAAGAAAATAGGGGGGCAAAAAGGTGTGTCAGCGCAAGAACTTGCCGAGATGGCAGCTTTTTATCGCAAACGTTTGTCTGAAATTCGTTTTGCTGTATTGCGTCACAACAAAGTTTTACGTAAGTATCGCCAACAAAAAAATAAAATTAAATACCAGCTCCGCGTAGAAAACAAAAATGCCAACAAACCCACCAGTGAGGTAATGGTGACTGTATCGGCTAAAAGTGCAATAAACGCCAACTTTGAACTGAATTACATAGTAATGAATGCCGGATGGAGACCCATTTATGACTTGCGTGCCAAAAACAGTAAAAGCCCCATTCAGTTGAGTTACAAAGCAGAGGTTTTCCAAAACACGGGCATCGACTGGAAGAATGTAGACATTACACTCTCAACAGGCAACCCTACCCAAAGTGGTTACAAGCCTAGCCTAAATCCTTGGTACGTAAACTTATATTACCCTCGTCCGGTAAAATTAGATCATTATTCGAGAGGTAAAGCCGCTGGTGTAAGTGTAACCACAGAACAAAACAAGAGCATCAATGCAAATGATCTTCCTCCACCGCCACCTCCAAGAGCATTGAAACCACGAAGTAAAACCGTGGCAGATTTTACCAAAGTAGTAGAGTCTACCTTTGCCACCAAGTTCGACATTTCTATTCCTTATAGCATTCCATCTAATGGCAAACCACAACTGGTAGATGTAAAAAGTCATACCCTGAAAACCCTCTATAACCGTAGCGCAGTGCCTAAACTGGACAAAGATGCATTTTTGATGGCACGCTTGGTTGATTGGGAGAAATTTAACCTGCTTTCGGGCAAAGCCAACATTTATTTTGAAGGTACTTTTGTGGGCGAAACCTACCTGAACGCCAACAATACCAAAGATACGTTGGCCATTTCGCTGGGGCGTGATAAGCGAATTATCATTGACCGTAAGCAAATCAAGGATTTTAGCAGCAAAAGGTTTTTTGGGTCTAAAATAAAACAAACCTATGGTTATGAGGTTATGGTGAGAAATACCAAAAACGAACAAGTGGAATTGGTGATAGAAGAGCAGATTCCGGTATCTAAAAACAACAAGATAACCGTGGAGCTATTGGAAGCCAAAGGTGCCAAAGTAGACCTGACTACAGGCAAGGTAACCTGGAAACTGACCTTACAACCTAAGCAAGCCTCCAAGGTGTTGCTCAAGTATAGCATCAAATACCCCAAGGGTAAACAAATTAGTTTTGGAGGATAAAGAAATAGCAAATTTTTAGCGGCAAGCTACAAGAGTAACTGGCAGTAAAAAAGCGTGTTCGAAAGAGCATGCTTTTTTTATTTATAAGCTTTTTTGAAATTATTATTATTTGTTTTAAGGGTTGCAAAACCTTGTTTATCAGATTTTTATAGGCTTTTGGTTACTTAAAAAACAAGTGGTAACCAAAGGTTTAGTGTTAATTACTAAAAGCTTGTTGATGCTGTCTACTCCCTTTTGGTATTGTCCCTGTCTTACAATTGAATTTAAATTCAACAAAATATTTAATATCAAAAAAATGACGATTTCAAAAAAAACAATACTAACCCTTGCTTTTCTTTTTAGCCTGATGGCAAGCAGTTGGGCAAATGACAAGGAAAAGGCAGTAAAGTCTAAAATAAAGGAGGTGACGGTGTTTTTGAATCGTGCCCAGGTAACCAACACCGCAAGGGTATCTTTGTCTGCGGGCAAAACCCTACTAGTATTTGAAGGCTTGTCTACCAAACTTGCCAAACAAAGTTTACAAGTGGCAGCCAAGGGCAACCTCACCATTATGTCGGTCAAGCACCGCATCAATTATCTAAAAAGTTTTAGCAAGGCTCGCCGCATCAAACAGCTGGAAGACTCACTGGAGTATTACCAAGACCGCATTGCCAGGGTAGGCATTGAAAAAGAGGTGTTGAACAGCGAAGAAAAGATGATTCTTGCCAATAAGAAAATAGGGGGGCAAAAAGGTGTGTCAGCGCAAGAACTTGCCGAGATGGCAGCTTTTTATCGCAAACGTTTGTCTGAAATTCGTTTTGCTGTATTGCGTCACAACAAAGTTTTACGTAAGTATCGCCAACAAAAAAATAAAATTAAATACCAGCTCCGCGTAGAAAACAAAAATGCCAACAAACCCACCAGTGAGGTAATGGTGACTGTATCGGCTAAAAGTGCAATAAACGCCAACTTTGAACTGAATTACATAGTAATGAATGCCGGATGGAGACCCATTTATGACTTGCGTGCCAAAAACAGTAAAAGCCCCATTCAGTTGAGTTACAAAGCAGAGGTTTTCCAAAACACGGGCATCGACTGGAAGAATGTAGACATTACGCTCTCTACGGGCAATCCGAGCCAAAGTGGCTACAAGCCAGATTTGAACCCTTGGTATGTAAATATATATCAATCACAGAAATACTATAACAGAAGAGAAGCTTATAGGCTTAGAAAAGAAGCTGAAAAAGTCGAAAAACAGGCTCTCTATGACAAGAAAAAGGCTAAATCGTCTAAAACAAGCTTCTCAAGGAAACCCAACAGTAGCACTGTAGCCGATTTTACCAAAGTAGTAGAGTCTACCTTTGCCACCAAGTTTGACATTTCTATTCCTTATAGCATTCCGTCTAATGGCAAACCACAACTCGTGGATGTAAAAAGCCATACTTTGAAAACCATTTACAACCGTAGTGCAGTGCCTAAGTTAGACAAAGATGCATTTTTGATGGCACGCTTGGTCGATTGGGAGAAATTTAACCTGCTTTCGGGCAAAGCCAACATTTATTTTGAAGGTACTTTTGTGGGCGAGACTTATCTGAACACCAATAATACCAAAGATACGTTGGCCATTTCATTAGGGCGTGATAAGCGAATTATTATTGACCGTAAGCAAATCAAGGATTTTAGCAGCAAAAGGTTTTTGGGGTCTAAAATAAAGCAAACCTATGGTTATGAGATTGCCATCAGAAATACCAAAAACGAAGCGGTGGAGTTGGTGATAGAAGAGCAGATTCCAGTATCTAAAAACAACAAAGTAACCGTGGAGCTATTGGAAGCCAAAGGCACCAAAGTAGACCCGACTACAGGCAAGGTCACCTGGAAACTGACCTTACAACCCAAGCAAGCCGCTAAGGTATTGCTCAAGTACAGCATCAAATACCCTAAGGGTAAACAAATTAGTTTTGGAGGATAAGATAAGAAAGTAGCAAATTTTTAGCGGCAAGCTACAAGAGTAGCTTGCCGTTTTTTATGTCCTTTAGTCTAAATTTAGTCAAGTAGTAGATAACTTCACTCAATAAAAGTGGCATCTGAGACTTTTTGGAAAATAAGCAAAAAACTATAGGAGAATAATTTTCAAACCATTGGTTTTCAATATATTGCTAGATGCTTGTGCTTACGCAACAACCATCACCCGTCGACTGAACACTTTTACTAACAAATTCATAATCCACTGAAAGTAAGAATACTATGAATTTGTTAGTTGCCTATGGAGCAAGGTGTACCTAGAACCTTTTCAGGGCTATGAACTATTGATACATTACATCAGACCTGAGCACATATTTTACCCCCTCAATTACAGGCAAACCAGCGTGTACTACCCGATGTTCAAAAATCAAGGCAGCCCCTTGTTTGGGGACAAAATTTATATCCATTGTTCGAAAAAACGTGTCTCCTCCTGTAAAGTCCTCATTCAAATAAATTAATAAAGTCAATACACTGACCTCCTGAGCATTACGTCTAAAGTGCCCATCTTTGTGTTCCTTAAACTCTTGCCCTGGGTGGTATTTATAAAACCGAAAACGTTCGTTTAAACCTACTGCTTTTTTACCTTGCAAACGAGTTGGCAGCAAAGGTTGTAGTTTTTGCCAAAGGCTTGCCGCCAGGTTATTGTCGTCAAACATTACCCGCTCGTTGTTACGCACATCGGGCATCATTTCGGGACCCCAAGGCGTGGTTACTGGTGCAGGTGCATACCCCACCTTTTCGGTAAAGTCAATGTAATGTTCACATTCCTCTGGAGTAAACACATTGCTGATGGTAAATACTTTTTCGTGAAGTTGATCTACTTGCATTGTTCATTATTTAAATGTTTCTAAAAACGGTTTACTTACTTGCCTCATTACACCAAAGCAAAGACGAGTCGCCATAGCTCAAGAAACGATAATCTTTGGCTAAAGCTTCATTATATATTTTTTCCCAATCGTTGCCCACAAAAGCCGCCACTAGTAAAATTAAAGTAGTTTTGGGCAAGTGATAATTGGTAATCAGGCCTTTACACATTTTAAACTCATATCGGGGAAAAATAAATATTTCGGTAGCCCCCCAAAGTTTGCCCAGTTCCTGACGATTCATATAATTTAAAATTGCCTGTAAAGCCTCTTGACGAGTAGGTAAATCGTTGTTTTCCCATTGGTAAGGCAACAGTTTATCGATTTGAAAAGGGGTGCCAGGCAACAATTCATAGTTTTCTTTGAGCAAACGTACCCCTAGCCAATACACACTTTCAAGCACCCGCATAGAAGTGGTACCCACTGCCACTATATTGCCCGAATGATGGAGTAAGTGCTCAATATTTTGTTTATGAATCACCAACTGCTCAGAGTGCATGTCGTGCTCTATTACATTTTCAACCTTTACTGGCTGAAAAGTGCCTGCACTGACGTGTAAAGTCAAAAATTCGGTTTGTATCCCCTTGTCTTGCAACTGACTGATCACCTCTGGGGTAAAGTGCAAGCCAGCAGTAGGGGCGGCCACTGCTCCTTCAAACTTGGAGTATACCGTTTGGTACTGATCTGCGTCTTTTTGGGTAGCTTTGCGCTTAAGGTAAGGAGGCAGGGGTAACTCGCCTGTCATAGCCAATACCTCAGCAAAGCTCACATGACTATTGTTCCACTCAAACCTTACCCACTGTTTTTCGGAATCGGTTAGCTCTGCTTTTAGCACCAATCCATTGGGTAAGACTTGCTCCAGTATCAGTCCCTTGTTCCATTTTCTTTTGTTGCCAATCATGCAGTGCCAGATACATCCATTACCTGTATGCATAGCAGCCGCTATTTCATGGGGAGCTTCAGGTTTTAGCAAAAACACTTCAATCAAGGCACCCGTGGGTTTTTGAAAATACAACCTTGCCGGAATCACTTTGGTATTGTTAAACACCAGCATAGTGTCAGCGGGCAAGTGCTGTGGCAAATCATAAAAATGCTGATGCTGAATATTGCCCGATTGGTAAACCAAGAGTTTAGACTGATCGCGTTGCATTAAAGGACTTTTGGCAATGCGTTCTTCTGGTAATGTATAATTATAATCGGTTAAATAAACCGGAGGTAAGTTATCAATGCTCTGATTGCTCATAATCAAAAAACAGTTTTTAGACTTCAAAATTAGGGTAAAAAATGATATGTTTGTATATAACCTACGCCAATAAATTTATGAAAACACCTCATCCATCCCATCTTCAAAACCTTGAGCACGATATTCAATGGTTAGCCCAGGTTATTCAGGCGCGTTATGATTTTTTGCAGGGAGGCAAAACCCAGCAAGTGAGTTATGTTCCTGTACGTTTTCAGGTGAAAACCCCTGAAGGTGACCGTTTATTTAAGGTAGAGCATCCAGCGGTTCATTTGCAAGCGCCTGTAAAAGAAGTAGTTATACCTGTTTATCAAGAGAACAAGGAAGACCTTATTAAAGTCCCTCAAGGTAAAAAAGAGTATTTTGCGGTGCTTAAAGTAGCCGCCACAGTACACCTCATTGCGCTAGACGCTGATAATGACTGGGCGCAAGTTTGGGTGCCCAATCAAGACAATGCTTACCTGATTGACCAAAACTTAATAGTACAGGGCACTAACCAACAAGGTTTACAAGGTTGGGTAAAACTATCAGATACGAACATTCCATCGGGGTATCACCCTGACCTTACCGAAGAAGAGTTTAATAAGGCGAAAAAGGATTGGGCACCTGAGCTACAAACACTTATTACGGCAAATATACCATTGAGAAAGTCTTATTTGCAGTGGCAGGACTTTTATAATAATCAAAATGTGCTGGCAGTGACTGTTCCTGAGCCTGTAGCTAAAGACTCGGTCTATGGAACCTTTATTGAGGACAATAAACTCACCCTACCTGATCGGTTGCTATTGATTTTGTTGCTGTTGCCTCATTTGCAACCGGGCAAACTAGAGGAGATGTTGAAAGACAAGTTTTCGTCACTAGACATTGGGAATACTTACAACCCTGACTATCCAGGCATTATACCCAACGGTTTGATGTTTATATTTTTACTGGCGGGCAATCATATCGAGCGTCGTCTTGAGGTGGTTAACTTTATGATGCAAGACAGTGTATTACTCAACCAAGGCATTATACAAATGGAGCAAGATTCGCCCAGTAGCCCACTGATGAGCGGACGCTTGCGGCTACACCCTGACTATGTCAAACAGTTTGTGTTGAACCAGTCATAAGTGTATTTCCTTTGACAGGTTGCGTCCTGATTGCTGCATTGGGCTATTTAGTTTATGTTTTTATTTTGGAAGGTACCCAACAAATACAGCAAAAAAGTATGCGTGCCTAAAAAACAAGTCGCGTAAGTACTAAAAAAGTGATTTACTCTTGAAATGACATAGTAATATTAATGAAAAAAATGATTTAAACATTTTGTTTAAATTTATGTTTCTTGAAAATACAATTTCATTAGCTTTGAATAATCAAAAGCTAGTGTATGAGTAATAAATACGACAAGATATTTAAAGAGAATATTGGCGAATACTTTTTATCTTTGAGCAAAAAGCACTTGGGTATAGAGGTAGCAAGCAGCGAAGAACTCAAAGACAAACTGCAAACTACATTGGAGCGAGAGGCTGATTTTCTGAGAAAAATAACTACGCCAAAGGGCGAAAAAATGATCATTCAGCTAGAGTTTCAAACCACCGACGAACAAGGAATGGTAGAGCGAATGCAGCTGTGTTTTGCCCTGTTACGACAAAAGTATCAATTGCCCGTACATCAGTTTGTGATTTATGTAGGGAGCAAACCACCTAAAATGCGTACTAGGTTGCAACCACAAGAAATTTTTACTGGTTTTAAGTTGATTGACTTGCAGCAGGTAAGCTATGAGCAATGGCTTGACTCAAATATACCAGAAGAAATGCTGCTTGCGATATTAGGTGATTTTCAGCAGGTAGATGCTTTGATAGTTTTGAAACAAATAATTTCAAAACTTGACAAACTAATTAATGACCCTGGTACGTTACAAAAATATATCAGGCAACTCACCACCCTTGCCCGATTGAGAAATTTGACAATTGAAACCAAAAAAACACTGAATTCTATGGCATTTACTTATGATATTGAAAAAGATGCTTTTTATCAAAAAGGAGTAAAAACAGGTAAGGAAGAAGGAAAAGAAGAAGGCAAGAAAGAAGGCAGGGAAGAAGTAAAAATAGAAATGGTACTTGGCTTGATCAACTCTGGCAAACTTACCTTAAGTGAAATTGCCCAACTTGCAAAAATTAGCCTGGAACAAGTGCAAAAAATTGCTGATCAAAATAAATAAACTTTGCAGTAATATGGCACTTACTTATGACATTGAAAAAGATGCTTTTTATCAAAAAGGAGTAAAAAAAGGTAAGGAAGAAGGAAAAGAAGAAGGCAAGAAAGAAGGCAGGGAAGAAGTAAAAATAGAAATGGTACTTGGCTTGATCAACTCTGGCAAACTTACCTTAAGTGAAATTGCCCAACTTGCAAAAATTAGCCTGGAACAAGTGCAAAAAATTGCTGGTAAAGTATGATCACACAAACCCAACACCTGATTACTTACCTAAAAACCTCTGTACACCCCCAAAATAGCATTATATCGTCTTATGCCAAGGCAATTGAACAGTTAGGTGACCAAGAAGACCTACAAGCATTGCTTGAGTTGTTTTTGCAACAAGCAGATAATTATAAATACCAGGCATTGCTTAGCCCAATCAAAAGGCGAGGTAACAAGGCAATGGCTGATGCACTGGTGGAGCATTGCTTTGATCACTTTTTATTGAAAGAAGGAATTACCGAAAAAGTACTGGATTGTATTACCTGGCTTAAACACCCCCAAGCCGAAGAAATACTTTGGCGTCATTTTCATCATGAAAAAGCCAACTATTCTATGCACCAGGCAGCTTGCATAGGTTTATTACATTTTGACTTAAGTGCCCACCAAGGAGTAATTCTGAAAGCAATTGAAGCTTGCGTTGGCAAAAACATATTTGACGAATTTGTACCTGCCTTGGTTTGCAAAATAACCGATATCGCCAAACGCAATGAGTTGGCAGAGCGCCTCTATGAATCAGGCTGTACCATTACTTCTACCGATTGTAACGGAGGCATTGTATTGGGGCTTGCTTTATCACCTGGCAGAGGTGAAGAACTTTTCAAGAAATTGTTTTGGGACGAGTATTGGGAAGTACAAGGAGGTGGCACAGGTACCGATACCTTTGCTTATACGGGATTGCAATACCTGCAAATAACCATACAAGATTTATGTAAACAAATACAAGCAGACATAGACAATGGGCAAGACGATCAACAAACCATTCATCAATTAAGGGTTTTAAGGTCTATGTTATCTTGTCGAATTAGGCGATCCTACTCGCTTTTAAAGTTTTCTCCTGTATTTACTGATAGTTTGTTGAATGTATACGCCAGTGTTTTTAGCTGGAGTACCCCACACAAAAATGACTCACTTGCTGGGTTGGCAAGCAAGCTTACTCAAGGCAAGTTCAATTTTTATAAAGAAAAGACCGAACTTCAGCTAAAAGTAGACAAGGAAATATTGGAAATAAGGTAATGTCAAACAGTCTCTTCTTCTTTTTTTGTCGAGCTTGATGTACCCAGGTCAGCCACCGTTGCCGCTTGCTTTTTTGCTTGCATCCACCTGAATAATATCAAACCCAACAAAACAATGAATGCTACTGAAACAGCGATGCCTATATTGCGCCACAGGTTTCGTTTTTTAGTCATTTGCTCGATGAGTTTATCTTTGCTGGCAAGTTGTAGTCTTTTCTCGTTTTGCTCAGTTTTAAACTTGTTCTGCAAAGACGATATTTGGGCAAAGTTTTCGGAACTAAACAAAGAGTCTTTGATGTTGGCGTACCTTTGGTGATATTCATAAGCCCTTTGATAGTTTTCACTTTGGGCATAAGCTTTAGCAGTGTACTCATAAGCTTCTTTTTCAAATTCTTTAACTCCTATTTCGGTAGCAATGCGTAGCCCTCTGCGTAAATAAACCAAGGCTTGTTTTACATTCCCTCTACTTAGGTAAGTTTGCCCAATGCTGTTGAGCGAAGCTGCTTCTCCTTTTTTATCTCCAATCTCTGCCTTTATCTTCAACGATTGTGCATGGTAATCCAGTGACTTGTCATAGTTTTTAAGGTTTTTGTGTACAATACCAATGTTGTTTAATGCAATAGCTTCACTGTTTTTGTCGTCGCTTTCCTGGAAAATTTTGAGAGCTTGTCCATAATAATCCAATGCTTTTTCAAACGCTTTAGCATCATCATAAATGGCACCTATATTATTGAGTGCCTGAGCTATCCCATCTTCATTTTTACTTTCTTGACTTACTTTTAACGATTGTTTAAAGTAAATCAGGGCTTTGTCATTTTTCTTAAGCTTTTTATACACAATACCCACATTATTGAGCGCAAGTTGTAAGCTCCCCTTATCATTGCGTTGCTCGTTGTGTTTCAAGGCTTTCAGATAGTGTTCAAGAGCAAGATCGTAGTCTGCTTGGGCGTAGTATACTGCTCCCAGATAACGCAAGGTCTCGTCTATACCCGGCCCACTATTCATTTCTTTGTAAATGATATATGCTTCCTGAAAGTTTTTCAGTGCTTTGTCATATTCTCCCTGATAATAATAAATCAAGCCTATGGCATTCAGGGTATAAGCCACCCCCTTGCTCGATTTAGCACTTTGGTAATATTTAAGGGCTTTCAGGTAATACTCAAGGGCTTTTTTATAATTACTTTGGTTTTTTTGTAAGTCGCCCAAATCGTTGAGGCTATGTGCAATATACTCTTCATCTTTGAGTTTTTTGGCAATAGTGTA
Organism: Microscilla marina ATCC 23134; assembly: GCF_000169175.1. NCBI lineage: Bacteria > Pseudomonadati > Bacteroidota > Cytophagia > Cytophagales > Microscillaceae > Microscilla > Microscilla marina. Next base: position 63,358 of record NZ_AAWS01000003.1, read on the forward strand.
CTCTTCACTGGCGTACTTTGCGGCTGCTTGGGGGTCGTCCAGCGATAAGTAAAACACCAGGTTTTGTAAAACTTCTATCTTATCTTCTTCAGAGGTAGCTTTTGCCAATTGTTCTTGCCAGATAGCAACAGAGTCTTGTTGAGCATATAAGAGCCCAACATTGCCCACTACCAGCCAAATCACAAAAGCCCATGCTCCTTTGTATAATTGGAGAGAGGTTCGTGTCATTATATGTTTATCTGCTATTAATTCTATTAATCAAGTATCACTATTGTCTGCCAATATGCAAAGGCAGATTGTTTTCACTTATGGTAAGTTTAGACTTTTTTTAAAAAATTACAAATAATTTGGTTAATTTGAGTGGTATAATCAAAAGCAACAAGTGATGAGCTACAAGATTCAAGTATTTATATATGTATAAAGTATAACTACCTAACCTTGTCGCCTGAAGCTTGATGCTTGGAGCTTAAAAAAGTAATAAAGTGGAAGAGAATAAAGAACACAAAGCAGACAATCGAAGGTCGGCACTCAAAAAAATTGCCATTGCTGGTACTGCGGCTATCTTTAGCCCTTCAATTTTGGTAGGGCAAGATTTAAGCGACCAATACAAAATGGTTATTAAAGGTGGAAGGGTATTTACCGAAGGTGCACTTAAGTCGCTAGAGGTAGGTATTACCCATGCGGACAAACTTAAGCTAAGCCCTACTCCGTTAGAAGCCAGCAAGGTAATCAACGCCTCAGGAAAAATTGTAAGTCCTGGATTTATCGATATTCTAGGAGATAATGCCAGCAACCCACGTCAGACTTACCGCTTGTTTGAAAAATACAAAGTAAGCGATGGGGTAACCACGGTATTGCAAATGCACGGGGGGGCTATGTTTCCCAAAAGTTTTCACAATACGTTTGATCGTTTGCCTCACTACACCAATTTTGGGGTGAGTATTTTCGTGATGCGTTTGCGTCTGAAGTATTCATTGGCACAGCGTTACCGTTATGTAGAGCAAGGGCTAGAGCAGGGAGCTTTGGCAGTAGCACACAGTATGGAGTACCAACCAGACACTACTTATGCCGAAGTATTGCAGTATGCCAAACTTGCCAAAAAATATGACCGCCCACTCTTTTTACATTTGCGTTACTCAGACGAAAAACGTGAGTTGGAAGGGGTAAAAGAAGCCATTCGGCTGGCTAAAGAATCTGGAGGCGCACGTGTACACATAGATCACTTGCACTCTACCGGAGGTACATTTAACATGGCTAAAGCTTTAGAGCTTATCCAAAATGCGAACAACATGGGGCTGGAAATTACCTGTTGTGTATACCCTTACAGTTATTGGGCAACCTATATTGTATCTAAGAGGTTTGCCCCAGGTTGGCGCAAACGTTTTGGCATGACTTACACTGATTTGACGGTAGTAGGTACGGGTAAAAAGATTACTGCACAAACTTTCCCCCTTTACCGTAAACGTCACGGAGTATTGGTAGCAGTGCCCGAAGGCACCATGCCTTTTGAGAAAACGATTAACCTGGCATTACAAACCGATTTTTGTATGATAGGTTCTGACGGAGGCATACAAAGTGCGCCCAGAGCCAATAATCACCCTAGAGGAGCAGGTTGTTTCGCTACTGCTGTTCGTCATGGCATGGACATAGGCATGAGTCTGGAAAAGGTGCTCGACAAAGTAACTACCTTACCTGGACGTCTGATGCGCCCTTCTATGAATGATAGGGCAGTGTTGAAAGATGGTAACATAGCCGATGTAACCATATTTGACCCTAAAACGATTCGGGGAAAAGCCAGTGTAGCAAACCCTAACCAGTTTTCAGAAGGCATAGATACTGTGATTGTCAATGGTGAGGTTGCTTACCAAAACAAAAAACTGCTTAAGTCGGCAGGGAAACCTATTTTTTATGGTAAATAAACTGTTACGTTAATTTAGGTTGACGGGAGCAATTAAATATATCTAAGCATTTGCCCCAGTTGGGGATTCAGAGTTAAAAATGATCAAGCGTAGTTCGTTTTTTGGGCTACGGTTTTGTGCTGACAAAGCCTGTTTTTACAAAAAGCCATTTTGCGAAAGCTGCTAAAATCAGCGTGGAAAAAATGGTTCCCTAAACCAGTACTACGACTTTTTATACGCTTATAGCAATATATCTAAAACTTACTTTACACATGGATTATCAAACTGTAGCTACCAAGGTCAGAGAGTTTATCACTTTTAAAGACCAAATAGATAAAATGAAACAGGAGCTTGTTGAACTTGAGCAAAATCCACCTAAACTTACCAGCGATACCGTAACCTGGGAAGAAGCAGTGGCGTATGCCGAGGGAAAAAAAGCCCATGAAGCCCGTATCAAAGAGGTACGCATGGGCATACAAACCAGGGCTGAGCTTACCAGTGGGCGTGAACAGGAAATAGGTAAGTTATTGCCTATTCAAGATCATTACATCTTGTTTAAGATAATGGTCAATAATGAAGAACAAACCTTCAAAATTGGTTATTTTCCTAATAGTTATGGGTTCAGAATGGAACGAGTAGCCAGTACTCCGCCGTCAGCGGCTCAGTCAACAAATACCGAAGCTTCGGCTTAAAAAATAGAGGCACTGGAGTAAAGTTTGTATGAGCATTACTCCAGTGCTTTTTTTCTTATCATTACCTACACTAATCAAGCTTTTGAACGCTTATGATCTCTGAGATTCAGATATGATGATCTTAAACTCAACATTTGATAAAATTATCAATAGCCGTTTTTTGGGTAGTTCGGTGTTGCAATATACGGTATTTTTGACTTACCTGCTTGGAGGAATTTTATTGGGTAGGCTGTTATACTTTTTTCTCAAAAAATACGCCCGTAGAGTGACTGCCAAAACCAAGTCTACCATAGACGACATGATTGTAGACTTGATCGAAGAACCCTTGGTAGCGATAGTAGTTGTTATAGGGTTTTATTTTGGGTATCATCAACTACACCTCCCTTCTAAAGTATATAATTTCTTCACCCATACTACCAATAGTTTATTTACTATAGCCATTGCTTGGTTTGTTATCAGTTTGGTAGACCGAGTGTTGTCGGGTTACAAGCGATCATCTTATTTAGAAGAAAAAAACGAGCTATACGACCATGTGTTGCCGCTTTCGCGGAAAATTATTCGTTTTACTTTAATTTTAGTTACAGCCATTATCATTGTTAACAACTTTGGCTATAATGTAACCTCATTGGTAGCAAGCTTGGGTATTGGTGGGTTGGCGGTGGCATTGGCAGCACAAGAAGTGTTAAAAAATATATTTGGTGGAGTGACCATTATTACTGACCGCCCTTTTAAGCTAGGCGACTATGTGTCAATTAACGATTTTGAGGGTACCATAGAAGAGATAGGGTTGAGGTCTATCAGACTTAAAACTTATGAAGGTTATTACGTTACTATGCCTAATCACCTGATTACCGAAACATCTATCAAAAACTACAATCGTTATAAGGTTACTCGCCTTATTTTTACCATCGGCTTGACCTATGGAATGACCGATAGACAGATTATTACAGCAAAAAAACTAGTAGAAGAAGCACTCAATCAAACCAAAAGAGTAGTCAAAAACACCTATGAAATAGAGTTTATTAATTTCAACGACTTTTCATTGGATCTTTACATTGCTTGCGATGTAGCGTGCAACATTCCTCCCTTACGGAGAAAAGTGCGGGACTCTATTAACATGAAAATAAAGCAGACTTTTGATAAGGAAGGTATCGAGATTGCGTTTCCTACTCAGACTGTAGAGTGGAAGCGAAGTAACTAATCAAACAATGATACGTTGAGCAGTTATGCCTGATGGTTATTTCTTGATAATGTCAAGCAGTGTTCACTGTCAGTGTCTAAGGCTATCACTTTAAATATTTGTAGACTTTAGACTAGTTTCTATATTTAAACGTTTTATTATTAAGTTGCACCTTTATCCAATAATACCCAAAATATCGACTACTACTTTAAATGTCATTTATCTATTAAAAATAATGAAGTTTAACACACAAATACTCCCCCGATTTACCAAAACCATAAGCTTACTTATTGTAGTCTTTTTTGCGTTACCATCGTCTGCCCAATACGTATCGCCAGTATATACTGTAGACAGCGACTATGATGGTGTGCCCAATGTGCGTGACAAATGCCCAACCACTCCCGAACTGATTGAAAACTATGAGTTGGCACAAGCAGTAACTGTCAAAGGCAAAAAAGTAGTGGTGGTGTTCAGAAATGTAAGAAAAAACTTTGAGATACGCCGACGTAAGTTGCTTATCAAAAAGAGTCGTTGGCTCAAACGAATACGTAAAGCCGATGAAACAACCAATCCAACAAAAAGTGCGATCCTCAGCAAAATCAGAGACTTGGATAGCTTAATCAAGCGCCCATCTATATATGAGGCAAAAGTTACTATTAATGGGAAAGTAGAAAATTTTACCATTCCTATTGATGTAGACGAGTTTGGTTGTCTACCTGATGCAGATGGCGATGGTATACCAAATATTGTGGACAAGTGTCCTGAAAAGCCTGGGATAAAAAAATTAAAAGGTTGCCCCCCAGCCAAAAAGAAAGACCGTGATGGAGACGGCATTATTGATGAAGATGATCTTTGCCCCGAAAAGCCTGGTCCTAAAAAGAACAAAGGTTGTCCTGAAATTCTGAAAAAAGAAGAAGAAGAAATTCTGAAAAAAGCCAGTAAGGTTTTATTTGCTTTTTCAAAAGCAGAGATTAAAACTGTATCATTCTCTATACTAGACGAAGTAGTTCGATTGCTTAAAAAGTACCCTAAATCTAACATTCACTTAGAAGGGCACACCGATAATGTAGGGAAAGACCAAAGTAACCTGATACTGTCAAAAAACCGTGCTGCCTCAGTAAGACAATACTTTATAAACAAAGGTATTAATGCCAATCGTATTACTAGCATAGGCCATGGCGAACAACGCCCTATAGACACCAATACTACTGCTAAAGGACGGCAAAATAACCGGAGGGTAGATATGGTGATGTTTTTTGGCAAACGTACTACCAAAATTATTAAGAAAAATTAGATTACTAAATTATTCTAATATACAGATGAGAAACCTAATGAATTTATTCGTTAGGTTTTTTTATTTAAACCTAAGAATAACCCCTGTATAAAAGATATTTAAACGATACAACCTTCAGGATATTCTACTATCGATTAGTTTTATAAATTGTTAATAATCAATGATTTATGAAGAAGATAGCCTGCTCGCAAACCAACCTCAATCTAAAGGCTAGTAGCTAAAAGATTGAGGTTGTAGAAACTACCAACTAAAATAGTATTTTACCGTACTAAATAAATAGCGTATGAACTATCCTACTTTGTAAAAAAATAATTATCTACCCCCTATGAATCTAATCACATCTCAGCTAAACTTATTGTTCGAAGGACGAAAAGTTTTAGTTTATGAGCTTCCCCAAGGCGAATTTCCCTCTCCTACACTAGTCAAGGTATTGAAGAACCCACATCCCACCCCTGAAGAATTGTCCCAGTTTTATAATGAGTACAGAGTTGCCCAAACACTCAATGAGCATGAGGTTATGTTAAATGATACAGAGGGAGTGCGGAAGGTATATAAAAAAGGCAGCATTGACCAAAAGCCTGCCTTGTTTTTAGAACACATTATAGGCACAACACTTGCCGAAATAATCAGAGAAAAAGAGCAGTTTAACATTATAGACTTTCTCAATACGGCGATTGAACTTACCCATATCGTGGGGCGCATTCATCATTTTCATGTCATTCACCGTGACATTACCCCTAATAATATTATACTAGATAAAACAAAAAAGCCTGTTATTATAGATTTTGGGCTTGCAACTGAACTGTCTGGACAAACCTTTTTTATTGGTAATCAAACCCTCGAAGGTACTATAGCCTACATTTCCCCAGAACAAACCGGACGCATGAACCGTCGGGTAGACCATCGCTCCGATTTATATTCTTTAGGCATCGTGTTTTACGAAATGCTCACAGGTACTTTACCGTTCAATAGCAATGATAAAATAGAACTGGTACACGCTCACCTTGCAATGCCCCCCATTCCTCCCGAAGAGGTAGTACCTTCTATTCCTCCCATCATTTCTCAAATTATATTAAAACTACTGTCCAAAAATGTAGAACACCGTTACCAATCAGCCTATGGGTTGCGCGCCGACCTTACCGAAATAGCCTACTACCTAAAGTCTCAACCCAATGCCTCGGTAAGTTTTAACATTGCACAAAAAGACCGTTCAGGGATTTTACAAATACCAGAAAAGCTGTATGGCCGTAAAAAAGAGTTAAACTTATTGATGCAAGCTTATGACAGGGTAGCAAAAGGAGCCAATGAATTGTTGTTGGTATCGGGCGAGTCGGGGGTAGGTAAATCCAATCTTATCCATGAGCTTTATCCTGACATTGCCCAGAAAAACGGTCTTTTTATCGAGGGAAAGTATGACCAGTTTCAGCAGCAAAAGCCCTACTCTGCTATTACTCAGGCATTTAATGCCTTATTTCAGTATTTGGTAACTTTACCTGCAATTGAGCTCAAACGCTGGCAAAAAACTATTCAAAATGCTGTGGGTAACAATGGACGTTTACTTACAGATGTGATGCCCGACTTGGAGTTAATTATTGGGCAACAACCACCAGTAAGCCGCATTGATGGACAGGAAGCACAAAACAGGTTTCAGCGAGTGGTTCAAACTTTTATCAAAGATATCTCGCGTAAAGAAAACCCTTTGGTGTTGTTTCTCGACGACTTGCAATGGGCTGATGCCTCTTCACTACAGCTTTTGCAGACAATGCTTAACCAAAATGACAATCAGTATTTTTTGGCAATAGGTGCCTATCGTAGCAATGAAGTGCACGAGTCTCATCCATTTAATATTACACTACACAACTTAAAACAAGCCAACGAAGCGGTTATTCATGAGGTAGCCCTGCAAAACCTTACACTACGGCACATAGAAGAGTTGTTAAAAGATTCTTTATACTTTGATGATGCTCAGCAATTATATCAACTGGCGGAACTCATTTTTATAAAAACTCAAGGCAATGCTTTTTTTGTCAATCAGTTTTTAAAATCATTGTATGAAGAATTGTTGCTTACATTTAGTTTTAAAAAACAAGTGTGGGAGTGGGACATATCAAAAATAAAAGAACAGAATATTACCGATAATGTGGTAACGTTGATGACCCAAAAGATCAACACCCTGCCTGTAAGTACCTGTCAAGTACTTCAAATAGCAGCTTGCTTGGGCAGTACTTTTAGCTTGCAAATGATTAGCTTGGTACAACAGTCCTCTCCGGTGCATGTATTTAAGGCGCTATGGCTGGCAGTTACTGCGGGCTACATTTACCCATTAGATGAAAACTATCAACAGTTTCAGGACGAATCGATAGAAAAAAACAACAACGAAAAGCATACTAAATTCAAATTTGCACACGATCGCATAGAACAAGCCACTTACAATTTACAAACCCTTGAGGAGCGGGAAAACACCCATTGGCAAATAGCACAGTTACTGTATGCAAAGCATCAAAATAACCCTACACATATATTTTCTTTAGTCAACCACTTCAATAAAGCATTGCGTCTGGTAAAGCAAGAGAACCAGCAAGATTTAGTGGCAAACTTGAACAAGCAAGCAGCTGAAAAAGCCCATAAAACCAACGCTTATGAGTCGGCTTTGAGCTACTATACTACGGTGATGCAACTACTTGATGTCAAAGTATGGGATAACTATGACTTTGCGTTTAGTTTATATACCCAATATGCTGAATGTACTTATCTTACAGGTGATTTTGACACGGTTCGTCAGGTATATAGTCAACTGTTGGCACAGCCCTTAACCCAATTTGATAAGATCAGGGTTCATTATGTATTGTCCCGTTTGTTGCTTACGGAAGGGGAGGTGGAAAAAGCGCAAAGTGAAATACTGAAAGCCTTGGATTTATTAGGAGTACGTTATCCTAAAACGACGGATGAGTCTAAGGTGTTTTTGGAAAAAGAATATCAGGAGGTAAACAACCACTACCAACACCTGAGAGAAGACATTATTATAAATCGTCCTTTGATTCAATCAGAAAAAGATGATTTGTTGCTCGGCATTTTCGAAACTTTGGGCAATATTAATTATATACTAGGAGAGACAGCCTTTAGTATTTGGGCGGGACTAAGGCTTACAAATATTACTTTACAAAAAGGAAATAATAAACAATCTTCCTACGCTTTTATTGTCTTTGGTATTTATTGCATCATTTACTTGAAAGACAGCCTAAAGGGATATAAAATAGGGCGATTGGCTTTGAAAATCTCAGATAAAATTGATAATCAGGGACAACAAGCTACTGCACATTATGTGTTTGGTTCGAGTATTTTACATTGGGTATCTCACCAAAGAAAAAACCTGAAATACCAGCAAAAAGCCATACAGTATGGATTGGAAGGGGGCAACAATATGGTGACAGCTTATGCTATGTTTTCTTTGTTGCAAGAGTTGCTGCTCACAGGTACCCACCTAGAGGAGGTGAAAAATGAACATGATAAACTGTTGCCTGTGCTCAAAAAAATAAATCCGTATACTTATCAACTCAATGTAATTCCTACCATTTTTCAACCTCTCAAACAATTGTTGGGTGAAACCCAATCTACTCAATCGTTTGATGACGCTGGATTTAATGAAAAAAAATTTTTAGCTGAGTGTAATACCAACGGCGTAGCTCAGTTTTATACTGCCAAAGCAAGGAACCTATACATCTTTGGGCATTTCGAACAAGGGGCCTCGCTTGCTAAACACTACGACCTGTTTTTTCAAAGTGTGCCTACCCTTATCAACCTGGTGGAGGGGGTGTATTATGTGGCATTACACCTATTGGCTGTATACTCCAAACAAAACACTCAACAGCAACAGCAAGACTTAGTTATTATCAATAAGGCATTGACACAACTAGAAAAATGGGCAATAAACGCACCCATGAACTTTAATGCTCGGTACTTGTTAGTGCTGGCAGAAAAAGCTTATCAGGTAGACCATCAAGATTTTAAGGCAGTAGATTTGTATGAACAAGCCATTGCTGAAGCACATCGTACCGAGTTTCTCTATCTTGAAGCGATTGCCCATGAGCGTATTGCGCAGTTTTGGCTTGCCCATAAGAAAGACAGCTATGCCAAGCTTCATATTCAGCAAGCCTACCAACTATATAAAGCCTGGGGTGCTAAAGCCAAAGTAAGGCAATTGGGGGAGGCGTTCCCTTATTTTTTATCGAGGAAAAAAAACAAGCATTCCCTCTCTACTCACGAGAAGGTAGTCAAAGAAAACCAATATACTACGTTTAGAAGCTCTACCAACGGAGGTACTTTAGACCTTCATACTATCTTAAAATCTTCAACGGCACTGATGAAAGAGGTACACCTGGAAGCATTGCTTGAGCAAATGATTAAGATAGTGGCCGAAAGTGCAGGAGCACAAAAAGTATATATTATTGAAAACAATCAGGAAAGTTTGGTGGTAAGAATGAAAGGTGAAATGGCGGTGCAAATAGGCAGACCAGACTTTGGCGACATACAAGTAACTGCCCTCAGTACTCCTTTGGAGCACAGTACCGAGGTGCCCATTTCTTTGATTAATTATGTGCATCGCCTGAGGTCAGATATGGTAATAGCCAACGCCAATGAAGAAAAGCTTTTGCAAAAAGATGCTTATATACGAAAGCATCGACCAAAATCACTGCTATGTTATCCTATATTAAGAAAAGAACGAGTAAGCCTTATCTTTTATCTGGAAAACAACCTTGCCATTGGTGCATTTACTCCTGAACGCCTGGAAATACTAGGGGTACTCTCATCACAAATAAATGTATCTTTAGAGAATGCATTGCTTTATGAAAACCTGGAAGAGAAAGTCAAGGAACGCACTGAACAACTTAGAAGCAAAAACCGTGAAATGTCTGTACAGTCAGAAATACTTAAAGACATGTATCAACAGCTGCAAAAACACAACAAAAATGTAACTGCAAGCATCAATTATGCACTGAGAATACAAGAGTCTATGTTGCCCAAAATAAAACACATTAAAAAACAACTGCCTGAGCTTTTTCTAATGTACCGCCCCCGTGATATTGTATCAGGTGATTTTTATTGGTACGGCGAAAAAAACGGACAAGTGATTATTGCAGCCATTGACTGTACTGGCCACGGAGTACCAGGGGCATTTATGAGTATGTTGGGGCATGGCATATTGAACCAAATTGTATACACAAAAAAAATTACCGATCCTGGAGCCATTCTTAGTTCGTTGCATTTGGGTATATTGACTGCACTCAGACAACGTGAAACTGACAATCGGGATGGAATGGATATGACCATTTGTGTTATTGACAAGCAAAATAAGGTATTGAAGTTTGCTGGAGCTAAAAACCCTTTGCATATTATTCAGGACAATGAGCTTACCGAGATAAAAGGAAACATTATGCCTATAGGTGGTGTGTGGCGCAGAATAGAAAAACGAGAATTCAATACTGTCGTATTTCCCTTAGATAAGCCCACCACTGTCTACATTCACTCTGATGGCTACCAAGACCAGCTTGGAGGACCAGACGAATACCCTAAAAAATTTATGAAACGAACCTTCAAGCAATTATTGTTTTCTATTCACCAAAAACCAATGGAAGAGCAGCAGCAAATACTGGAAGAAGCCCTGGATAATTGGATAGGAGATTTACATTCTCAAACAGATGATATATTGCTGGTTGGATTTCGCATTACCCCAGATATGTTGGCATAATACTAGTAGTAATGAAGGGAGTTTGAAAGCCCGATGATTAATAAAACCCCTGATGAAAGCGAAACAACTATTACCTTTATATTTACTATGCATAAGCCTTTGGTTTACAGGTTGTGAGCATAAGGCATCGTTGCAAAGCATATACAATGAAAAAAACTTGGAGGCCGACTTGCTTGCCATAGAGAAAACAAAACAAGCAAGTAAAGAAGACTTAAAACTATTGTCGGTATACATACTATACAACAAAATCATAGATCAACAGATTGGCTCAGAAACTTATGCCGACTTGTTGCTTGCTGCCAAAACTACCAAAAGAAAAAAAATCAAACCCTTTCAAGTGATATTTAGCCGTTTAGAACGCGCGGAGTATGATGAAGTGCTGGGCAATGCCTTGGCTATATCAGCCGCTGATTCTTCGTTACATAACAAGAGAAAAGAGTTTAAGAAATTAGACGAAAACTTTGCCCGTGAACAGGACAAAATTTTGAGAGAAATGGAGGCCAACAAAAAAAGTGAGTCAGAAAAAAGGCGAGAGTTCTCGAATAACCTGGAGGAAGAAAACCTTGGTATGCTTGTCACAGTAGCTGAAAAAACCCGAAAGGCACTGAAAGTAACATTAACAGAAAAAAAGGTAGTGAAGAAAACAGAGTCTTATGTTTACATAGTGTATACTTTTGAACTTAAAAACACCACCTCGAAAAAAATGAAGGCTTTGACCGGAAAAGTAGATGTGCTGGATAATAATATAGACTTGGTGACAAGTGTGTTGATAGAGTGTAATCAGGAGGTTGACGCAGCCCAAGCAATCCAATGGAAATACGAAGTCCGTTATCCTGTATTGTCTCAGGTATACAAAAAGCTAAAAGATTTGCCTAAACCTCAAGTTGTGTGGAATCCACAAAAAATATTTTTTGCTGATGGCACCATTTGGCAGTAATTAGTCTGCCTATTTACAACTTGCAATCTTCTGAGGCATCACTTATATTTGACAATGATTGCGCCTCACTTGGATGTTTTTGCTGTACTTATATTTTTAGGAGTTATACAAGCCCTTTTTCTTGCTTTACAATGCCTTTTTGGGCAGCCTCGCCTAGAGCCCTCCAATCGTTTTTTAGCGTTTAATCTGTTGGCGAATGCGGCTACTTTACTCGAGATTTTTTTGTGCTATAGCGGATACATCATTTATACATTACACTACTATGACGTGTCCGAACCCTTTAACTTTGTGTACGCCCCATTGTTATGGCTTTACCTCAGAACCTATTTAAACCAAAGCACGCCTCAAAAGTGGTATTTACATTTTATCCCATTTTTGTTTTATACCTTATACTGCGCTTTATTTTTTATACAGTCAGCTGCCTATAAATACAATGCGTTTTTGTATGCTTATCACCCTGAATTGCCCTATATACACTCTACAACTATATGGACTACCGACCCATTGGGTATCAAAGCTCACATCAATACCGTCTCTATTTTATTCAATGGAGTGTATTATTATCTCATCATTCGTTTTATCATACAATATACCAAACAACACCAACTCTCTTTTTTTAAATCCTTGCCAAACAAACGTTTACGTTGGGTTCGTACCTTCTTTATTTTGTCTGCGTTTAGCTATATACATTGGGTATACCGTACTTTTTTTGTGCTACGCGATTTGCAAGACTACACCAGCGCTGCGCTCAGTGCAGTAATCATTTACTATATGAGCTTTATGTTAATGCAGCATCCCGAAGTATTTAGGAGAAGAAAGCAAAACAATGCCCCAAAATATGCCAAATCGGGGTTGAGTGAATCGGAAAAAGAAGTCATTCTTGCTCAATTAACTCAACTCATGCAAAACGAAAAGTTATACCTTGATAACTTGATTTCTTTGCCGCAGTTAGCAAAAAAACTGGCGGTACCTAGTCATAGTATTTCGCAGGTGTTGAATGAACAACTACAGAAAAACTTTTTTGGCTTTTTGGCCGATTACCGGGTACAAGAAGCCAAGGAGTTGTTGAGCAACCCAGCGTTCAACCACTTGACTATAGAAGAAATAGCCACTAGAGTAGGGTATAATTCAAAATCGGCATTTAATAACGTTTTCAAAAAGATTACCCATACCACTCCATCAGCCTACCGGAAAAAACACACCTAAATAGCCCCTTGTTTATCAGATACTTACAAAAAAAGATGTTTTTTTTTACCCTTTCCTACTCCCTTTTTAGGTTTGGCTGGTCTTACCTATGAATACCAACAATAATAACACTATGAATACCTAAAAAACAGACAAGCCTACTCCTTTTTTAAGGAAGGTTTGTCTATTCAATGAAAACACTATGAACAACTAATAATTGAGTCTGCAAAACCTGACTTTTTTGAAAAAAACTACACTATGAGTACCTAAAAAACAGACAAGCCTACTCCTTTTTTAAGGAAGGTTTGTCTATTCAATGAAAACACTATGAACAACTAATAATCGAGTCTGCAAAACCTGACTTTTTTGAAAAAAACTACACTATGAGTACCTAAAAAACAGACAAGCCTACTCCTTTTTTAAGGAAGGTTTGTCTATTCAATGAAAACACTAATCAAACACTATAAACAATTAATAACCGAGTCTGCAAAACCTGACTTTTTTGAAAAAAACTACACTATGAATACCTAAAAAACAGACAAGCCTACTCCTTTTTTAAGGAAGGTTTGTCTATCTAATGAAAACACTATGAACAACTAATAACTGAGTCTACAAAACCTGACTTTTTTGAAAAAAACTACACTATGAATACCTAAAAAACAGACAAGCCTACTCCTTTTTTAAGGAAGGTTTGTCTATCTAATGAAACACTATAATTATCAAGCATTGAAACCAACTTTGTAACTATGATGCACTGTGAAAAAAACTAAACAATAAGCAAAAACAAGCCACTTATCATTGATGGTGGCTTGTTTTAAACCAACAAATTGAATGAACTACGAATACTAACAAAATTGAAAACACAATGAACACCAGGTCAATACACCAACACCAATTGACCACTTGTAATTACCCAAAATATTTGAGGAAGAATAAATTCCATCAGGCAAAACAGCCCTGACTACAGGGCTGTATTATCTAAACTAAATCGTTGATCAGTTTATGTGTTAGCTTATATCAAAAAGAGCTACAAAACCGACTAATTGAAAACCTACACTAAACACGTTGTCTGTGAGAACGTGTTTTTTTACTTTAGAAACCCTTCAAAATGTACTTGCCTGTGGGCAAAAATGCCTTTTTGATGCCTAAACCAGTATTTTATTTTTGCAAAGCCTACCTTTGGGTACTTGATTTAACTTCTGTATACCCATGAAAAACAACCTTAAAATAACCCTTGACCAATCTCCCAAAAATGCCTGGTGGTGGGTGCTGATTGCCCTCTTTGCTGTTAAACTTTTTATTCACCTTTGGGCAGGCAATCAATATGGGTTTCACCGCGATGAATTGCTCTACCTTGTACAAGGCCACCACTTAAGTTTTGGTTACATGGAAGTACCACCAGTTACCGCCTGGCTTGGTAGATTGGCCCGCACTATAGGGGGCGATAGTTTGCTTGCCATGCGTACCCTCACAGCACTGGCTGGTTTATGTACATTATGGCTTACTGTACAATTTGTGCGAAAACTGGGTGGCAGCTTATTTGCCCAGGTACTTGCCGTTGTCTGCATACTTGCCAGCCCAGCTTTTTACCGTCACCACACCCTGTTTCAGCCTGTCGTATTCGACCAGTTATGCTGGTTATTGGTATATTATTTTTTGCTCCATTATTTACTCAGCCATCAACCCCGTTATTTGTTATGGATGGGAGCAGCCGCAGGCGTAGGTATGCTCACTAAGTACAATATGCTATTTTGTGTAGGAGGCATTGTGTTGGCAATGTTTGCCACCAACCACCGTAAGCTCATTGCGAGCCCTTGGGTTTGGGCAGCTTTGGGAGTGTCAGGTGTCATTTTATTACCTAATATTTTCTGGCAATATCAACACGATTTTCCTGTAATGGATCACTTCAAGGGGTTGTATAAGAAGCAACTTCAAGGAATGACGGCTGGCGACTTTTTATTGGCTCAACTCCGTATGCATCAATACATCACTGCCCCTGTATGGTTGTTGGGTTTGTGGTATTTTTTACAACAAAAATCTTTACGTTGGTTGGGTGGGGCATACCTTGCCACTTTAGGGTTGTTTATTATTGCCCAGGGGCAAGCTTATTATTTCAATGGTGTGTATCCATTGATGTTTGCGGGTGGGGCAGTGTTTATTGCCCAACAAATAGAGAAAAACAAAGCAAAACTGCTTATACGCCCTGTGTTGGCATTGGTCATATTTACCTTGGGTATGGTAGTCATGCCCTACGGTACCCCTTTTCTAACAATTGACCAATTGATCAAATACACCCAGGCATTGGATATAAACCCTATAACCCCTTTGCCCAATGGCAGGGTACAAAACCTGACCAGTGACTATGCCGATATGTTTGGCTGGCGTGAGCAAGTAAAAGTGGTGGCAGATACTTATACCAAACTTAGCAAAACCGAACAAGAACATTGTCTGATTTGGGGTGAAAACTATGGAGAAGCAGGCGCACTTCATTATTTGGGCAAACCGTATGGCCTACCTCCGGCTATATCGGTGCACGGCAGTTTTTATTTGTGGGGGGCAGGTAACCCAAATGCCCAGCTTGCCATTACTGTGGGGCTTTCGCCCAAAGATATGCGAGATTTGTTTGAAGAAGTCACCTTGATACAAAGATTTAAGCACCCCTATGCTATAGACGAAGAACACAATATTCCCATATTGCTATGTCGAAGACCTAAACAACCCCTGGGCACATACTGGAAAAAATGGCGGAAATACGTGTTTAGTTAATCAGTCACTGGTGTTGCTTACAACATCATTTTTCACCCTTTATACTTCAGGTATTGGGGTGTTTTTAGCTTTAGCAGATATTCCTTACATAAATTAGCAGCGTTAATTTTAACAATTTTGTGTGAAACCTGTATTGTTATGTAACTTTAAGTATAATCAATCAAATACAATGACACAACAATCGACAGTAAGCATACTAGGCTGTGGCTGGCTGGGTTTACCTCTGGCTGAGCACCTCATGGCACAGGGTTACCATGTAAAAGGCTCTACTACCCAAACTTCTAAACTTGATTTGCTCCATCAAAAAGGCATTGAGGCATTTTTGGTAAAACTTACACCTGACTTGGAAGCAGACAAAATAGAACAGTTTCTGGATACAGAAACCCTTGTAATTAATATTCCACCCGGAGTGCGTAAGCAAGGAGAAGATTTTCATCCTGCGCAAATCAAAACCCTGGAGCCACTCATTGGGCAAGCGCCTTTAAAAAATGTCATTTATGTAAGTTCTACATCGGTATACCCTAATGTAAACCGAATGGTAGACGAAACTGAGCCTTTGGGCAATACCGATGGTTCGGTAGATGGGGTGCGAGGCTTGTACGTAAACCGGGCTTTGCTCAAAGCTGAACAGATGATCAAAGGATTGGAAGCTAAAAATGTAACCATTTTGCGACCAGGGGGGCTGATAGGAGAGGATCGGGTTCCGGGGAAATATGTGGCAGGGAAAAAAGGGATTACCACAGGAAACGTGCCTGTAAATTATATACATCCGGTAGACCTGGTACGCCTGATCACGCAAGTGATACAACAAAATGCCTGGGGAGAAGTTTTTAATGTTGTAACCCCCGAACATCCTACCCGTCGTGAAGTATACACCCAAAACATTGAAATGTTTGGACTGGAAGCACCTGAATACACCGAGGGTTCACCTGATTTTAAGATTATTGATGGAACAAAAATAATAGAAACTTTAAATTATAAGTTTAAATATCCCAATCCCCTTGAGTTTCGTTATAACCTATAATACGTATAAATATTAATGTAATAAAGTGTAATTTATAAATAAGACACCTGACATAATGAAGCAAGTTACTTTAAGTATAATGTTAACTTTGGTGGGTATTACTTTTGGATTTGGGCAAAGTATTCCTTCTGGATACAAAGTGCTTCCCGAAGAGTTTAACATTCATTATAAGATTCATAAACAAAGTGCCGGCAAAACCAAAAAAATAATTATCAACCAGTTTGTCACTTTCCATGTATGGATATACAACGACAAAGACTCGTTGATAAGAACTACTTACCCTCATAGACCTGCCATTAAAGAAATCTCTACCGAAGAATATAAATACGCCAACCGGGGGTATATGACCGAAATGCTGCTTAAGCTGTCTACTGGCGACAGTGCTACCTTCCGTATGTCGGCCGGTTTTCTATTTAAAACCATTAAGCGCAAGCGACCTAAGTTTCTAAAACCCAACGACTACATCAAGTATGTAATCAAGGTGCTGAACGTACAGCCACACGAAGAAGTACTACACGACAAAGAAGCCAAGGTTTTTCAGCAAAGACAAAAAGATGAAAAAATCATCAGCGCTTACCTCAAGGGTAAAAAATTTCCTAAAGCCCTCAAAAAAACCTACGCTGGGGTATACTATTACTTTACTAAAGAAGGCAAAGGCGACTTTCCTGTAAAGGGTGATGTGGTCATGTTAAAATATAAGACTATGTTTTTGGATGGTAAAGTGTGGCGTACTTCTAAGATGGACGGTAGGGTGTTTGATTTTCCAGTGGGACATAAATATGTGATTCCGGGGTTCGACCAAGTACTATTATTGATGCGTGAAGGCACCAAAGGACATTTTATTATGCCCTCTTACTTATGTTATGGCGAAAACGGTTTTTATGGTATTCCCCCTCATACCATTCTTAAGTTTGACATAGAGTTTCTGGCGATCAAATCGCGTAAACAGATTATACACCGTTCGAAAGATGCTGCTACCAAAAAGAAGAAAAAAGGAGCTGACCCCAATGCAAGGCGTAGGGTAACTTTAACCAAAAAACAAGCCGACCTTATCAATAAACAAAACGGAGTGGGGCTTACTAAAAAGCAGCAAAAAATGATTAACAAACACTTTAATAAAAATAAGGGCAATCGACGAAAAAAAGACAGAAGATAAATTTTGCCGCTTTTATGAGACAACCAAAGGCAAGCAGATGTTTGCCTTTGGTTGCTTTAGAACTATAGTGTTTGGAGTACTAGTTTATCCTGAGTGCTGTGCCAGCGGTAATCAGTATTTTTTACCCCTCCCAAGGCAAACGATTGAGGTTGAACAGTTAGAAAGTTTTGTTGTTGATTGACCACTTGTTTGCCCACATCTGTCAATTGTAACTGTTCATTTTCTTGCCAAAGAGCTCCCATTCGTTGCATAGAATCATAGTATTGCAAATCGCCAAAACCCAAGTGAGGAGTACTTTCTCGAAGCATGCGTCCTACCCACCGATGTTTGTTTGGCAAAGAGTGGGGTTGGATCATTTCCAGCATTTGTCGCTCTATAAGGTTAAGCCCGCTTTGCTGGTCAGGGAAAAGTTGCTGAAAGTAACCAAAAGCCGTTTTTAGGTAAGGAAAAGCCTCTGGAGTGTGCTGTTGAATCAAATCAACCAAGGCAAGCATGTCTTGCCCACAGTAAGTCGCCCACACCTTATCGGCAAATACAATATCTGTTTCACTCAGTTTTTTTCTTTGGGCAAACAAAGGCGCAAAATGTTCAGGTGCAAGTTGCCCCAATCCTCTGAAATCTTCTACAGCAGGGTGGGTGTCAATGCATACCAAATAAATACGATCCAACCCAAGTTGTTGTTGATAAAGCCAACTCAAAACAGCCATCAAGTTTACTTGACAAAACCAGTCAAACTCAAACCAAAGAGTGATTTCCTGATAGTCAGGAGCCGCTTTTAGTTGATTGAGTTCTTGTATTACCAACGTCTGATAACTATCTGCGGGTATGGGTTCACGCAAGGGTAAATCACTGTACTGTTGCGTGAAAAAGTTTTGGCGAATAGTATAAAACTCAGGGGTGGCTACCTCATAGGTGGTAGGACCACAGGCAAGAGCTTCGTTCCAGACAAGGCGATCACCTGGCAAAGTAAAGTGATGAGCAGTACCCTCACCATTGAGTATATGTAGTATTTTCATGGATTTTATGGTTTATATATGAGAAATTTTGAATATCACCTAATTTACATCACATAGCGTTTGGGTCAAAACATAACCTGTTTCTTTTGTGGCTTGAGGTATTTTTACTTTCTTGAATAAGGCAAACCTTAACAAAGCTACTGGTAATGGGATTATCTGAAAAAGTTGCAAGAAAAATTAAAAGGTGTAAAGACAAAAAAACTTATTTTTTAAATCTAAGAGAGTGTAGTTTGAGTGAAATACCCACCGAAATATTTGAGTGTACTTGGCTCACTATTTTAGATTTGGGCAACTACAAAGAGTTACGCTCAAATCATATCACTACTATTCCGACGGGTATAGCCAAACTAACGAATCTTAAGCATTTAGACCTAAGATTTAACGAAATACAACAGATTGCTCCTGAGTTTGGACAGCTTAAAAGCCTGCAAACCCTCATGTTGGATGAAAACCAAATGAGCCATTTGCCTAAAGTAGTAGGAACACTTGAGGGGCTAACCAAATTAGCGCTTACAGGCAACTGTTTGGGAGCATTGCCTGAGTCTCTGAGCCAATTGAGTCAGTTGCGTCACCTAAAATTAGGTAATTGTGGTTTAAAAACCTTTCCTGAATTTATTTTATCCCTTAAAGAATTGGTTTACCTTGACCTAAGCAACAATGCCTTGGTGCAGGTACCCGAACAGTTGAGTCAACTTAAGAACCTGGAAAATGTGTTGTTGGATAACAACCAGTTGGAAATTGTACCTAAAAAGGTGTTTTTTATGCCTAAAGTCAAAAAAATAACTTTAGAAGGCAATGTCATTGCTTCGTTGCCTGACGAAGTGGTACAACAGGGAGTTACAGGGGTACAGAATTTCTATCAGAGCTTTACTCCTGTTACATACGACAAGTCAGTGCCCGAACGGGAGCCTAGTGGTGAAAGAGTAGTATTGTCCACATCAGGTGGCAACGAACAATCCCAAAGCGATGATGAGGTAGATTACTTGAATGAAATAAAACTGTTATTGGTAGGAGAGGGACGCGTAGGGAAAACTTCATTGGCGAAAGCACTTCGAGTAAAAAAAAATGAGCTAAAGGATGAACCTAGTACTGAAGGTATAGATATTAGCCAGTGGGTGATTCCTAAAGAAGAATTTGAGGGAAAGCTTAATTTAAACAAAGATTTTCGCTTGAATGTGTGGGACTTTGGCGGGCAGGAAATATATTATGCTACTCATCAGTTTTTCTTGACTCGACGCTCTATCTACTTATTTGTGACCGAGTCGCGCAAAGAAGATAACCATGGTACTTTTTTTTACTGGTTAAACATCATTCGCTTACTGGGGGGCGCCAGCCCGGTTATACTGGTGCTTAACAAAATAGACCAACCCACCAAAGAGTTGCCTATAGAAGACTACAAAGCCGCATTTGCCAACCTGATAGAGTTTAAAAGAGTGAGCTGTCATGCCGACTATAAAGCTACTGTAGAGTCGCTTAAAGAAGAGATAAAACGGATCATTACCAACGAACAACTATTGCCGCAAATAGGAGCACCCTTGCCCAAAGTATGGGTCAAAGTACGAAAAGAAATTGAAGCTTTACAGAATGAACAAAAAAGCTATATTAGTTATAGTACATACCTTGACGTTTGCGAAGCTTATGGAATGACTGAAGAACAGGCCAAGACTTTAAGTCGTTTTTTTCACGATTTGGGTGTTTTTCTTCATTTTGCCAATGATTTGGAGCTTGCCGAAACCGTATTCTTAGATCATCAATGGGTTACCAAAGGGGTCTATGCAGTATTGGACAATGCTAAAGTAAAGGCTAATTATGGCAGGTTTACCGACCAGGATTTGATGGAGATTTGGAGTGAGCGAAAATACCGGGAAAAGAGACGCGAGATTTTATCATTGATGAAGCACCAAAAATTTGAGCTTTGCTTTGCCATTGAGCAAGGAGTATACCTAGCACCTCAACTCTTGCCAGCCGATCCTGTGTCTTATACTTTGCCTGCCAACAGTGAGCATTTATATTTTGAATACAGCTATTCGTTTATGCCCAAAGGCATTCTTACCCGTTTGATCGTCAGGCGAAGCCCCGACATTTATCAAAACATTTACTGGAAGTATGGGGTAGTATTGTACTATGACAACACCTATGCCGTAGTGCGCGAAAATTATCTGATCAAGCGCATATCTGTTCACCTGAGCGGCAAAAACAACAAACAACTATTGGTGATTATTCGCAAAACCATGCAGGAAATCCATAGTGATTTTAACAATCTTGAGGTGACCGAGATGATCCCTTGTCACTGTAGCGAATGCAAAGATAACCCTGAACCTTATTTTTATAAATATCAGCAACTTAAACGACGATTAGACAAAGGACGCAAAACCGTAGAATGTGACAATAGTTATGAGGATGTGTCAGTGGTAAGTTTGCTTGATGGAGTTGGAGGGTCGCATAGTGCCAGCCTGCAACTTATTCGTGATTTTATTGCTAAAGATTTTGTCCATGAGGCGTTGGATGTAATGGAACAATACGCTCAACAACTCAATGACCGCCAGATGCAGGACGAAGTCATTGGTTGGAAAGCTGCCTTACAACAAAATGAACGCTCAAGGCTTTTGGTAGATACTGATCAATATCATAGACAAAAAAATCGCATAATAGATGTCATATTAAATGCTTTGAAACATTTTGATGAGTGAGTTGAGCGCTTTTCCATTACCCTATTTTCAGGGTGCAATTTGGGTATCTAAGAGCGTATAAAATAGTCGAATATACAATGAGAATAAGAACCAAAACAATCTATCTGATCGCCGGACTTATGTGTATGCAGCTTTCAGTGGTAGGTCAAAGCAGGTTGCTAGTGACTATACCCACTGCCGCACAAGAGACAAATTATATATGGCGAACTATTCGTGATATAGTCTTCTTTGAGCAGCATCAATACCAACTAAGTTTGCCTAAAGGTCGTTTGATAGAAGCGTTGAAGAAGAAAGCCAGGGCTAAACAGTTGTCTGATGAAGATTATGTTGCCTTGAAAAAGTTTGTAACAGATAAAGTGTACCAAGAAGCGGATTATCAAAAAGGGTATCAATTGATTAAACAAAACGAAGCCTTGCTTAATCGTTTGATCAAACAACTAAGTAAAAATTCCCCAAAAAACTGGAAATTTAAAATGTTTGATACCTATCGGGTGACACTTACGCTCTATGGATCAGGTGGAAGTTATGATCCTGATCGGGGGTCAATTATTATTTTTGCTACCCGCGACGGAAAATTTAAACAATATAAAAATCCAGCAAATACCATTATTCACGAAATCACCCATATAGGGATAGAGTATTCTATTATCCGAAAACATAAAGTGCCTCATGGGTTGAAAGAGCGTATTGTAGATACTTTTGTACTGCTCAACTTTAAGAAATACCTGCCTGAATACTATGTTCAAAATATGGGCGATAAGCGTTTAGATACTTACCTGAAGCATAAAAAAGATTTAGATAATTTAGAAGAGGTGGTAAAAAAGGTGTTGAAAAAAAAGTAAGTCTTTTTAACATCGAGCAGGTTTTAAATTAGAAGCGAAAGCCAGTAAATACCGTTTATTACAGTTGCCTGGTTTTGCCCTTGGTTCAACCAGGAGGAGTATTGGGGATTTTTAAGGTAAAAGCAGAGCCTTGGTTTACCGATGATTGTACGTCAATACTACCATTAAGTTTTTGTAATATTTCTTTGACAATATATAAGCCCAGTCCTGCTCCATTAGAGTGAGCACTGGCACGATAAAACATCTTAAAAATATTGTTGAGATGGTCTTGATCTATGCCTTTGCCATTGTCTTGTATAGTAATGATGGCTTGTTGAGGTTGTTGGTCTACTTTAATCAAAATTAAAGGGTTGGTTTGATGGGGGTTATGGTAACTAATGGCATTTGACAATAAATTGTTCAACAAGATCAAACAACGACTACGGTCAGAGTAAAAAATATGCCTGCCATTGATGGCCAGTTTTTTTTCTATTTTGGAGGCAGCTGGCAAGTACTGTAGTTTTTCCAATACTGTTTGTATCAACTCATTAAAATCAATTTGCTCTACATTGGTTTCCATACGGGCATTCATTGAATAATCAATGATTTCTTCAATAAAGTAATCAAGCTTGAGCACACTGTTACGCATTTTGTGAAGGTACTCTTGTATGTTATGTGGAGGTTCATATTCGGCAAGTTGCAACAAACCTAGCAGTGACTTGAGTGGTGCCCGTAAGTCATGCGAGGCACTATAAACGAAACGGTCTAACTCAGCATTGGTTTTTTTGAGCTCTTCATTAATGGCCATTAAACGGTTTTGAGTTCGTTTTTGTACGTCAATATCTACAATTGCCCCATCATAAAATACTTCTCCCTCGTTGTTGCGCGACAAAATACAACTGACCAATCCCCAAAACATTGTCCCATCTTTTTTCTTAAATAAAGCCTCTTCATTTTTAAAAAAACCGTTGGACGCCAACTTTTCATTCAATGTGTCAATTGTACTTTGTTCGACAAAAAGTGCACTAATTGGCATACTGATTACTTCTTTGGCTTGCTTGTACGCAAAAAGTTCAGCAAATGCCTGATTGATGTAAACTACTCCTTTGTGCGGGGTGCTTCGGAAAATAGCCTCATTAATATGCTCATTGATAGAGCGTAAAATTTGTTCATTTTTTCGGGCAAGTGCTTCAGCTGCTTTATATCGTTCGGCTTCAAGCTTTATTTGTTGGTTTGCTTCTGTTAACTCTTTCGAGTTTTGCTGCATCTCCTGTTTAATAGCGGTGCGCTCTTTTTCAAAGTTATTATAAGAATCACTAATGGAGGCAAAAAGCTTTTCCAGACCCTCAGGCATTGCTTTGCCTTTCAAAAAGTCCTTGAGTTGCTTTTCCAAAAGCGGGTTATATTGCTTATTCATATGAAGAGATTCTTAGTAGATAGTATAACTCCCCATGTGTGTGTGAGGGCATACAAATATTAAACAGGCAAAATTGATAACTTATTGTTTGTAAACGCCATACAGTCATCAACTAGTTTTAACCTTTTTCGTTAATTGCCAATAAGGTGTTTCCGTACGGATACTGACTCTGGCACCAATCTATTTTGGTAGTTATTTCTGTCGGTGTTTTTTCAGGGGACTTTACCTCAACAAATCCACAGCTTTTATAAAATGTCGCTAAATGTTCGAAAGCCAAACAATATATGGTGTGTGCTGGAGAGCGTTGTTCCAATAGAAAATCGACTATTTTGCGGGCAATCCCTTGTTTTCGGTGACTGTCTGCCACATACATTCCCCCAAGTTCTTG
Source organism: Microscilla marina ATCC 23134 (assembly GCF_000169175.1). Classification (NCBI taxonomy): domain Bacteria; kingdom Pseudomonadati; phylum Bacteroidota; class Cytophagia; order Cytophagales; family Microscillaceae; genus Microscilla; species Microscilla marina. The sequence goes on from NZ_AAWS01000003.1 coordinate 87,568, forward strand.
TATACCATCCGATATATTAACTAATCGACCGATGCCTACTCTTTCTTCAGACTGTTGTGCAATGGCTATAAATTCGTTGTTGAAATCAGAGTTTACAAAACCCAGTTCGTCATATCGGGCATTAGCCCAAGGCATATCAATAATAGTGGCTTTCCGAATAATCATGGTGTTTCTAGAGTGTAGTAATATATTAGTTTATCTTTTTAGCTCAGGCCATTGACCTCTTGATAAACTTAGTTATGTATACTTAAACAAAAATAAATGAATGAAGCATCATAGACAAAATTAATATTTATTTTTCCTGAACTAAACTCTATTTAGTTTCTTCTTTAGGAAAATACAATTTAGGATACTCAAAATACACCAACGAAGCTTCTTTAGCTGTTACTTGCTGCCATTGTGTGGTCACAAAATTAAACTGCACTACCCCTGTAGTAGGCACATTGTCTATGGGACGAGGCGCAAAGTAGTTGGTTAAATCTGTCAACCCCGGATTGTGTCCTACCAATACCAGTGAAGTTACCTTGTCAGACTGCTGTCTAATCAGGCGGAGCAGAGTTTGGGCGTGTGCTTCATAAATTCGCTGATCAAATTCAACGGCGGTTTCAGGTAGCACTTTGGCAAATGCGGCTACTGTCAAGCGGGTTCTTACCGATGGGCTTGATAGTATAAGGTGAGGCATGTCCCCTTTTTCTTTGAATTTTTGTGCCATAAAAGGTGCGTCTCTTTTTCCTCTTTTATTGAGAGGGCGTTCAAAGTCTGGAAGCGACAAATCTTTCCAGCTTGACTTGGCGTGCCTTAGCAATGTCAGTGTTTTCATACGGTTATATCTTTGTTAAGTACAATTTTCACAATCTTCCGCAAGCGAAGCTTTTTCGTAAATATAACTATTCTTTCAACAGAATGTATTTTTGCAACTTTCTTTGTGATTTCATAACCTTTGAAAAAAAACCTCGTACATATAAATGTGAATTGCATAATTCAAAGTCATTAAAGTGTAACTAAAAGTAAATCAGTGAAATACAAATATATTTTTTATTAATATTTTGTTTTTTAACTGTCAAAAAATTAATAAAAAGGTGATTAGAAATAAAAGCCTTTCATTAAAAATAATAAAGGTGTATTTTGAATTATATAAAGTTGTTAATGCAGGTGTTTTATATTAAATCCATTCTCATAGTCGGTTCCCGGCTTTCTTTATAAAACCTCATTCATACAAAAAAGAATTTTTATTGAGTGCTAAATTTTATAGTCTAATTTTTAAAACCATCCAATGGGAGATATCGGGTGGTTTTTTTTATGCGTTGACTTATGTAACTTTGAACAAAAAGCTAATCTCTTTTAGCCCATGGACGATTTACTCTTTACCCAACCCGACTGGCAACTCTTTACCAATATCAATACTTTGCCCCAACAAGCGGGAGTATCTAAACACCTGTTACCTCGCCTCATAGCCAAAGAACTTACCGACAACGCCCTGGATGTAGATACACAAGTACATGTGTTTCACCCTGAAGAAGGCAAACCAGGCACTTTTGTAGTAAAAAACCTAGGCAAAGGTTTTGATGCCTCGGACGAAGAAATTGCAGATTTTTTTTCTGTTAAACGCCCCCTTACCAGCTCCAAGCGCTTTCGTTTGCCAAGCCGAGGGGCACTAGGCAATGGGTTGAGAGTGGTTACAGCCACTGTATTTTGTCTGGAAGGTACGCTTACAGTTGCTACCAATGGGCGGGTGTTACAACTGATTCCGCAAGACGATGGCACTACATTGCCCAAAAAGATAGGTGAGTTTGCCGATGAAGGTACTGAAATACAAGTAAGTATTCCACACGATTATTTTTATTATGACACTCTAGAGTGGGCAGAACTTGCCCTAGCCATCAATCAAGGCGTTCACTATACAGGCAAAACCTGCCCACATTGGTACGATTCCGATAGTTTTTATAATTTATGTCTGTCTACCCCTGCGAAGGTTACCGTTAGTCAATTTACTCCTTACTTTGAGGGCATTGCCAAAAGCAAGGCAAAAGCAATGATCAATCAGTTAGGTGACTTAACTATTGCCCAGCTAAGTCGTGACGAAAGTGAGCAATTGTTGGGGGCGTTGCGTGAAAACAGTAAGTATGTACCAGCAAAAAAGCTGGGAGAAGTAGGGGCAATAGAAGGATTTATAGGCTATGTAAAAAAAATGAGTGAATTTACCTTAAAAACTACCCGAGGTGAACATCATGCTCAAATTCCGGTGGTGATAGAAGCCTATGCCCGCTTGAACGAAGCCAGTGACAAAACCCGGTTTTTTGTCAATCGTACCCCCATTATTGGCGATGTAGACGTGATCTTCAATTCCCGCCGACTCATTGTATATGGTTGTGGGCTTAATAGCAACATAGACAACCACCGTTTGAAAGCCCCCCCTGAAATATGGCTCAACATCACCACCCCTTATATGCCTATAGTGTCTAATGGCAAAGAACCTGACCTATCAGTGCTGGAAGAAGCCATTGTACAAACCATCGAAAAGACTGTCCACCAGCTCAGGCGCAAACTTGTTGCCCGCGATAAAGAAGACGCACCAGCCAGCCAACAAGCCAAGCCACCTTCTCAGAAGAAAGTGGTGTTACAAAATCTAACGGCTGCCATCGATAAAGCGTCGGGGCAAGGGCAGTACCGTTACTCTTTGCGTCAGTTGTATTATGTGTTACGCCCTTTTGTGATGGAAGCCACTAGACGTGAGCTAAAGTACCAAAACTTTAATACCATCATCACCGACTATGAATTCGATACGGGAAAAGATCTTCCAGGAGTTTATCGCGATGAACGAGGTACGCTACTGCACCCACATACCCACGAAGAAATAAGGTTGGGTACTAAAAGTGTGGAGCGTTATCATCGTCCGGTGTTTAATTTTAACAAAATATTATATTCAGAAAAAGAAGGTTTTTTTGAGATTTTAAAGGATGCCGGTTTTTGTGAAAAACACGATTGTGCTTTGCTTACTTCCAAGGGCTTTGCCAGCCGTGCGGCAAGAGATGTGATAGATTTGCTTGCCGAAACCGAAGAAGAGTTGTTGTTTTTCTGCATCCACGATGCCGACATTTCGGGTACACTAATTTATCAGGCGTTGCAGGGAGCCACCAAAGCCCGACCTAAGCGTAAAGTAAAAATAATTAACCTGGGGCTAGAGCCTTGGCAGGGGTTGGCAATGCAGCTAGAGGTAGAAATGTTAGAGCGATCGTCGAAAAAAACACCTGCCCAATATGTATTAGACTTCGACAACAAAACCGATGTGCCCAAACCATATAAGTTTGAAGGGCAAATGATGACCCGTTGGGAAGACTGGCTCAAAGAGTACCGTATTGAACTCAACGCTATGGATACACCTACCTTTATCAAGTGGTTGGATACTGAAGTATCTAAGCATGACAATGGTAAAGTAGTACCCGACGAACCGTATTTGCAGGCAACTGCCGACCAAGATTTGCAGGTAACGCTCAAAAGCCGCATTCGTGACGAACTGCTCCAACAGCTTGATATTGAGCAAATGGTTGCCGAAAAGCTGGAAAAAATTTACCCCAAACTCAAAGAAAAAATCAGCCAGACCGATCTGAAAACTCAAGTGCACCAAAGTCTTGAAAATATGCCTAAAAATAGTTGGAGTAAAAGTTTTTCGGAGATTATGAGGGGGCTACTTGATAAGTGATCTTTCATAAATAATTTGAGCCATTAAAGTGTATCTATTGCCCTCATTCTTCTCAAAAAAAAAGCTTCATAGCTTTGGCTATGCACCGTTTTTTTTGAATCGTCTGAGAACAATATATTTTCTTGAATTGGCACATCTTATTTTTTCCAGATCACTAAAGATTAACCTCTTTTCACTGTTTTTTATCAAAAAAATAGTTTCTATCAACAACAGTGCATCTTGGCTGTAAAGTAAGCAGAGTGCCGTCAGTGGCATTCATACATAAGGGCAATCATTCAGCGTTTATCCTTAGTCTTGCTTTATTTATATATAAGCTCACAATTTATTTGTATATTTGCCACAATATTTACCTGAAATATTTCTTTTTAAATCAAACAAAAGATAACTAGCAGGTGTAATAAGAACGAGCCCAAAAAATCACTAAAATACAAGGGTTTGTTTTTCTCAAATTAGCATTACCATTTAAACCAAGAATATTTATGGAATTAATAAACATTTTTGCTTTTTTCAATCTGGGAGGTCCAGAAATAATCTTTATTATGTTGGCGATCCTTTTGCTTTTTGGTGCAAAAAAAATCCCTGAATTGGCAAGAGGTTTAGGAAAAGGTATCCGTGAGTTTAAGGATGCCACCAAAGAAGTAAGAGACAATTTGGAAGAAAGCGTAAACATCGAAGAAGAAAAGAAAACTTCGGCACACAACAACAGTAAAACTCCTGTAAAGTAAGCCTTTATCGAAATTGAAAGAATATAGTTCTTTGAAAGCCATCCAGCAGGAATTGCAGGGTGGCTCTCTTACATGCTCCCAACTGGTTGAACACTATTTAGAAAATATTGACAAAAAGGCAGACTTAAATGCTTTTTTAGAAACCTACAGCGACGAAGCACGGCAACAAGCCCAAGTTGTAGATCAGAAAATTGCCGAAAATCGAGCGGGCAAACTCGCTGGAATGGTGATAGGGATCAAAGATGTGCTTTGTTATCAAAATCACTCTTTACAATGCTCTAGTAAGATTCTCGATGGATTTGAGTCTCAATTTACCGCCACTGCCGTGCAACGTTTGCTCAACGAGGATGTCATTATCATCGGTAGGCAAAATTGTGACGAATTTGCGATGGGATCATCTAACGAAAACTCTGCTTTTGGCGTAGTGCGTAATGCGGCTAACCCTGCCCATGTGCCTGGAGGCTCTTCGGGAGGCTCAGCAGTGGCAGTACAAGCCGATATGTGTTTGGTATCTTTGGGTTCTGACACGGGAGGCTCGGTACGCCAACCTGCGGCTTTTTGTGGGGTAGTAGGGCTTAAACCCAGTTATGGGCGTATTTCACGCTATGGGTTGGCTGCTTATGCCTCTTCGTTTGATTGTATTGGTATTTTTGGAAAAAACATAGCAGATGTGGCATTGGTGCTGGAGATAATGGCAGGAGCAGACGAGTTTGATACTACTGTGTCAAAAAAGTCGGTACCTGAATACTCCAAAGCTTTGTCGTTTGACCGAAAGGCAAAAGTGGCTTACCTCAAAGAAACGCTTGAGAGTGAGGGCTTGCACCCAGAGGTAAAACAGGCAACCCAAGCCACGTTAGATTTTCTAAAAACCGAAGGACATACTGTAGAATCGGTCGATTTCCCATTATTAGATTACATTTTACCTACTTATTATATACTAACAACTGCAGAAGCCAGCTCTAACTTATCACGTTATGATGGGGTTCGGTATGGTTTTCGAAGTACCAGTGCTGAAGATTTACAGCAAATGTATACACAAACCCGCACCGAAGGTTTTGGGGCAGAAGTAAAAAGACGTATCCTGTTGGGTACTTATGTGTTAAGTGCCAGTTATTATGATGCTTATTACACACAGGCACAAAAGGTGAGGCGGCTTATCAAAGATGCTACAGATAAGTTGTTTGAGCAATATGATTTTATTGTATTGCCTACTACACCCAATACAGCTTTTGAGGTAGGCGCACATAACGACAACCTGGTAGAAATGTACTTGGAAGATCTGTTTACCGTACAGGCAAATGTAGTAGGAGTTCCTGCTATATCTATACCCAACGGCAGGGCAACCAATGGTTTGCCCATCGGTTTGCAGGTAATGGCGGCTACATATCAAGAAGATGACTTGTTGTCTTTTTCGCAGTATTTGTTAGAAAGTTAGCAAATTATATTTATGTTTACAGGCGTAAACTACAGAAGACATGTGTATAACAAAACACAAAAATCTTCAAACGATATTTAAACTCAATTTCACAAAAACTATGTGTTTACGAAAAAAAACCACAAGGTTTCTTCTCAGCTTATGTTTTACTGGCTTATTGGTTTTTGATGCTTCGGCAAAAACAGATACCACTAAAGTCACTAAAAAAGCCGAAAAAGTAAAGGTTGTGGACACCGTTCCTCATTTCCCGCCTAATTATGTACCCCAGTTGCACGTAGATGTGATCAAAGACCGTTTGGTTTGCTTGAATACATCTATTAAGCTTACTTATAGCAAAGAAATTATGCGTTGGGTAAAGTTCTACCTTATTAAGAACCGTGTTACTACCCAAAAATTGCTCGAAAAAAGCACCTTTTATTTTCCTATTTTCGAAGAAGCTCTCAAGCGTCACAACATGCCAGTAGAGCTCAAGTACTTACCCATTGTAGAGTCTGCACTTAGACCCAGGGCAGTATCGTGGGCCGCTGCCGCCGGATTATGGCAGTTTATCCCCAGCACCGGGCGCGAGTATGGCTTGAAGCAAGACTGGTATATAGACGAACGTTACGATATTTATAAGGCTACCGATGCAGCTTGTCGTTACCTTAAATTTTTGTATAACTACCACGGCGACTGGCAGTTGGCCTTGGCGGCTTATAACTGTGGACCAGGCAGAGTAGATTGGGCAGTAAAGAAAGCCGGGGGTAAAAATAACTTCTGGAAAATTTATAGGTATTTGCCCCGTGAAACCCGTGGATATGTACCTGCTTTTATTGGGGTAACCTATGTGATGAATTACGCTGACAAGCACAACATTTATGCAAAACGCCCAGTGCCTCCTATTCCTTCAGACACTATTATGGTAAGTAATTTTGTAAACATTCAGCAGTTTGCCAAACAAATAGATGTGCCTTTGGGAGTAATGCAAATTTTGAACGCCCACTTGAAAAAGAACGCGATTCCTAATTACAAAAGAAATTACCCTTTGCGTTATCCTGCTTATAAGCGCGAAATGGTAGAAAGATTCAGGGGTAGAATTGTATCATCGTCACGTGGTTATTCTCGCCGTGGGCTAGGGTACACCGCCGGACGTAACCAGTATGGAGGCAGTAAAAGAGTACACCGAGTAAAAAGAGGTGAATCTTTGGCTTTGATTGCCCTACGTTATGGTACTACAGTGGCCTATTTGAGAGTTTGGAACCGTTTACGCTCTAATATGGTGTATCCAAATCAAAAACTGGTGATTTACAGCAAGCCCCCTCGTCGCCGTAGCGCTAAACTGGGGCAAAACTTTATAGCAGCCGTGCATGAAATGACGGCAAAAGAAAGCAAAAAGAAAAAAACAGTAGTAAAAAAGAAAACAGTGAAAACCACTGTAGCTAAAACTGCTGTAACCAGGACAAAAGGAAGTTCCAAAACGCTGGTATTTGCGACGACTGCCGATATAGAAAAAACGGCTAAAGTGAAGCAGTCAAAATCAGTGGCTGTAAAAACCGATCACAGTACTACTAAGCAAATAGAAAAGAAAGTAGCGAAGAAAACGGTAAAAAAAGAACCGCTAACTGCTGCGACTACTTTTTACGCCAATAAGATAAAATTTAAACAAGGTGAGTACCAGCAGTTGGTAGCTCAAACGCCTAAAGACGTACGCAATGCTGCACGTGCCAAAGAACGCAAAACCAGTATTGGTAAAACATTGCCTCGCCGAAAAGCCAAAAGCAAAAAAAGAAAGATGTTGCAAAATATCCGCTTTCATCGAGTAGTACGTGGTGATACACTTTGGACAATTGCCCGACGCAATGGCTTGACTATTTATCAGTTAAAGAAATTAAATAACTTGAACAACCGAAGTGTATTGGTACCAGGTCAAAAACTGAAAGTAAGTTCAAGATAGGCAAAGCAAAGAAATTGAGTTTAAAACCCCTGTAAGGCTTACTTACAGGGGTTTTGTTGTTTTGATATTTTGACAATTTGCTTGGCTATTTTATCAAAATCTTCATAAGATTTATGTACTGCATACATGTGACTGCCTATAGCTCCATCGGCAGGTTTGAGTAAAAATATGGGTTTGTGTGCTTCCATAGCCATAGGAGCAAGACTGTGATAATGTTTAAGTAAACCTATGCAATGACAATCATTTTCAACAGTAGTATTAGAGTCCTCGTGAGTTTTGAGAACAAATTCTCTGTACACATTAGGAATTCTATTAGCCCATTTGAGGTAAGACTTTACAGGACGTTTTTCTTTAGCTGTGTATTGCATTACTACATACCCTGTAGGTTGCATTTCACCATTAGGTATGGTTAATGTTTCAGGTTTTGGGTTTTTGATACATCGCTCATCCCAACCTTGTTTCCAGTCGGTTAGAGTTTTACCTAAGTTTTTCATTCCCTGTAATGAAAACAAATCAGAGGCAACTGGAATAATAATATTGTCAGAGCTAATAATAACAGCACGATTGATTGCACCCAGATTTGGACCTATATCAACCAAAGCAAAATCAGCTTCCCATCTCTTTCTTGCATCATTAATAATAGTATTAAAAATTGAAGTGATTCTGAATGAATATATATCTGCATTTAAACATTTTAGCCAAGCATCGCTTAGTCTATCTTCGAAAGTAGAAAGTGCTAAGTCGCCTACTAAAAGTCCAATCTTATCATTTATGTTCTCTATATGTACAGGGAGGTAACGATCTCCTTCGGTAATAGGTGTAATAGCATCTAGTACTGTAAGAGGGTTTGATTCTGCTTCTATAATTTCTTCAAGTCGGTCTGGTGTTAGGAACATAGCTGATAAATTTGATTGTGGATCAAAATCTGCTACTATTACTCGTTTTCCTTGTTCTGCCAACATCCAGGCAATATGGTAAACCATGGTGGTTTTGCCAACTCCTCCTTTGTTATTAAAAAATGTAATTGTCTTTTTCATTACCAGCTAGGATGTTTTTTTATTGTTACTCGAAACTTTGTAATTAAATCTAGTTCAAATTCTGCGGGTGGATTACCATTATCATGTAATTTTTGTTGAGCATTCTGTATTCCAAAATTGAAGCGATTGACATAGCCTAAGTTTTTCATTACTTCTGCGATTACTGGATTACGATAGTCACTGGCCTGAGGGAAGTTTTCTGGGCGAACCTCCCCGTATAACCCCCCAGAGTTTATGATTTCGATTCTATCACTGTATTCATAAATAAGTATTGGTGCATTAGACTCATAATCACGATGCATCACAGCATTCATTAAAAACTCTCGCAATGCCCAAAGAGGGTAATTATATATTTGTTGCTCCTGTAAAGAATTATTTTGTATTACTTTTGATTTGACGATATTACTTGTTACAAAATCATTGAGGTTTTTAAGCTCTGTAATTAGTGCCCCTGAAAACCGCTTCTCAAATTCAATCTCAGGAATTTGTTCTTTACCTGGTAGTTTGATGTATTGAATGTAAGCCCCTGGTAAATAAAATAGAGGGTTCAAGCCTAAAAGTAAAATCCCCGAATTAGTAACACAGTTTTGTACGAGGTCATATAAACGTAAAGAAGAGAGTTTTTCTTCTATAGTTCTGTTATTCGCCTGAAGAGTGTCTCTATCTATTGCTGCTGGTAGATAGGTGGACTTAAATGTTTCAACGTCTAGATCAGAAAGTTGTGAATTGGCAAATGGTCTTGCATCAAATGTTTTAGCAGTAGACGTCCGTTTTTCTGATAATCTTCTTTCTTCTGTTTCGTTAGCTACTGCCTTTCTAGGACCAACCCTAATCCAACATTTACCACGAAATCGTACTGGTGGGTGAAAAGAAGGGTGGACTTCTGCTACAACAATGTCTCCTTCGTCAAAGTTGAAAACTTCACTAACTATTAAAGAAGGTTGTGGCAAAATATTACCGTTTGATCTTACTCCTCCAATGTTCTGTGTTTTATCGTCGCCAATAGTCATTCCTGCAATAGAGCCATCATCATTTGCCCCAAAGAAAATATAGCCAGGTTTTTTGTGGTTAGGGTAATCGTTTGAAAAAGCGCAAACTGCTGGACCAATTTTATCTTCTCTAAATGAAATTGTTCTTTCTATTCTGTCTGATTCTAAATCTGTGAGGAGGTTTTTAACTTCTTCTTTTGATAACATATTGTGCAGCTTAGTGAGGTTACTTTTAAAAATATGTTCAAGTTAGAATTAATTTTTGTGGTAGACAAGTTTGTAATACCAAGCACAGTTTTAGCCTTCTATAAAGTCAAGTATCAGCTTTAGCGTATCAGCGCAATCATTGCCTATCCACAGCATATGCCCCCAGTCGTTGTCGAGCAAATGCAGGGTAGAGCCTTCTATTAATTGGTGGGCGTGTTGAGCGTGGGTAGGTGCTACACTTAAGTCATGCTTACTGTGTACAATAAGGGTAGGGCAGGTGATTTTTTCCAGTACAGCACTGTCTATGTTTTGCTCAATATCGTTCAGAAACCCTTGCCCAGAGCCATAGTGTTTGAATACGTTTCCGAGCTCTTGCCTTTCTTTCGGATTAATTTTCACCCCTTTTTTAGCCGAAAACTGTTTGAAAAAGCTTTTGGTCATCAAGCCAGGCATCAGTGCAAAGAAAAAACGCACCATGCGCCAAGTCAAGCGCTGGCGTTTGGGGTGGAACATAAGACGGGCTGTTTTGTATATTTTACTGTCTCGTGCCAGCCATTTGGTACTTACGGCTGAGGCTAGTATTAATTTTTGCACCTTTTGGGGGTATCCAGCAGCAAGCGCAAGTGCTGTCCAACCTCCCGCCGAAACACCATACACAATGACTTGAGAAATGTCAAGAGCATCGAGTAAGGCAACAAACAAGTGAGCGGCTTGTTTTGGTGACTCATTACCCGCAAGAGGAGTTTTTCTATAACCAGGACGCGAAGGGGTGATCAATTGATAGCGATGGAGGTCAAAACCTTTGTGAGCTATTTGGTCGAGGCTGTTGGCGTGCCCCCCATGTAGAAACAACACAGGAGTACCCGTACCAATGGTGCTGTATTCTACCAGACCTTGGTTGGTTTGTATGGTGGTGTTTGTAAGTGTGTGTAATGTCATAAAAACAGCGGTTCATAATGTTAGTAAAAGTAAATAAACAGGTCAGGTTTTTATCAACCAAGGCATTTTTTCTTTGGGCTTTTTTTTAACAAAAGCGCGGTCATTAAAGAATAATTTGTTTCTTTTTGTAGTTATAACTAAAATTTTAGTTAATTTTAAATTGTCATCACAAATTCGGCTTTTTTTGGTGCTTAAAAAGAACTTATTGCGAAATAATCTTTTACTTTGTTATCATTCCTCTACTGTGATGAACTGTTTTGTATTAAAATTAACCTAAGTTGCGTATTATAAAACAGAAAATCCTACAAGCCAAGCATTTATGTTTTTTAGGACTTCAAAAACAGGAATTTGTTGCTTGTAACTCGCAACTTGTATTAAACTTAAAAATATAAAAAGCATAACCTTGAGAAAAATGACTAAATTATATGCTTACGCATTAGCAACAATATTGATGGGACTGAGTGCTTGCATTGGCGGCGACCAAACCTCTAAGGATAACAGTCAGTTTGTAGTAGACAGCAAAGGTGGCATAGGAGAGATTGTAGTAGTGATGGACCCCAAGAAATGGGATGAGCCTTTGGGCAAGGCATTACGCAATGTGTTTGCTAGGTATATTCCGGCATTGCCCCAGCCCGAAAGCTGGTTTAAACTAATGAAAATACCTCCCTCTAAGTTTAAGAGCTTTATGAAGCGGCACCATAATATAGTGATACTTGCTTCGCTTGACAACACCAGTTTGGAGGGGAGGTATCTGAAGGGGTATTTTACCCAAAAGTCAATTGATTTGATTAAAAAAGACCCTAAAAAATTTATGATGCGTCGTAAAGATGTGTTTGCCAAAGGGCAAAGGGTAATGTACTTGTTTGGCAACAATGATACACAGTTGATTGAAAACATGACCAAAAACAAAGATCAACTATTGAATTATTTTCATGATATGGAACAAAAAAGGTTGACCAAAGACCTATACAACATTGCTGAACAATATAAGTTGAGCAATTATGTAAAAGATATTATGAAGGTAAAAGTACGTATTCCAGCAGGTTTTAAGTTGGCAAAAAAAGATAAAAACTTTGTATGGTTGCGTAAGCCGGGCGATGCAGCTCTCAGAAAGGCAGACATTAACCTATTAATGGCATCCCGCCCTTATACCTCTACAAAAGTGTTTGATGAGCAAAACATTATTGCTTGGCGCGATAGCTTGGGTAAAAAGTACACCAATGACCCTACGCTTACAGAATCTTATGTGGTAACAGAAACCCGTTTTGAGCCAGCGCTAATTACTAAGCGTATTATAAAAGATAAAAAGTTTGCTGTAGAATACCGAGGTTTTTGGAAGTTGAAAAATGGTACAAGAGGAGGAGCTTTTATTAGCTATGCCTTTGTAGACGAAGCACAGAAAAAAGTTTTTTATCTGGAGGGTTTTATCTACGCCCCTGGTATGAAAAAGAAAGATGCTATTTTTCAAACTGAGGCAATTCTCAGAACTTTTGAAAGGATAAAGTAATTAAAATACAATAATTAATCCCACCTACCCTAAAAATGAGAACTACAGAAACTGATTGTTTGTAGTTCTCATTTTATATCTGTAACATTCGAATAAATTTATACACTGAACATATACTATTTCTCAACCAACCAAAATAGTATCAGAAAATCAAGAGGGGATAAGCCACATTTATTTATATAGAACAGGAGTGTTTGTTCAAATAAACGCACGACCTGGTCTGTCATCTTCCCCATAACCTTAACAACAACTTTTAAACCTATTCTTTAAGATAATGGCAATCAAAATTCGAAAAGAAGACGCCCTTAATTATCACTCACAAGGGCAACCCGGTAAAATAGAAGTAATTCCTACCAAAGCATTAGGTTCTCAACGTGACCTGGCTCTAGCTTATTCGCCTGGTGTGGCTGAACCTTGTCTGGAGATTGCCGACGACCCCGAAAATGTTTACAAATATACTGCTAAGGGCAACCTGGTAGGGGTAATTTCTAATGGAACTGCCGTACTTGGCTTGGGTAACATTGGGGCGGCCGCCTCTAAACCTGTCATGGAAGGGAAAGGAGTATTATTTAAAAAATTTGCTGGAATAGATGTATTTGATATTGAAATAGACAGTACTGATCCTCAGGAATTTATTCGCATTGTAAAGTCACTTGAACCCACTTTTGGGGGGATCAACCTGGAGGACATCAAAGCACCTGAATCTTTTGAAATAGAAGAAACCCTGCGTCGTGAAATGAATATTCCTGTAATGCACGACGACCAACACGGTACAGCCATCATATCAAGCGCAGCATTGCTCAATGCATTGTCAATAGTAGGTAAAAAAATAGAAGACATTTACCTGGTAGTCAATGGTGCAGGAGCTTCGGCTATAGCCTGTAGCAAATTGTATGTGAGTTTGGGGGTGCGCAAAGAAAACATTGTAATGCTTGACAGCAAAGGGGTGATTCGCAAAGACCGTGAAAACCTGAATCCGATCAAGGCGCAGTTTGCTACCACAAGAGATGTACACGAGTTGGAAGATGCCATTGAGGGTGCAGACATGTTTTTGGGTTTGTCGGCAGGAAATATTATGACTCCCGAAATGCTCAATAAAATGACTACTAACCCCATTGTTTTTGCATTGGCGAATCCTACACCTGAAATAGACTATGATCTTGCCATTAGTACTCGCTCAGACATTATCATGGCCACTGGGCGTTCTGACCACCCCAACCAGGTAAACAATGTATTAGGGTTTCCTTATATATTCAGAGGGGCATTAGATGTAAGGTCTACTGAGATCAACGAAGAAATGAAGCTGGCTGCAGTACATGCCATTGCCGACCTTGCCAAAGAAGCCGTGCCCGACGTAGTAAGCCGGGCGTATGGCGACTCAGTGTTAAGTTTTGGCAAAGAGTATTTGATTCCTAAACCGTTGGATTTGCGTTTGATTACGACCATTTCGCCAGCAGTGGCTAAAGCAGCCATGGATTCAGGTGTGGCAAAGTACCCCATAACCGATTGGGAAGGCTACAAGGTAGAGCTCCAAAAGCGTCTGGGGATTGATCAGAAGCTGATGTCGCGTATGATTCAAACAGCGCAACGTAAACCAAAACGGGTGATTTTTGGAGAGGCTGATAATCAAAAAGTATTAAAAGCTGCCCAAATTGTGAGAGATGAGGGAATTGCGACCCCTATATTTTTAGGAAACATAGACAAGATCAAGCGCATTATAGAAGAAAACCACCTGGATCTAAATGATTGCCAAATCCTTGACCCTTTGAATGAACCTGAGCTTTGTCAAGAATACGGGAAACGTTTGTACGAAAAACGCAAACGCAAAGGGGTGACTTTGTATGATAGCAAAAAGATGATGCGTGACCGCAACTATTTTGGTACCATGATGCTGGAATTGGGTGAAGCTGATGCTTTTATTTCTGGGCTGACCAAAAACTACCCCCAAGTGATTCGCCCGGCACTAGAGGTAATAGGTACCAAAGATGAGGTAAAAAAAGTAGCGAGTATGTATGCAATGATTGCTAAGAATCGCACCTTGTTTTTTGCCGACACCTCGGTCAATGTAGACCCAGGTGTAGAAGATTTGGTAGACATTATTGGGTTAACCAGAGAAGCTGTAAAATCGTTTGGCTTTGAGCCAAGTATGGCCGCATTGTCTTATTCAAACTTTGGCTCTATTGGTGGTGAATTGCCCAATAAAATGATTAAAGCTACTGAGCGGGCAAAAGAATTGTTTCCAGACTTGATCATAGATGGAGAGCTTCAGGCAAACATTGCTTTGAACCAAGCGCTGCTGAAAGAAAACTATCCATTCAGCGATTTGTGCGATAACCCACCTAATACCTTGATTTTTCCTAACCTTGCTTCAAGCAACATTGCTTATAAGTTGTTGCACGAGTTGGGTTTTGCCGAGGCCATTGGCCCAGTATTGTTAGGAATGCGCAAACCTGTACATATTTTGCAGTTGGGTAGCTCAGTACGCGACATTGTAAACATGGTAGCCATTGCAGTGGTAGATGCTCAAAATAATGAAGCATAATACACAGTGAGCAATAAGCTTTTGATATTGGCACCCTTCAGGATATAGTTCTTGAAGGGTTTTTTATGGTCAAAAGTAAGAAGCGTTTTTATGTAATGATCCAACCAGCTCCAATGAGGCATACATTTAATCACAAAAGCCCCCTAAGAATTGTCTTAGAAGGCTCTTGTGGGTGTTTTTCGCTCAAGTTTTGCGACTAATTAAGCCACTAATTCAGCATCCAAAATTTTTACTCCTGCTTCAGCTACTGCGTGGTCATTTTCTACAGTGCTGCCACTTACACCAATAGCGCCAATTACTTCGCCCTCAGCGTTTTTTATTGGTATTCCCCCCGGAAAGCTGATCAAGCCCCCGTTTGAGTGCTCAATATTGTACAAAGGTCCTCCTGGCTGTGCCAGTTCACCAATACTGCCCGTATTCATGTCAAAAAAGCGAGCTGTTTTGGCCTTCTTAATAGAAATGTCCAAAGAGCCCAACCAGGCACCATCCATACGGGCAAAAGCCAATAAGTTGGCACCAGCATCAACAATGGCAATGTTCATTTTAGTGTCTAAAACTGCGGCTTGAGCTTTTGCTCCCGCGATCATTTTTTCAGCTTGAGATAATGTTAACATTTGATTTTTTTGTTTGTGATTGATAATTAATTAAAACAAATATACAGGATTTTATGTTTTATGTGGCATTAGGCTGCCTTCATACCACGAAAATTTACTTTCAATAATTTTTTGTTTTTCCTGTGCTATATAGTGCAGGTAAGCCTGTGCCACTGGAGTTAAGTTTTTACTGCGAAGCCAGATCAAATGCCATATAGACTCAATAGGGAAACCCTTGACGGGGATAATTTGTAAGTCTTGGTTTAGTAGCTCGTTTTTGATCCCAATCAATGGTAAAATCGAGTAACCCAAGCCAGCAATAACGGCTTGCTTAACGGCTTCGTTAGAGGTAAGCTCCATTTTTTTGGTAACAGGCAAGTTTTTTTGTTCAATAAAACGCTCCATAGTGTAGCGGGTGCCAGAGCCTTGCTCCCGATAGATTAAAGGGAGCTTTTCGAATATTTTTTGACTATACATTTTTTGCTTGAAGATTTTTTGGTGATTACCTACCAGGTAAAGTTTATTTTGCATAAGCTCTAGTTTTTCAATAGGCAGCTTATGTGGGAGGACTGATACCAATGAAAAATCTACCTCATTGTTCTTGAGGCTTTCTATTACTTTGGCTTTGTTGGTTACATCTAACAATAGTTCCACCCCTTGGTGTTTAGACACAAAGTCGGCAAGAAAATAAGGCATAATATATTTGCCGGTAGACACTGCCGATATTTTGAGTTTGCCTACAAGCTTGCCCTTATAGGCAAGGGTTTGTTGGTTGAGCATTTGTACTTCATCGATTATTTTTTGGGCAGTTACCGCTACCTCTTTGCCAAAGTCAGTGATATAAAGTTGTCTGCCTACTACTTCGCTAAGCGGAATAGGGAACTGATCTTGAAAGTTTTTTAACTGAATTGATACCGCAGGTTGGGTCAAGTGTAGTTCTTCGGCAGCTTTGGTAATACTCTGAGTTTGAGAAACCTTAAGGAATATTTGCAGTTGATTGAGTGTATAGTTCATAAAATAAATTTATGCATAATATTAATAATATAAATAAAAATTTATGAATATTTTTTCAGATATTTGTATCATCAACATTCAAAAAACACATAAATCGTAACGTCATGAAAACAATCACAGTAGCCAAAGGAGACGGGATAGGTCCAGAGATTATGGATGCTACCTTAAAAATATTGAAGGCAGCCAATGCACAAATTAAAATAGAAGAAATAGAAGTAGGTGAAAAAGTTTACTTATCAGGCAACACTTCGGGCATTTCTAAAGATGCCTGGCAAACCATTCGCAAAAACAAGATTTTTTTAAAAGCCCCCATTACTACACCCCAGGGAGGCGGCTACAAAAGCTTGAATGTGACTATGCGAAAGTCGTTGGGTTTGTATGCCAACATACGCCCTTGCAAGAGTTTACACCCCTTTGTAAGCACCAAACACAAAGATATGGATGTGGTCATCATTCGTGAAAACGAAGAAGACTTGTATGGTGGTATTGAGCACCAGCAAACCGATGAGGTAGTACAGTGCCTGAAACTGATTAGCCGACCAGGTTGCGAAAAAATTATTCGTTACGCTTTTGAATACGCCAGATTATACGGACGCAAAAAAGTAACTTGTTTTACCAAAGACAACATTATGAAGCAAACCGATGGCTTGTTTCACAGAGTGTTTGACGAAATAGCACAAGAGTACCCCAATATAGAAAATGAGCATTGGATCATTGACATAGGAGCAGCACGACTGGCAGATACTCCCGAAATGTTTGATGTGATTGTAATGCCTAACTTGTATGGCGATGTAGTGTCAGATGTGGCAGCCCAAATTGCTGGCTCAGTAGGCTTGGCAGGTTCTTCAAACATCGGTGATTCTTGTGCAATGTTTGAAGCCATTCACGGATCGGCACCAATGATTGCCAACCAAAATGTAGCCAACCCTTCAGGATTGCTACAAGGGGCTATCTTGATGTTGAACCATATAGGACAAACAGAAGTGGCTGAAAAAATACAAAATGCCTGGCTTAAAACGGTAGAAGAAGGCATTCATACCTTTGACGTGTATAAAGAAGGTATAAGTAAGCAAAAAGTAAGCACCAGTGAGTTTGCCGATGCGGTAATTGCCAATTTAGATCAATACCCAAGCGTATTGGAAAAAGTACACTACGAAAAAGGCATTACTTTTAACTTACCGAAGTATGAAAGAAAAGCACCCGCTAAGAAAGAACTTCTAGGAGTAGATATTTTTGTACAGTGGAACGGGGAAGAAGCAGACCAACTTGCTCAACTACTTCAGCAACTCAACAATGGAGATGCTCAGCTCACAATGATTACCAACCGAGGAGTAAAAGTATGGCCAGAAGGTTTTGAAGAAACTTTTTGTACCGATCATTGGCGATGCCGATACCAAACTGCTGAGGGCAATGTGATTGATAACGAATCGGTGATAAAAATACTAAGCAAGGCTTGGGAGCATCAAATAGATGTGATTAAAACTGAGAACTTGTACTTGTTTGATGGACAAAGAAGTTTTTCTTTGGGACAAGGCCAATAAATTATAGATTAAGTAACGTGTTCAAAATAAGTTTCTGTTTTTTAGGGCAAATACGTACAACTGACTGAGGCATTTAGCCTTTGGCAGAGCTCGGCAAAGCGAAGCTTTAGCCATCGGTTTTTGCGCTCAAGGCAACATCCGGGGGATGTTGAGCCAGACCGTGGGACGGTACTACGGGCAATAAAAATAACGAAAGGCAGTAAAGCGAACCGCAGAACGAAGTTCAAGCTCTGCGAAGCTAATTTATTCTAAATCGGACAGTTATTGTTGAGGGCTACGCCCGAAATCCCGTTTACGGGGCGAACACGTTACTAAGGGAGGGATCAAGAAATAAAGTACGCAGAGTTTAGCTAGAAATTTTTAGTGAAGATGAGGCATTTTTTGAAGGAATAGCCATAGCTATTGCTGAAAAAAACTCCTAGTCCCGACGGAACTGCCGGGGTAACGAGATATTCACGGAAAAGGGTATCTAAAAATGCGTATACTATTTCTTGTTTGCTCCCTAAAATCACTTTACATCTAACAAAGTGTACTGATGGCAGCACAAGGGTCAGGGATCGCTCTTGCTTGCTGCCTGTCAGTTTTTAGTTGAGTAGTTGCTCCCCTATACTGCTCCAATCACCTCACAATTGCACCAATCAACAAATACTACCTCAAACACATCTACTACCTGTTTTATCTCATTGATGGTATGCTCAGAAAAGTCAGCTATAGACAATTCTACTACCTCATCGCCTTTCAGTATGCCATAGTAAGTAGTTTCGCCTGTTTTTAGGGCAAAAGATGCAGGCACAAAACCTTCGTACCCTTTGAGCGCAAAGCTGCCAACCTCGGTGGCATTGAGCAACTCTTTAAGTTTATTTAGGTCAATATTCAAATCAGGAGTATTGATAGTAGTGCGCAGGTGACACTTGGTAAAAGCAGTCAATGATTTGTCTACTGTTTTGGTGTGTTGGGTTTTCACTTCTTTGATCTTATCAATTTCCAAATCTATTAATGGAAAAGATGATTTGTTCAAAAACTCATACTGATGCCAGTTGTCTTCGTGCATTGTAAAGATAAAATCGTTGAACTGTGCCGTTTTTGATATATCAGTAGGAATATGCCCTGAGATAGTAGGCAATGAAAACAAAATATCATCTGTTTTTACCTTTTTAAGCTGACGCATTTTTAAGGTCAGTTCACCCGTAGCAATAAATTCTTCCGACATTTTGGGCTCGGCATCTTCAATGCTCCAGTCTGAACCTCCCATATTCAAAGTAGTGGCTACCTCAAAAGATTGGGGAAGTTGCTCAAGTGGAACCTCATAAATGCCCAAGGTCATGCCCGTTGTTATATCTATAAAAGTGACGTTGATAAGTTTACTCATTTCTATATTTCAAATAAAAATATGCTTTTAACAGCTTTCAATACGTGCTACTTACTGACAATAAGTGGCACAAAACGCGGCAATTTACAGTATTCGTTTCAATTATTGCCAACAGCCAAGCCGGAAACAGTAAATTTTGGGTAGGCCTGACCAAATCCCTAAAATGTGGGGTAACCCATCCACCTTATGATATTGCCTGTGAGGAAAGGGGGGACAAATGACAGGTTTATGCATAACGACTGATTACATAAGTAATGTATGTAATGAAAAAGTACCATGTTTTTTTTAATATCTTCTTTAATTAAGGTAATTTAAGTATTGATTGCACAAGTGCAAGACTCACTAATGCTTTTGAAAGCGTGACATTTGTCTTTTACCAAAAAATGCAGCTAAGAAGGGGAGTACATAGAATTGTTTTGTTTTGTAAAATCATTTATTTTTGTGCTTTAATTAGCTTCCAGTGTGGATTTTTGTTTAGGAATGGTGAAAAAAAAGCATCAACTTCAAGGGAGAGATTTTGCTCGGTTAAAACCTTAGAGTCTCAATGGAACAAAATCTCAGGTGGAAAATTCACCTCCAAACTGCTTACAGTCCTGACTTATCAGGTAAGTGATCTGGAAAAAATAAGATGTTCCAATTCAAGAAAATATATTATTCTCAGACGATTCAAAAAAAACGGTGCATAGCCAAAGCTATGAAACTTTTTTTTTTGAGAAGAATGAGGGCAATAAATACACTTTAATGGCTCAAATTATTTATGAAAGATCACTAAAAGTTATTTTTTGTGCATTTCTTAGTATTCAATGCTCCGCAGTGATTTTAGTCAAAGTTGTTTGCTGTTTAACTTCGTTGAGCTCGCCAAAGGCTCGGTTATCAGTCATTTATGAATTTAAAAACTATTTAATTGGGTGTTTAGGTATAAAACCGAAACACTTTTAAAAATAAAGCGAGTATACAATCTTAATATAAAATACTGGTTTACAGCATTTAACAAGGTGAACATTTACTCGAATCAGCTATGGACTATTGAGTATTAAAAAAGTATAATTTCAGGCACAACGTAGGTGCTTTTTTGTTTTTCAATAGTCATACTGGTACTATTTTAAACATGACCATTTTTAGTAGAATTACTGTATATGAAGAACCTTTGTAGAGTATGGATGATGATCATAGGTTCTTGTGCTTTTCTTCAGGCACAATCCTGCCTTCAAGGTATCAAGTTTTCCAACCTCACCTCTCGTCAGGGCTTGTCACAAAACTCGGTTACCTGTGTTTTACAGGATAAAAAAGGATTGCTTTGGTTTGGTACTACTGATGGTCTGAATAAGTTTGATGGCTATAGTTTTACCAAGTACACTTCTGAACCTGGCAACTCCCAAACGCTCATATCTAATTATGTATCTTGTTTGTATCAAGACCGTGCGGGTCATTTGTGGGTAGGTTTGTACGGTGGTGGGATAAATCGTATGAATCCTGCTACTGGACAAATAACAGCAAGCTATCATCATTATAAAAATAAACCTGGCAGCTTGACAGGCAACAAAGTAAAAGACATTTATGAAGATAAAGAAGGGTTGATATGGGTGGCAACTTATGGGGGAGGCGTTGGGTTTATACATCCTGTAACTCAAAAATTTACTAGGGTACGTTATCGTAAGGCGGGCATTGATGTTGAAACAAACTTTTCTTTTTGTATTTTAAACGATCAGGATAAGGGGCTTTGGGTGGGATCTAATGTGGGACTACTGTATTTAGACTTAAAAACAAAACAGTTTACTGGGTTTTATCACATAAACCATCCAGGGTTTAGCCAAAGAATGGCGGAATCAGTGAAAACAGGGATAAATCAGATTGTGAGAGATAAAAAACAACGCCATATTTTGTGGTTGTGTACCCATAATTCTGGTTTGGTAAAGTTTAATACCCAAACCCACAAAGCAGAAGAATGGTTGATGCATGATCCTGCCAATCCTTTATCGGTCAATAGTAACTCGGTGTGGAGCTTTTATCAGGATAGCGCAGGTAACTCATGGGTAGGTTCACGCAAGGGGTTTCACTGGTTCAATCCTAAAACCCAAAATTTTGCCCGGTTTTTACACGATGCTCAAAATAAGCAAAGCATTACAGGTAACGATATTCAACAAATTTTTGAAGATAAAGCAGGAACTGTTTGGTTGTGTACTTACGATGGAGGCATTAGTTCGTTTAACCCCCACTTGAACAATTTTGATCACTATACTGCTTTTGGAGATAAGAATAGCCGTTGGGTGAATGCGTTGTGTGAAGATGTTCAGGGAAATATTTATGCTGGTTTGGGCAAAGGTCCTCATGCTATGGCGATCATCAACCGTAAAAAACGTCACATTAGTTTGCTAAAACACGACCCAGCCAATGCGACTACCATTGCCAGTAAAATAGTAAGCCGATTGTTGCCCGATGTAAGCGGTAAAGGAATATGGGTGGGTACTATAGGGCAAGGGTTAGATTATTATGATATTGCTTCGGGCGAGTTTACTCATTATGGTTATGAACCATTAGACACCACTGATTTACGTTCGCCCCATATAGGTGCTTTGTATCAAGATAAAGCCCAACCTAATATTTTGTGGGTAGGTACGCTTGGCATGGGTTTGTATCGTTTTGATATTAAAAACAAAGTGTCTAAGGTATACATGAAAACTCTAAGATACAAAGGTTCCAAATTGTCTCATAATACCATCATTGATATTGCCAAAGATTACAAAGGCAACCTTTGGCTGGCTACCCGTGAAGGGCTCAATTGTTTTGACCCTAGAAAAGAAGTATTCACTAGTTATTTTTACTCTTTCAAAAACCCTAAAAGCTTAAGCAACAATTATGTAAGCTCGCTGTGTGTCGATGCACAAGGTGTGCTCTGGGTAGGTACACATCAGGGGCTCAACCGTTTAGACTTACGCGCATTTTACAAAGATGGAAAAGCATCTTTTGATCGTTATACTACCCAAAGTGGCTTGCCCAATGAAGTGATTCATCAAATTATAGAAGACAACCAAAAGCGTTTGTGGGTGAGTACCAACCAAGGTTTGAGTTGTTTGAACCCTGAAACAAACCAGTGGAAAAATTATGACGCCAACAACGGTTTGCAGAGCAACGAGTTTTTGGCCAAGAGTGGTGTCAAAACCCGCGAAGGAGCCATTTTAATGGGGGGAATCAATGGGTTCAACTTGTTTTATCCCGACAAGGTAGTACATAACACTTACAAACCTCAAGTGTTAATTACCGATTTTCAAATATTTAATCAGCCCGTACCAGTCACCAAAGAGGGGATATTGACGCGCCCCATTTGGGCAACCGATACTGTAGAACTATCTTACAAAGACAAGGTGATTTCGTTTGAGTTTGCTGCTTTGAACTATATTTTGCCCGAAAAAAACACTTACCATATCAAACTCGAAAACTTTGATGCTGACTGGCGTAACCTTGGCACCAAGCGTTTTGAGACTTATACCAACCTGGCGCCAGGCACCTATGTGCTTAAGGTAAAAGCTGCCAACAATGATGGAGTGTTGAGCGATAAAGAAACCCGGTTGGTGGTGAAAGTACGCCCACCTTTTTGGCAAACTACTACTTTTTATGTACTGATGGTAGTATTACTCATTGCGCTGGTGTTGGGTATTGTCAGGTGGCGTACACACAACCTGAAAAAACAAAAAAAAGTACTGGAGCACAAGGTAACAGAGCGTACCAAAGAGATAAAAATGCAGGCAGAAGAGTTGCAAACCCAAACTGAAGAAATAAAGGCTCAAGCAGAGGAGTTACGTAAAATTAATGAGCAACTGCTCGAACTCGACGAGTTTAAACAAGGGGTAACCGGAATGATAGTACACGATCTGAAAAACCCTCTCAATACTTTGATGGCTTATGCCAAGTCGCCCGAAATAAAACAGTCGGCAAGGCAGATGCACCACATGGTACTGAATATACTTGATGTGCAAAAAATGGAATCGGCCGAACTGAATCCTCATTGGGATGCAGTGCAACTGTATGAGATGATAGAAGAGGCAATTGAACAGATACAAGTACTCAGCTCACAAAAAAACCTGTATATTCAGCGGTTTCGCGACATAGACTACCAAGTAAGGGTAGATAGAGACCTTACTACAAGGGTGTTGGTAAACTTGCTCACCAATGCCATTAAGCACGCCCCACTTAACTCAAGCATTGTTATAGAAGTCAATCAATCGGCAGATCACCAGATAAAAATAAGTATTACTGATGAAGGCGAAGGAGTGCCCCCTGAGTTGCAGCAAACCATATTTGATAAGTTCTTCAGCTTATCCAACCATCATATATCTAACATTAAGTCTACTGGGTTGGGGCTTGCCTTTTGCAAACTTGCCCTGGAAACCCAACAACAAACTATAGGGGTTACCAATCATCCGTCTAAAGGTGCTCAGTTTTGGTTCACCCTTTCGTTGGTAGATAAAGTAATGCTTACCGACCAATTGTTAACAGAACAAACCCAGCAAAAACTCTTACTATCTGCTACCGACAAACAACTTTTGCAACCTTTTGTGAGTGATCTCCAAGCCATTGAAATATGTGAAATAGGACGGCTAAAAAAACTTGCAGATGGTATTCCGCACGAAGGTAGTTCTGAAATACAACAGTGGAAAGATTTATTGATGGAGGCCACTTTTAGTATGAACCAATACTTGTTTGACGAGTTGGTAGGTATGATAGATTGAATAATTGTGGAGTCGATGTTACAATTTATTCAGAGAGTTTATATCTTGCTTTTTATTATAAATATAGCATTTAATAATACAAGCAATGTTTGCATACATTTCAGGAAAACTCGCCCATAAAGAACCCACCTTTGCCGTGATAGATGTGCACGGAGTAGGCTATCAGATCAACATATCGCTCAATACCTATACAGCCTTGCCTATAAGTGGCGATTGCAAACTACATACTTGGTTGCAAGTGCGTGAAGATGCCCAAAACCTGTACGGATTTACTGAGTTAGCCGAAAAAAAACTGTTTTTATTACTCATTAGTGTGTCGGGCATAGGTGCTAATACTGCCTTGGTCATGCTCTCGTCTATGTCGGTGAGTGAAATACAAACTGCCATTGCGTCTGAAGATGTAAAGGCAATTAAAAGTATCAAAGGCATCGGGCTCAAAACTGCCCAACGTGTAATACTAGAGCTCAAAGACAAAGTTCAAAAAGAAGTAGGCAGTATAGCCGTTACTCCTGCTACCCAGCAGTCTGCCGTGAAAGACGAAGCAGTTATGGCGCTCATTACTTTGGGCTATGCCAAAAACGTGGCGGAGAAAAATGTGGCAAAAATTTTTAAGACAAAAGGCAATGATGTAAAAGTAGAAGATGTGATCAAAGAGGCACTTAAGATGTAGAGAGTAGACACTACAGGCTCTATAGTGAGCCTGACACTTCGTAACTTTAGGCATATCCTAGGAGTGAAACTTTAGCTTCCGAAAAAAATTACCCGAAAAACCCTGTAAATTTCTCCATTTTTATATTGGGCATCCAGTATAAAAGCCGTAGGCTTGCCAAAAGGTCAGGCAATGGTCTGTATATGCAAGAAAAAACTAACTAACAAACATTGGAGTTGCTAGACATTGGGTCGGTAGTTATTGGCTGGTTGCTACAAAAAAACTATCAACTATTGACTGTGGACTTCCATCTATCGATTTTATAAACCGCTAAAAATCAGCGCCCTATAAAATCGGTAAGTTGCTTGTAGAGCAGCGTCAAACTTGAAGCTTGTCGCTAAAAGCTTGAGGCTGTAGAAGCTATCGACTATAAACTATTTATAACATCTAAAAAACAAGCGCCTTGTTGTCGTTGAAATATATTATACCCGTTGGATTATCCGCCTGGTTTATTACCTGGTGGGGACAAGGATTACAGCATACCTCTCACCAATACAAAGTCAAACACCCTGCTGGAAAGTATGCATCTATACCCGACAGTGTGTGGCAGCAAATGAAAGTTGCCTACCAGAGGTCGCGTAGTGATACTGATAGTACTAAAACTAAAAAACCTGAACCTTATAATAGGTTTAAACCACCCGTATTTGTGCCCAAAGACCGCTACGGCGATCCTATTATTAGCAATGGCCACAAGTCAAGGTTGATTTATGGAGCACCCTCTAACCTAAAAACTACGATTAAGCTGTTGCCCGATAGTGCCGGAAACCGTTTTGTAGTAGACGAAAACCTGGGTAAAACCTCTTACCGCCCGCCCACGGTGCTTACCACCGACGAGATAAGCAGAATTCAGGAAGACCGAGAGCGCCAAAAGTACTGGAAAGATGTAGCCTTTGGTGAAAAAAATAGCAGTACACTGGGCAGTAAAAAAAATCAAGTATTGATCCCCCCCATTAAAACCCCACTTGGGTTGATCAAATTTACCACTACTGGTTTTTTGAATCTTGATTTCGGAGTACGTTCGCAAAGGGTTAGAAACCCAACGTTGCCTATACGCCAACAGCGTAATACTAACTTTAATTTTGACCCTCACCTTAACATTAGCCTGACCGGACAGGTGGGTGACCGTTTGAAAATATCATTGACTCAAGACACCAAGTCCAGTTTTCAGTTTCAAAACAACTTCAAGGTAGAATATACCCCACAAGAAGAAGACATTATTCAAAAACTTGACTTTGGTAATGTAAGCTTTCCGCTTAAAAGTACTTTGATTCCAGGCGCCCAAAACCTGTTTGGTCTTACTACAACTCTTCGCTTTGGTAAATTGTTTGTGAGAGGAGTATATTCTAACCAAAGGGCTCAGGCAGATCAGATCGTTTTGCAAGGAGGAGCCCAACGCCGTAACTTTGAAATACGTGCTGATAAATACGAAGAAAATCGCCATTTTTTCCTGTCACATTTTTTCAGAAATCAATACGAAACCTGGTTGAGTGGTTTGCCAGTGATTACCTCTGGGCTAAATATTACCAGGGTAGAGGTATACGTGACCAACCGTACCAACAATACCCAAACTTTGCGAAATATTGTAGGTTTAATTGACCTTGGCGAAAACAGCCGGATTAAAAATACCTCGGTAGTAAACCCTGTGGGTACCAACCTTGCAGCTAATAATGGCGCCAATGATTTGTTTGGTAAAGTAAGCGCTATTACTAATGCCGATGCTGCCACCCAACAGTTGGAAACTACTTTAGGTTTTAAGAGCAACGAAGACTTTGTGTTGTTGCGTGGTTCGCGCAAGCTCAGCGACAATGAGTATACCATACACCCACAGTTGGGCTATGTGAGCTTGAATGCTCCCCTAAAGAACGATGAAATTCTTGCGGTGTCGTTTGAGTATACTTACAACGGACAAAGCTACAAGGTAGGGGAGTTAAGCGAAGACTATCAGGACAGGGGCGACGATGAGGTTATTTACCTTAAAATGTTGCGTCCTTCGTCTATTCAGGTAGATTTGCCTACCTGGGACCTGATGATGAAAAATATTTATTCTTTAGATGCCACCCAAATAGCCCAAGAAAACTTTCAGTTACGCATTATTTATAAAGATGACCTCACAGGTATAGACAACCCAAGTTTGCAGGAAGGGATTCGTACAAAAGATATTCCCTTGTTACAGGTCATGAATCTTGATAACCTGAACCAGCAAAATGACCCGCAAAAAGATGGAAACTTTGACTACGTCAGCGGCATTACCATTGATCCTGAAAAGGGAAAAATAATTTTTCCGGTGTTGGAGCCTTTCGGTAGTAGTAACCTGGTGCGGGGCCCACGTGCCAATGGGTTTAACCCCAATGGTTGGTTTGACCCAGTAACTGAGATAGGCTTGGTAAACAAATATGTGTTTGATGAGTTGTACCGAACTACGCAGGCAGATGCACTACAGGCAGCCAATAAAAACAAGTTTTTCCTTACGGGAGGGTTTGAGGCAAGTTCGTCGAGCGATGTAACTTTACCTGGTATCAACATTGCCGAAGGGTCGGTAAGGGTAACCGCCGGAAACACACCTTTGGCCGAGGGTACCGACTATACCGTAGACTATGCCAGTGGACGGGTAACTATTATCAATGAAGCAATTTTGAATTCAGGCAAGGAGATTAAGATTGATTACGAAAAGGCTGATTTGTTTAATTTTCAAACCCGTCGTTTATTTGGAACCCGACTAGATTACCACATCAACAAAGATTTTATCATTGGGGCAACTGTGCTCAACCTGAGAGAGCGCCCGGTGATTACCCGAACCAATATTGGCGAAGAGCCCATTAACAACACCATTTGGGGGTTTGACATTAACTATAAGTCAGATTCACGCTTTTTGACTCGTTTGGTAGATAAAATTCCACTCATTCAGACTAAAGAAAAATCTACTATAGATTTTAACGCAGAGTTTGCCCAGCTTCGTCCGGGAGCTTCACCTATCAGTGGGCAAAAGTCTTATATAGATGATTTTGAAGGAACCCGTACTGCCTTTAATCTGGTACGTAGTGCACATACCAGCTGGAGCTTGGGCTCTACTCCTCAACTGATTCCACAGGGTACTGCTGCTAACCGTTTGGAGTATACTTACCGCCGAGCAAAAATGGCTTGGTACAACATAGATGGTAGTGTGTTTTATAACAGTGTAGGCAGTGGCAATAAACCCGACAATATTAGTGAAGAAGACATGGATAACCACTTTGTGCGGGCAATTACTCCACAAGAGATATTCAGAGGACAAGACAACCTGGTAGTAAACACCAACGAAGTGATTTTTGATGTCGCTTATTTTCCATCAGAGCGCGGACCTTATAACTATAACCCTGACCTGGACGCCAATGGTTTGTTGAAAAATCCAGCCAATAGTTTTGGTGCAATTACCCACGCTATTAGAACCGATATTGACTTTGACAATGCCAACGTAGAGTACCTAGAGTTTTGGATGATGAGCCCTTATATTGATGGAGCGAAAGGGGTGGTACGCGATGGAAAGGTAAATCAAAATTTTACTGGGTCGGGTGAGTTATACATTAACCTGGGGAGTGTGTCGGAAGATGTAATGAAAGACGGCAGACACGCTTTTGAAAATGGTTTGGCGGTAGAGGGTACCAGCAGTGCCAACTCTGACGAAACCGCCTGGGGTTTTGTAACCAAGCAGCAATATTTGACCAACGCCTTTGACAATGCTGCCCGGGGACAGCAAGACATTGGGTTGGATGGTCTGAAGAGTGTAGGAGGAAACCAGGAGCAAGAGTTTTTCCAATCATATATTAACACAATGAGAGGCATTGTAACCAATCCTGATGCATTTCAAGTCTTAGACAATGACCCTTCAGCAGATGATTTTAGACACTATCTAAGCCCCGACTATGATGGGGTAGATGCCAAAGTGCTTGAGCGTTATAAAAATTTCAATGGTTTAGAAAACAACTCTTCTACTGCTACTATTGCTGGTAATATTAGTACCTCATCTACCAATGATCCTGATAATGAGGATTTGAACGAAGATAATACTATTTCTGACCTTGAGGCATATTATCAATACAAAATTTCTATCCGTAAGGAAGACATGGTAGTGGGTAAAAACTATATTGTAGACAAAGTAGAGGGCAATGGAGATAAGTCAACCGGGTCTAGTTGGTACTTATTTCGTATTCCTATCCGTGAGTTCGACAGCAAGGTGGGCAATATTCAAGGCTTTAAATCTATTCGCTTTTTGCGAATGTTTATGACCAAGTTTCAAAACCCGGTCGTGTTGCGTTTTGCCCGTTATCAGTTGGTGGCCAATCAGTGGAGGCGTTACCTTGAAGATTTGTCGGACAAAACACTGGGGCAACCTATAGAACCTTACGATGCGAACTTTACGGTAGCCACCATCAACATAGAAGAAAACAGCCAGGCAAGTGCCAATGTTACCCCTTATGTATTGCCTCCAGGGGTTATTCGTGACCAGGACAGGACTACTCAAAACAATCGTTTGTTTAATGAGCAATCGTTGTTGATGAGTGTAGAAGGGTTGAAGAACAAAGACGCCAGGGCAGTGTTTAAAAATGTAAATATGGATTTTATCAACTACAAAAGAGTCCGTATGTTTATTCACGCCGAAGCCCCTGAAGGTACTACTACCCGATCTGGTCAGGTGACCGCATTTATTCGTTTAGGTACTGATTTTACCGAAAATTATTATGAGATTGAGGTGCCCCTAAAACTAACTCCTTTGGGTACCGATGCTTCATTGATCGATACTATTTGGCCTGCTTTGAACAATATAGACGTACCTTTTGAGGAACTGTACAGAACCAAGCTAGAGCGCAATCAAAACCTGTCTAATGTGACCATTCCTTACCCCAGACAATACGATAAATACACGATATCGGTAGTGGGTAATCCGGATATGAGCGCTATCCAAACTGTAATGATGGGAGTACGTAATCCTGACCAGGGAGTGACGGACGACAAACAAGCCAAAAGCGTGACTGTATGGATGAACGAACTACGGGTAGCAGAGTTTGACCAAACAGCAGGCTGGGCAGCATTGGCAAGGCTTCAGATGAAACTCGCCGATTTTGCTCAAATCACCGCATCGGGCAAATATTCTACTTTTGGTTTTGGTAACATCAATCAAAAAATATCGGAGAGAGCACGAGAGCGTACTTTTGAGTATGACATTTCGGCAAATGTAGCACTTGACAAATTTATTCCTGAAAAGGTAGGGCTTAAAATACCTATGTTTGTGAGCTATGAACGGAGCAATATCTCGCCCCAGTTCAATCCGCTAGACCCTGATGTGCCCTTGTCGGCATATTTGCAGAGTTTGCCTAGCGACGATGCCCGAAAAGATTATCGAAAACTGGTAGAAGACAATACCGAACGCAAGAGTATTAACTTTACGAATGTACGCAAGATAAAAACGAACCCAAAAGCCAAAAACAATTTTTGGGACATAGAAAACCTATCGGCAACCTGGGCAGTAAGCGAAGAAACCCGTAGTAATATCAATATTCAATCTTACTTGATTCAAAACCAAAAATGGTCGTTGGCGTATAACTTCCAAAACAAAGCGAAGCCTTGGGAACCTTTCAAAAAAGCGAGGGCTTTTAAATCTCCCTGGCTTGCCTTGATCCGTGATTTTAACCTCAACTTTTTACCTACAAGTATTACCGTAAGAGGAGACCTGGACAGAAGCTTTAGGCGTACCCAATTGCGCAACTCAGACCTGACCATTCAGGGCATTGATCCTACGTTTGAAAAACTGTTTACTTTCAATCGTTTGTACAATGTGAGTTGGAACTTGAGCCGTAATTTGTTGTTGAACTACAACGCTACTGCCAACGCATTGATTGATGAACCCTTTGGTGATTTGAATACCGACGAGAAACGCGACTCGGTGTTGAACAATATTCAGCGCCTGGGACGGATGAAAAACTTTACCCAAACCATTAGCGCCAACTATAAACTACCTTTAGATAAAATTCCGCTAACTGCCTGGATTACTGCCACGGCAAACTATAGTGCAGGGTATAACTGGACAGCGGGCTCGTTGCGGGTGGTAGACTCTTTGGGTAATACCATCCGAAACACCAGGCAAAGAGGGTTAAATACCAACTTTAATTTTAGAAACCTTTATCGGAAAGTAAAGTTACTGAAAAGGGTCGATGGACCTGCAAGACGTACCAAAAAGCCTAAAAACTACGCAAGCCTTCCACCAGCCCAAAAGAAAAGAGTAGACAGTATTGCCCGTGCTGAGTCACGTTTGAATGTGCTCAGGGCATTTATGCGTCCTTTGTTATCTTTGCGTACCGTGAGCGTAAAGTATACCTTGCAGGAAGAAACCCAAGTAGCGGGTTTTATGCCTAGCCCTAGCTTTTTTGGGTTAGACAGTAGTTTTGCGGCTCCCGGTTGGGACTTTATCTTAGGTGGGCAAAGCTCAGAGATTAAAGCTACCTCGGTAGAAAATAATTGGCTTGCTACAGGTAATTCGCTGAATACCCCGTTTTCGCAACGTTTGCAGGAAAACCTCAGTATCAGAGCGTTAATAGAGCCTTTCAATGGGTTAAAGATTCAACTGGAAGCCCGTAAAACCCGTTCGGCAGGCTACCAGGAACTATTCCGAAATGTAGGCGATCCTGATAACCCCGTGTTTGAAAGTCAAACCCCTGTATTGCAAGGAAGCTATCGCATTTCATACCTTTCGTTTCATACTGCTTTTAGCGCTGATAAGGGTGACAATGAATCGGCTATTTTTCAGTCTTTTACCAATCACAGAACCATTATTCAAAATCGTTTGCGGCGTTTGAACAGCAGTGGGGGAGGAGAGTACACCCCAAACTCGCAAGATGTATTGATTCCGGCATTTTTATCAGCGTATTCGGGCACATCGCCTGACAACATTAATTTGTCAGCTTTTCCGGCAATTCCGTTGCCCAACTGGCAAGTGACTTATTCGGGTTTGTCTAAAATAGAACCTTTCAAGTCGTTGTTGTCAAGTTTTACCTTGCGTCATAGCTATAGCTCCTCTTATAATGTAAATTCTTATACCAGTTCGTTGAACTATGGCAGCCAGTTTTTAGATATTCGCAACAGTGTATCTGACTATATTGCACCTACCGAGGTGAACGAAAACGGGGAGTATGTACCTGTATTTGTGATTCAATCGGTGACCTTACAAGAAAAGTTTGCTCCAGTAATAGGTGTAAATGTTCGTACCAATGGCAACTTAAGCGTGCGGATAGACTACAACCGTAACCGATCGCTTACCTTGAACATGAACAACCGTCAAGTAACCGAAATCAACAACAAAGATTTTGTGGTAGGGATTGGTTATAATAAGAAAGGGTTACGCTTGCCGTTCAAGTCGGGAGGGGAGTTTATTGTACTTAAAAATGACCTGAACCTAAGGCTTGATTTTACCATTCGTGATACCAAAACAGTACAGCGTAAACTAGACGATGTTCCAACCATTACAGGAGGAAACATCAACTTTCAGTTAAAGCCAGTGATTAGTTATATGGTCAACTCAAAGTTAAACTTTCAGTTTTACTTCGAACGTAATATCAACACCCCACGAATTTCGAGTTCGTTCCCACGCAGTACTACCAATGTGGGTTTTCAGTTGAGGTATAACCTGGCGCAGTAGTATTTGGAAAGCGACAAGCCATAAGCAACAAGCTGCCCATATAAAGCAAAAAGCCTGTTTCTAGTGGTGGCAAGCGATAAGTCATGAGCAACAAGCCACAAGTAGCCATTATAAAGCAAAAAGCCTGTTTCTATATAATACTAGAAACAGGCTTTTACTTGTGGCTCATCGCTCAAAACTTGCCACTAAATCAGTTATCCATCACTTTCAACACCAGTTTGCCCAGTTTTTCACCACTGAACAAACGCAAAAAGGTTTCTCTAAAATTCTCGATACCTTCGTGTACATCTTCTCGGCTTTTGAGCTTGCCTTGCGCCATCCAGGTGCCCATTTCCATGGCCGCCTTTTGGTAGTCTTTGACATAATCCAAAATAATAAATCCTTGCATAGTGCCTCGGTTTACCAATAACGACAAATAGTTTTTAGGTCCTGCAATACCTTCGGTGCTGTTGTATTGCGAGATAGCCCCACATAACGGAACACGCCCATGCATACGCAAATTGGCAAGAGCCGCATCCAAAATATCACCACCTACATTATCAAAGTACACATCTACTCCTTTAGGACATTCGCGTTTGATGGCAGCCTGAATATCCTCATTCTTGTAGTCGATAGCCCCGTCAAAACCAAGCTCATCTTTTAAGTAAGCGCATTTTTCGGCACCTCCCGCAATGCCTACTACTTTACAGCCCTTGATTTTTGCAATCTGTCCGGCAATGCTACCTACCGCACCAGCTGCACCCGAAATGAGCACAGTTTCGCCTTCCTTGATTTTACCCACTTCGAGAATACCAAAGTAAGCGGTCATACCGGGCATACCTAAAGTACCAATGTAAGTAGGCAACGACACCAAATTAGGGTCTACCTTAAACCAACCTTTGGCGTCAGTAGCTGCATATTGCTGCACGCCACCCCAACCCGAAAGATAGTCGCCCACCTGAAAGTCAGGATGTTTAGACTCTACTACTTCGCCTACCGATCCGGCACGCATTACCTCGCCAATGCCCACAGGAGGCAAATAAGACTTGGAGTCGTTCATCCAGCCGCGCATAGCTGGGTCAAGCGAAATATAGTGTTGTTTTACTACTACTTCGCCATCTTTTGCGGCAGGAATATCAGCTTTTACTGTTTCCCAGGTAGACTCATCTGGTAAACCCACCGGGCGTTGTTTTAGTATTACTTGTTTGTTCATTGTTTTGGGTGTTTTAGTTATTGTTTATTATGTATGAATAGTTGGTAGCTTCTACAGCCTCAAGTCTATTGTCGATTTTATATATCGTTGATTATTAATGGTTTATGAAATCGGTAGATACTAGTTTACTACTGCTTCCTTAATTACCGCGCCTTAAAAAAAATAAGTGAGTGAGCCCTCTGTAACAGATGAAAGTTAACGGCTAAAAGCTTTGTCAAGGAACCGAACGTAGTGAAACAGCATTGAAATTCTAACAAATAGGCTATCTACAGTTTCGCACACAAATAAGAAGCTTCATTGATGGCTTTTTTAGCATCCAGTTCGGCAGCTACATTTGCCCCACCAATCAAATGAACACTCAATCCTTTTGCCTTAAGCTCTTCGTACATATCGCGTAGAGGCTCTTGTCCGGCACATACCACCACATGGTCTACCGCAAGCACCTCAGGGTTGCCATCGCGCACAATGTGGAATCCTGCATCATCTACCTTTTGGTATTCTACATTCCCCATCATTTTTACCTCCTTCATTTTCAGGCTGCTACGGTGAATCCACCCTGTGGTTTTTCCTAAGTTTTTGCCGTGTTTGCCAGTAGAGCGTTTGAGTAAATAAATTTCACGGGGCGACGGGGCAGGTTCGGCAGCAGTAAGCGCCCCACCTTTGCTATACTCCATGTCTACTCCCCACTCTTTCATATAGTTGGCAGTATGGAGGCTTGGCGACTCATGCTCTGGCTGGTGCGCCAAAAATTCCGCCATATCAAAACCAATTCCACCGGCACCAATAATGGCTACCTTGTTGCCTACAGGCTTGTTTTTATACAATACATCTGCATAACTCAATACCTTGGCGTGGTGGGCACCTTCAAAGTTGACCTGGCGTGGAGTAACTCCAGTAGCAATGATGATCTCGTCATAATTACCCGCTACCAATTCATCAAGCATTATCCGGTGGTTGAGATGTACATTTACCCCGTATTTTTTGAGCATTACATCATAATAGCGAATGGTTTCGCCGTACTCTTCTTTGCCCGGAATCACCTTGGCCATATTAAACTGTCCACCAATTTCGCCTTCAGCCTCAAACAAATCTACTGTATGCCCACGTTCGCCCAATACGGTAGCACTGGCAAGCCCTGCAGGGCCGGCACCTACTACTGCCACCTTTTTCTTTTGCTCGGCAGGGGTGTAATTAAGCTCGGTTTCGTGACAAGCCCTGGGGTTTACCAAGCAAGAGGTAAGCTTGCCCTGAAAAGTGTGGTCAAGACAGGCTTGATTACAGGCAATACAAGTATTGATTTCGTTAGACTTATTGTCCATTGCCTTTTGTACAAAAAACGCATCGGCAAGAAATGGGCGAGCCATAGATACCATATCAGCGCAACCCTCTTGCAACACTTGCTCAGCTATTTCGGGAGTGTTTATGCGGTTGGTGGCAATCAAAGGAATGTTTACTTCGCCCATCATACGCTTGGTTACCCAAGCAAAACCACCGCGTGGCACTACAGTACCAATGGTAGGAATACGCGCCTCGTGCCAGCCAATGCCTGTATTGATAATAGTAGCCCCCGACTTTTCTATTTCTTTGGCAAGAGTTACCACTTCGTCCCAGGTACTGCCATCCTCTACCAGGTCGAGCATAGACAAACGATAAATGATGATAAAATCAGGTCCTACTTTTTCACGTACCCTTCTTACAATTTCAGTTGGAAACTTGATGCGATTTTCATAAGCACCTCCCCATTCATCTTCGCGTTTGTTGGTTTTTTTTGCAATAAACTGGTTAATCAAATAACCCTCCGAGCCCATCACCTCTACTCCGTCGTAGCCTGCTTCTTGTGCCAGGGCGGCACAATTAACAAAAGCCGCAATTTGTTTTTCTATGCCAGCTGCGTCCAGTTCTTTGGGAGGAAAAGGCGCAATAGGTGCTTTCAGAGGTGAAGGTGCCACTGCCATTGGGTGATAAGCGTAGCGTCCAGTGTGCAAAATTTGCATACATATTTTACCTCCCTCTTGGTGTACTGCTTGGGTAATGAGCTGATGTTTTGCCACCTCTTTGGGTTCGTCAAGCTTGGCAGCTCCTGGGGCTACCGAGCCCTCAACATTAGGAGCAATCCCACCTGTAACAATCAACCCTACCTGTCCCCTGGCACGTTCGGCATAATAAGCTGCTGCGCGTTCAAATCCATTAGGAGCTTCTTCGAGCATAGTGTGCATCGAGCCCATCAATACCCGGTTTTTTAAGGTAGTAAAACCCAAGTCAAGTGGTGAAAGTAATTTGTTGTACATAATCTTTTTTATACTTTTTTAATCATTGGTTTTGTAGTGATATTTCTTTGCCTGGTAACTTGAGCAACGCTGAATGCTTTTTTTGCCCCAGTTCCTTGGCTAGTACTTAGTCAAGGTTATATTTAGGGATAACTGCGGCGAATAATTTTGTCATTCTTTGTTGCAAAAAAACTTGCGTAGCTACAGCTATGCGCGTTTTTTGCGCCTCGCCTGACTGCATTATTCATCCACATTCTATCCCCAATCCAAGCATTGACTAAGCACTAGTTTTACTGAACGCTCAGTATGCAAAAACTTATACAGCCAGTCAAAAGACCTAAACCAGTCAACATAGTTAAAAGTTTAAGAACTTTTTTATTATATTTGCAAATGTGATATTTTACCCTGCCATCTGCCAAGGCATTAACTGCCCAAATGCCGCATAGTACGTTCAAAAGCCTTGGTCAGAAACTCCTTGTTTTTGTGTACCTGCATCAAAATCAACGAACCCTCAATATCAGCAATGATCTGATGTGCCAGTTGTTGTGCCTTGTTGGGTTGGTATTCGTTCTCTAAAATGTATACAAAAGCCCGTTCCCAATCTACAAAGAACACTTTTGTAAATTCGGCAAAAGCTTCTTCTATGTGGGTGATTTCCAGTGCAGTATTGGCAAAAATACAACCCTGACAGTCTTTAGAAAACACCCGGTTCGACGCCTCAATCATTTGCTGCATACGGTCGTGAGCGGGCACTTGGTCTTGGTAAGCAATAGAGAAAACCTTGGCTTTGAAGTAACTATAAGATGCCTTGAGCACCTCTTGCATAATGGCTTCTTTGTTTTTGAAATGATGATAAAACACCCCCTTAGTCAATCCATTAGCCTTGGCAAGCTGATCGAGCGTGGTGCGGTAATACCCTTGTTTGCGGAAAACCTGGGTACAAATAGCAATAATTTCCTCTTTAGTGGTTTTTTTTATCGGCATTTACTGAACGTTTAGTATGTAAAAGTATATGGAAAGGCTGAGATTTTCAAATATTTTATAGAAGAAAAAAATAAGGAGGCAAAATATTGTGTGGGCAAAGGCAGGGGCAAGTGAAGCAGTAGAGCAAACTATTTCCGCCCTTTGATATGGTACCTTACAATGTCTTCAACCTTCCCGTGTTCACTCAATACCCGTCGCATGCGCTTTTCCGATACCCCCGTTCGGTTGGGGTGGTAATAATCATATTTTACGTCTTTAAGCTTGAGCTTATGGGCAGTAGACAAACCTGGATATACATTGTTCATAAACCATTCGAAAGCTTCGGCTACATTCTTAAAATCGTGCGTCATTGGGCGTTTGTTTTTGCTTGTGAATATAAAGCATTTTAACCTTAAATAGTGATAGGTCATGAGCTATAAACTACAAGTAGAGGCACTTGTTTTTTTGGCTTGAATTGTTTTGAGAATCAGGTAAGTGCTTTGTATCGAAAATCTGGTTTTTGAGTCTTCTTTGAATGCTTATTGTAGACAATTCAAAATATTACCTCCCGCGAAGGTCTTACCGCAGGGTGACCTGAGCACTGTTCACCCGAACGTTTGTAAACGACTTATGAAGGTTTCAAACCTTTCTAAAATCCCCCTTGTAGGGGCGTACCTTTTACCTCCCGCGAAGGTCTTACCGCAGGGTGACCTGAGCACTGCTCACCCGAACGTTTGTAAACGACTTATGAAGGTTTTAAATCTTCTTTGAATGCTTATTGTAGACAATTCAAAATATTACCTCTTGCGAAGGTCTTACCGCAGGGTGACCTGAGCACTGCTCACCCGAATGTTTGTAAACGACTCATGAAAGTTTTAAATCTTCTTTGAATGCTTATTGTAGACAATTCAAAATATTACCTCTTGCGAAGGTCTTACCGCAGGGTGACCTGAGCACTGCTCACCCGAATGTTTGTAAACGACTCATGAAAGTTTTAAATCTTCTTTGAATGCTTATTGTAGACAATTCAAAATATTACCTCCTGACAGGTTGGTCGCTGGTTTTAACAAAACAAATTCACCTTAAACCTCCACCCCCGCGAAGGTCTTACCGCAGGGTGACCTGAGCACTGCTCACCCGAACGTTTGTAAACGACTTATGAAGGTTTTAAATCTTCCTTGAATGCTTATTGTAGACAATTCAAAATATTACCTCTTGCGAAGGTCTTACCGTAGGGTGACCTGAGCACTGCTCACCCGAATGTTTGTAAACAACTTATGAAAGTTTTAAATCTTCTTTGAATGTTTATTGTAGTCAATTCAAACTATTTCCTCCTGACAGGTTGGTCGCTGGTTTTAACAAAACAAATTCACCTTAAACCTCCACCCCCGCGAAGGTCTTACCGCAGGGTGACCTGAGCACTGCTCACCCGAACGTTTGTAAACGACTTATGAAAGTTTTAAATCTTCTTTGAATGCTTATTGTAGACAATTCAAAATATTACCTCCTGACAGGTTGGTCGCTGGTTTTAACAAAACAAATTCACCTTAAACCTCCACCTCCGCGAAGGTCTTACCGCAGGGTGACCTGAGCACTGCTCACCCGAATGTTTAAACGACTTATGAAGGTTTTAAATCTTCGTTGAATGCTTATTGTAGACAATTCAAAATATTACCTCTTGCGAAGGTCTTACCGCAGGGTGACCTGAGCACTGCTCACCTGAATGTTTGTAAACGACTTATGAAGGTTTTAAATCTTCTTTGAATGCTTATTGTAGATAATTCAAAATATTACCTCCTGACAGGTTGGTCGCTGGTTTTAACAAAACAAATTCACCACCCCCGCGAAGGTCTTACCGCAGGGTGACCTGAGCACTGCTCACCCGAACGTTTGTAAACGACTTATGAAAGTTTTAAATCTTCTTTGAATGCTTATTGTAGACAATTCAAAATATTACCTCTTGCGAAGGTCTTACCGCAGGGTGACCTGAGCACTGCTCACCCGAACGTTTGTAAACGACTTATGAAAGTTTTAAATCTTCCTTGAATGCTTATTGTAGACAATTCAAAATATTACCTCTTGCGAAGGTCTTACCGCAGGGTGACCTGAGCACTGCTCACCTGAATGTTTGTAAACGACTTATGAAGGTTTTAAATCTTCTTTGAATGCTTATTGTAGACAATTCAAAATATTACCTCCTGCGAAGGTCTTACCGCAGGGTGACCTGAGCACTGCTCACCCGAACGTTTGTAAACGACTCATGAAAGTTTTAAATCTTCTTTGAATGCTTATTGTAGATAATTCAAAGAAAAAAGCCCTAATATGGGTCAGGGCTTTGGTATTTTATATTGATTTTTGTTCCATCCTACCCAATATTTCTACGTTGTTGAGCGCGTATTGCATTTGTTGAATATTTGCCTGTAGAAAAGTTTTTACTTGAGTGTATTCTTGGTTTTCGAACAGTTCTAGCGAAGCGTTGGCGTCAAGTGCTACTGCCTCCAAGTGAGCGTATATACTTTGGGCAAAAATGTTGATCATAGATTGAGGAATGGTAACGTTTTGTACCTCTGAGTTTAAATTAACATCTTGCATATGTAGAATAATTTATATTTTGCAAAAAGCCCTTGAGGAGAACCTGCAAGTTTACACCTCTTGGGCTTACTTTCACTGTGAAAGTATAAATATAAGAAAATAGCCCGCCTTTTACAAAGAAGAAATAGTTTAATTTACTGAAAATCAATGCTTTATATGGTGAGTCCACTAGTCACATACTCGTAATTACAGGGCTTTCTTATAAAAAATGAGAAACCTCTGTGAAGTTTGCAAAGTACGAAGTTTCGATCGGGTGTGGAGACACTGCCCGAGGCGGAGAGGTTATTTTTTTTGTTTGAATTGTCTTCGCAAACCTGCTAGGTTTTGCTTTAATTGGTTCTACTACAAAAAAACACCAGTACCTAAGCACTGGTGTTTGAAATCAGACTTGGCTATTTTTTAAACCTAGCCAGTAGCCTGAGCGATTTGCCTGGTTGCTTACTCAACAATTTTCGCATAGGACAACTTTTATCCTGGTAAGGGCAAGTGTAATTGGCAGGTACAAACCCCACTAATGAGCGCTTTACGCGCTTTGGGATGAGCCCGACAGGTACCCCCTAAGTGAAAGGTTCTGCCCCAGCCAGTGATATAAATCTCGTGGTTGATGAGGTATTCCATAAAACCTTGTCGCCAGATGTCGTTTTGTACCTGTTCGCGTCGGTCTCTGCGTTCATCTTCCACAAACTCACCGTATACAGCAATTGGAATGAGTTCAACCCCATTTTCTTCTGCTTCTTTATTTCCCGATTCAACATTATTATACAATTGATTTAACTCAATTTGTGCGTCCTCGCTCAACTGGTTCCACCAATCTTCGGTTTCCCTTGTTTCGGCATCGTTCAGGTGAGCATTCATGTTTGATGGGATTTTGATCATAGAATAAAATTAGTATTGGGCAAAATTGCATGATTGTATACGTGAATTGGCAAGAACAGAGCGATGTCATTTAGAGGTATTTCTCTTCTAGCGTGGTCATAGAATCCTGGCAGGTTTGGAGCTGGTTTTAAGGTTTCTAGTACAATGGGGATTAAGTAAATAATGAATTAATTTGGATGGATTTTGTTCTCTAACGAATCGTGAAAATGGCGGATAGTTCGCTTTCTGAATTCCGATGCATATCGGAACCTTAGCTATCTAACTTTTTGGCGATGAAGTAAGAGGGCAAAAGTCGCTGAATAAATCATTAGGAATTTAGTTCCCGTTGTACTAGTCTTCTTTGAATGCTTATCGTAGCAAATTCACCTCAAACCTCCACCCCCGCGAAGGTTTTACCTCAGGGTGACCTGAGCAATGGTCGCTAGAACCTTGTCGGGGCTTAAGACTATACAATTGATTGAGCTCAATTTGGGTTTTGTTGCTCAACTGGTTCCACCAATCTTCGGTTTCCTTTATTTCGGCGAGCCTGCATGTTTAGAGGGATTTTGATCATAGAATAAAGTTAGTATACATGTAAAAGTATGCTTGTAAAATGGGGAATCAAATTGCTTAGGATATTTTTTTCAAAAAAAATAAAGCCTTGAAAAGTGTGTTTTTATTGGCTACAATCAAAAATATGAAAAAAAATAGTCGATGGAGGGAATAAAAAACACACATCGGTGTCTAATGGGTGTATTTGAACAAAACAACCATTTAAAATTAAAGAACAATGAAAACAACTGTTGTAAATATTACTCGCTTAGGTGTATTATCACTGTTAATGGTACTATTGGTAAATGCGGCTTCTTATGCCCAGCGTGGACGTCGAGGCAACAACCTGACGGCTGAGCAACGCGCTGAAAAAGCCGCCAAACGTTTGACCAAAAAACTAGGGTTAAATGCTGACCAAACTACCCAGGTGCAGGCAGCTAACCTAAAAATGCAAACTGCCAAAGACGCAGCAAGAACTACCCGCGATCGTGCGGCAATGAAAAGTGCCAGCGAAGCTTATCGGGCGGAGTTAAAAACGATTTTAACCAGTGAGCAATACTCGAAGTTTGAGCAAATGAAGAAAAGAAAAAAACGCAAGGGTAGACGTGGCTAAAGTTGATTAGCAATGAGTTATACTGTTGTTGAAAAATAGTATTTAAAAAAGTGAAAAATAAATGAGCTTAGACTAATCCTTTTTACAAAAGCATCGTCTAAGCTCTCACATCCTGGCAGATCAGGACAAAAACTTTTTATACTTTAAAAGACAATATATATTTTTAATGCTTTACAATTATGAAAGCAACCATTGCCAACATTACTCGCTTAGGTGTATCATCATTGTTGATGGTACTATTGGTAAACACAGTTTCTTACGCCCAGCGTAACAAGCAGCTAACTGCTGAGCAGCGTACTAAAAAAGCCGTACAGCTTATGACTAAAAGTTTGGGTTTAAGTGTGGCACAGATCGCCAAAGTAGAAGAAGCAAATCTGACTTTTCAGCGTGCCCGCGAAGTGGCTAAAACCCACCAAGACCAAACCGCAGTAAGAGCAGCCCGAAAAGCTTACCATGCAGAGTTAAAAACGATTTTAACCCGCAATCAGTATAAGAAATTTAGGCAAACACAAAGAAATTAAATTATTGTAAAGCACTGATAAGTAATGGTTTATGTGTGGTGTGGGAAATAATTTGAAAAAAAAGCAGGCTTAGATTAATCCTTTGGGTAAAAGATACATCTAAGCTTGCAAACCCTGTAACCCAGGGAGTATTTTTTATTATTATATCACTTATTAATCACAAAATCATGAGAGCAACTCTTGCCAACATCACCCGTTTTAGTGTACTATCATTGTTGATGGTATTATTGGTTAATGCATCGTATGCCCAAAACGGCAAGCGGGCTGACTGGACGCCTGAACAACGTGCT
This sequence comes from Microscilla marina ATCC 23134, assembly GCF_000169175.1. NCBI lineage: Bacteria > Pseudomonadati > Bacteroidota > Cytophagia > Cytophagales > Microscillaceae > Microscilla > Microscilla marina. The sequence goes on from NZ_AAWS01000003.1 coordinate 130,046, forward strand.
GAAAAAGTAGCCAAGAATTTGACCAAAAAGTTGGAACTAAACGCTGACCAAACCACCAAATTACAAGCGGCAAACCTTACCTGGCAAAAAGCCAGAGATGCAGCCAAAGCTTCAAATGATCGTAAAGCATTGAGAACTGCTCGCAAAGCCTACCGTGCCGAATTGAGCACTATTTTGACTAGCGAACAGCAAACCAAGCTAAAGGCTTTGCAAGATGCAAGAAAAGCCAAGCGTAAGGGTGGGGGCAAATAGTTCACTAACCTTGTAAACCCAATTAAGACTTTTTTTAAGGTTCATTTTATTTTATATTCATAATGTCTAAAGGAGTAAGGATTTTTCTTACTCCTTTTATTTTTTATAAGCACCAATAATTTATGCATAGTCAACCGTGGCAGGGGTGAGCGCATCGGTAGGCCCAAAAAACTCATAAAATATTTGATCTTTGGTTATCCCCAATCCTTCCAACAAGCCCAATACGTGGCTCATAAATACCGGAGAACCACACAAATATACCTCACTTTGAGTTTTCACTAATGGTCTTAGCATTTCAGCAGACAAAAAACCTTCAAAATCAAAATTTTGCCTGAGCTGGTCATCAAATGTAGGTTGGTCGTATACTGTCATTGCTTGTGCTTTGGCATTGATGCCAATGTTTACTTCATCCCTAAAGGCGTGTACTTCACTATTTTGGGTGCACTGCACCAGCACTACCTCTCGTTTGCCTTCTTTTACCAATGTTTTATACATGCTCAGCAAAGGGGTAATACCCACCCCACCCGCAATGAGTAGTACCGGGTGCTGCGAAGGTTGCAACGTAAATACACCAGCAGGCATGCCTACGGTGAGTTCGTCGCCTTGAGTCACCTGATCGTGTAAGTAACCAGACACCAGTCCTTCTTTTTTTACACTAATGCGCAAATAATCGGGTTGGCAAGCATCCGATAAACTGTAGTTGCGGGTGTGGGGGTGGGCTTCGCCAGGTATATTCGTTTTAAGGGCAATGTATTGCCCAGGTACAAAGGCAGGGGCGGGGCTACCATCTTTGGGTTGCAGATAAAGTGACGTAATTACTTCGCTCTCCTTTACTTTTTTGGCTACCACAAACTGTTTATGTCCCCTAAAACCTCCTGGTTGCACTTCGCGACTGGCATAACGACGTTCTTCTTCTCCAATAAGCAGTTGGGCAAGTTGACCATAAGCCTCTGCCCAGGCGCCCAACACTTCGGGAGTGGCGGCATCGCCCAAGACCTCTTTGATGGCTGCCAATAGGTTTTCGCCCACTACCTCGTATTGAGTAGGAGTTACGCTCAAACTCACGTGTTTTTCGGCAATCATGGCTATAGCTGCTTTCAGTACTTCGGGTTGTTCTATGTAGCGGGCATACTGAAAAATAGCCGTAGCAAGCGCCTTGGGTTGGCTGCCTTTAGCCTGGTGGGTCATGTTAAACACTTCCTTCAGTTGGGGATGGTTTTTAAACAAACGTTTATAAAAAGCCTGCGTAATAGTATGTATTTGAGTCTCTAAAACAGGCACAGTTGATTTTACGATTGCTATGTTTTCTTTACTGATCATAACGGTAAATTATTTTATAATTTCTGGGTAATTACTTTGATAATGCCTCAAAGTTAGGGACGGTAAAATACCTGCTTTATGATCTGAATCATATATGTTCAAAACAGCGCTGAGAAAGCATTCGAATAAGCTTTGAATATGATGCAAGTTGTATGAGGGTAACTAGTTTATTATGAGGTGATTAATCCGGGTTATAGTTTGTAATCAATTGCTTACAATACCAACAAAGATGAACGAAAAAACTTACGAAACTTTGACCGATTTTTTGTTGCAACACCTACAGCAACGCCCTGGTATGTACCTTAAAGAACCCCGTTTGTCAACCCTTTCTACTTTTCTGATGGGCTATAGCGTAGGGCGTTATGTGAGTCAATACCCTTATGAAGATGATTTTTTTGGGCACAATGGTTTCATTCAATGGCTTGGACATTACAAAGACAACCCTGAGGTTGATTTTTGGGAGGCAATACTAATGGAAGAAGCCCAACATGATGAGTACCGCGCTTTGGAATTGTTTTTTGAGTATTTAGAAAAGTTTAGGAGTGAGCAATGTTGACAATGGATAAATAAAACCAGTTTTTTGCAGCAACCTCTTGCAATTACTGCAAGGGAAAGACTTGAAGAGCGAAATAGTCTTTTTATCTGGCATTTAAACAATTTGAAAAAATCACATTGTTGGAATATTTTTTTTGTATCAAAATCACTGCATCTTTTTAAGCATAAAATAAGTGGGCTTAACGAGTAATAGATAAACAATATACAAACTTAGCACTTTTTTTCCCCCCTGTTTTTTGATTGGTACAGATGTTTGGCAAATTATAAACTAATTACTAGCTTTACCCAAACTAATAGACAACAATTGCACAATCAACAATGAGACAAATACAGTTCAGAGAAGCTTTACGCGAAGCCCTGACCGAGGAAATGACTCGGGATGAGCGGGTATTTTTGATGGGTGAAGAAGTAGCCGAATACAATGGAGCGTATAAGGTGAGTCAGGGAATGCTTGATCAGTTTGGGAGCGAAAGAGTAATAGATACCCCTATAGCCGAACTCGGTTTTGCAGGGATTGGTGTAGGAGCGGCAATGAATGGTCTCCGCCCTATCATTGAGTTTATGACCTTTAACTTTTCACTGGTAGCAATTGACCAGATAATAAACTCAGCTGCAAAAATGATGTCGATGTCTGGAGGGCAATATGGAGTACCCATCGTATTTCGTGGACCCACTGGTAACGCTGGAATGTTGAGTTCTCAGCACTCGCAAAATTTTGAGAGCTGGTATGCCAACTGCGCCGGGCTTAAGGTAGTAGTACCTTCTAACCCTTATGATGCCAAAGGCTTGTTAAAGTCATCGATCAGAGACGAAGACCCTGTAATATTTATGGAGTCAGAATTGATGTATGCAGATAAGGGCGAAGTGCCTGATGGCGAATACATGATTCCTTTGGGAGTAGCTGATATAAAACAAGCAGGAAGCGATGTGACCTTGGTTACTTTTGGTAAAATGCTCAAAATAGCGCTTGAAGCCGCAGCTGAAGCTGCCAAAGAAGGCATTTCGGTAGAAGTAATAGACTTACGTACAGTGCGCCCAATTGATTATGCATCGGTGGTGAAATCGGTACAAAAAACCAATCGTCTGGTAATTGTAGAAGAAGCCTGGCCATTGGCGGCTATCTCGTCTGAGATTACTTACCATGTACAAAAGCACGCTTTTGATTATTTAGACGCGCCTATTCATCGGATCAATAGTATGGATGTACCGTTGCCGTATGCTCCTACTTTGATAGAAGCCGTATTGCCCAATACCAAACGTACATTAGACGCGATAAAAGCTGTGATGTATAAGTAGATATATATGAGTAGCCCTAAGCAATACAAGTGAAGGTATACCTCAAACAATATTAAAAAAGGCAAGCATACCCTTGGGTGTGCTTGCCTTTTATTGTTAAGGGCGTACCTAGCGCCTAAACCCTAATCCCTTGATGACTATCTTCGCCTCGGTTTGTGTCTCCACAACCGAGTTTACGAGTCCTTAGATACCGATGAATGTCGGTGCTCAGCAAAGCTAAATCGCCCTGTCACAGAGCCAGGGAACAGTGCTTTTCAAGGTTTCGGTCAGCTCGTGGAGACACGATCTGAGGCGATGGCGCTAGAAAAAAAGCTGGGTAGAGTACCTGGTACTCCAAACCCCAGAACCTAAATCCCTATATTATCTAAAAGTATCAAAATACTTAGAAACCTCTATTACATACGCTGGCACCGACTCAAAGTGCCCAGTGCCGTTAATTGGGAATAGGGTAACATTGGTAGCACCATTGGCAGTCATTTTATCAAAAGCACTTTGCGAGTTTACAAACAACACAAACTCATCGGCAGTACCGTGAATCAAGCGAAGGGGAGCATTGGGTTTCCAATCAAAAGTAGAGTTATCACGCAATGCATTTAAAAACTCAGTGTCTGTATCGTTGAGTAGCCCATTGCGAAATTCAGCAGTAAAAAGCTTAGTAGGGTTTTGTTCTATGTCAATAGTAATGCCCTCACCTTCAGGCTGATTGGCTATATTGGTGGCATAAGGTTCATTGAAATAATAAGTCAAAGGACGGTTTAAGCCATACAGTTTATTATAAGTCAAAATTACCCATGAGTAATTTTTAATATTGAGCATAGGTTTGTCTTTTACTGTAATATTCTTTGCAAACGTGATCTTGTCGTAAGCGCCCGCAGCTGGGGTGCTGGCAGTGATGGTAAACTCACTACTTGCCGAGCTCTCTATCAGTTGGTGCAGGGCAGTAGTGGCCGATCCACCTTCAGAGTATCCAGTCAAAAATAATTGATTATTGAGCTCAATGTTTTGCTTGGCGCTGAACTCTTTAGAAGCACGCAGCATATCCAGCGATGCTGAAGCCAACGTAGCCCGGTGTTCATAAGGGTGATCAGCGGCAGCGTTTTCGCCATAGCCCAAGTAGTCGGGCATAGACACCACGTAGCCTAAAGAGGCGAGAAAAGTTCCGCCTATAAATGAGTCAGCAGAAGTGCCATAAGACGATGGAGCCCCTGCTTCGGTTGTAATGGTGCCGTGTTGATAACTCAACAAAGGTTTGGCACCGGAGGTATTGATAGGATATAAAAAAGCACCCGACGCAGTAATATCATTACCATCCGCATCTTTAGTTTTGTATACAAGTTTATATACCTTGATGCCTGGCAACCCTTGAATAGCTTCCAATTCATTATCTAAAGGCAAATACTCTCCACCATAACGATTAGTGAGGTTTTCGGCTGAAATATCAGCTACCAATGTGGCACTTACCAAGTATTTGGTGTCAGTAAAAATTTGTGGTATTTGATCGGTTTCTACTATTTTGGTACAACCAGTAAGTAGCACCAGCCCCCAGCAAAGTAAGAAAGCAAAGGACAGTACTTTTCTCGTAAAATTTTTCATGTGCATAAGTTTTAATCAATAAACCACTTCTAAGGTGTAGAGAGAGTGGTTGAGTTCGTTTTTGAGTAAATAATTAACTTTAAGAAGATCATTGTGCAAACTGCATGAGGAATGATGAAAAATAAAGCTCTATAGTGGATTAAAAATGCGCACTTATGTTTAACAAGCTCTTAGACTCAGCCTAACTTTACAGTATTTTGCGTTAAATTCAATATAGATATTTTTTACCTTTAGTTAAGACATACTTACGGTGAAAGTGTACTCTTGGGTAAGGTTTATGGGTATAAAATTTTTGAGGATAAATAGTGTAAATAAAAGAAGTGGTTAGAACCTTTTCTTTTTGCTCAGTTGACTTCTTAAACTCACCAAAAACTTTTTAGATTGTTTGAGGTGCCAGGGCCAACCCTTCATCTTGACTTTTTTACCATCTTTGCGCACTACCGTAAGGCTTGGAAAGTGCGAAAAACACACAATACTAAAAAATAAAAAACTAATAGCCAGGACATAAGTAATGACGTGCCCCAATATAAAAAGGCCGGCAGCAATGAGCATAAACACAGCACCAGCCAATAGTTCGCGGCGTGAACTATATTCTACATCTATTACCTGTGATAAAAACAAGCGCTCTTTTTTGCCCTTTTCAAACAAATCCTGATTGCGGAAATATTGCACCCTTCGGGTAGACACAATGCCAAAGTAATTTTTAAGCAACAACTCTTCTTTTTCTGCTTTAAACTGAGGTGACTCAGTGCTGGATTGGTCAATTGGGTCGGCATTTTTTTCGGGCTGAGCCGTAGGTAGGTTTTCTATTTCGGCCGTTTCAGAACTCATTGGGGTATTTGTCGGGCTACCTTCTACTTGTTGCAAATGCTTTTTGGGTGGATGCACCAACTGCTCTTGGTTAATGTTCCATACTACCTGGTGAAGGTGTTCTTCTTCAGTTTCTTGTTTGCCCAACAAAGTAGCATCAAACAAGGCCTTTTTAAACTGTTCGGCATTCTGAAAACGATGATCAGGGTCTTTGGCAGTCGCCTTGTCTATTATTTTTTGCATATGGCTACTTGCCGCTGGCAAAAACTCTTTGAGACGTGGCAACGGGTCATTGACAATTTTTTGGCTCAGATCGTACTCTCCCAACTCTTCTGAATAAGGCAGCTTACCAGTGAGAATCTCAAATAGGGTAATGCCTAAACTGAAAATATCGCTGCGTGCGTCTATCTCCCAAGCCCTTATTTGTTCAGGACTCATATAATAAATAGTCCCTAGCCTCACCCCCGCCTGGGTCAGGTTTATCTCTTGGTTGTCTACCATTTTGGCAATACCAAAGTCCATTATTTTCACATCACCCATTTGGGTAATCATAATGTTGGCAGGTTTAATATCACGGTGTACGATGCCCCGTTGGTGAGCATAAGCAAATGCATCCAGTATTTTGGCAAACACCCTCTTGGCCTGGCTTTCGCTCAATGGGCCTGAAATTTCGCTGGTATATTGCTCCAGTGTAACTCCCTGCACGTATTCCATCACCAAAAACAGGTTCTCGCCCAATTCTACATAATCATATAAGTCTACAATGTTGGGGTGGTGGAGCTTTGCCATCAAGGCAGCTTCATTTTTAAACCGCATACGAATGTCCGGGTTTTTGGCAAGGTGAGGCTTCAAGCCTTTAATGGCTGCCTGGCGACCAATTTGAGTATGGGTCGCCAGGTATACGGTGCCCATTCCGCCAGTACCCAGGGTTTTTTCTATTTTATAGTATCCTATGCCTGTTTGTTGTTGACTCATACGATCACATTTGCTTTTACAGCACTAACAATTTATTTGGAGTGTTTGGAAATAAAGAATAAAAAAATAGCTGTAAATCAAGACATTGATTAACAGTAGCTTATGAAAAAATAAAAATAGATATTTTTATGACTAATTCAGTCTTAATTAGGTAAAAATCAATCAACGAATTTTTAAACAAACGAAACTATGTGCTGGTTGTTAAATAAACTATCAAAATAACTTGTGAAGCCTACAAAAATAAAAGCAATTATTTTGGTAGACTTACTTATTACTTCTTCTGATAAAACCACTACCTTCATCATTCTATAAAAGAAAAGACTAAAAAAAACTTATGAGCAAACAAACCAAACATCTCTCGCTGGCTTTACAGGGTGGAGGTGCCCACGGAGCCTTTACCTGGGGAGTATTAGATCGTTTTTTAGAACAGGAAGACTTAATCCTGGATGGTTTTGTAGGTACCAGTGCCGGAGCCATGAATGCCTCGGTGCTGGCGTATGGCTTGCATATAGGCGGGCGCTCAACAGCCAGAGAGCTGCTGCACAAGTTTTGGAAAACCAATTCAGAATATGCTGCGCGTACTCCATTACAGCCTACCTGGATGGATGGTTACTTTGGGCTTGAAGGGAATATGGACTACTCGCCCTTTTACCGTGCTACCGAAGTCATGTCGTTGTTTGTGTCTCCCTACCAGCTGAACCCTACCCACCATAATCCTTTACGCAAGATATTGGGCGATTTGGTAAACTTTGAAGAGTTGCAAAAATGCAAAGTAACCAAACTATATGTATGCGCCACCAATGTAAGGCGTGGTCGTGCCAAAGTGTTCAACCTCAGCGAAATGTCGCTAGATGCAGTACTTGCATCGGCTTGTTTGCCTACTTTGTTTCCAGCAGTCACCATCAACGGGGAAGACTATTGGGATGGAGGGTACATGGGTAACCCACCTATCTTTCCATTAATTAGCAATACCCAATGTCACGACATTATGCTGGTGCAAATTAACCCAATCAATATACCTGACACACCCACCTCGCCAGAAGGCATTCGCGATCGTATCAACGAACTCAGCTTTAACTCTAGCCTGATGCTCGAAATGCGCCGGGTAGCTTTTGTTGACCGTTTGCTCAAAGAGGGGATCAACCCAGGGGATGAGTTTCAAAAAATAAGAATGCATAACATTAATCCGGAAGAAGATTTGTGGGCGCTTAACTTATCAAGTAAGTTGAATGCCTCCTGGGGCTTTTTGACTAAGCTCAAAGAGCTGGGAAGAAAGTATGCCGACAAATGGCTGGAACAAAACCTTGAGCATGTAGGCGAAAAGTCCACTTGCGATATAAGAAAAACTTTTTTGTAGCAAAAAAACAAATAGTGGCAAGCCATTAAAGACAGGCGACAAGTAGCTAATAGAAAATGAATGTATGATGAATTGATTAGTTACCTGTGAAACAGGGTGTAGCCGATGGCTAAACCCTGTGCACACTATTAAAAACTGTCAGCAAAAGTGGTAATCAATTCAAAAAGCTGTTCAAACTTGGTCAGGGGCAATGTTTTGTCACGATCAAAAATATCATGGTAAGCCCTGATGCCTCCCAACGTGTATATATAAAAACTAGGAACCCCATTCTGCGTAAAAAAATAATGGTCAGAAATGGGTGCTCGCCCCCTTATTTTTACCTCAGGTAATAATTTTTTCTTTCGATTAATCGCTGTCAGTCGGTCAAACTCTTTGCGGTATACCGATCCATTGACTACCTTTATGCCATCGTCACCAGTACCTACCATGTCAAAATTAACCAGAAACTTGATATTGCCCAAGTCTACCGTAGGATTTTTTACGTAGTAATACGAACCAATCAAGCCTACTTCTTCGGCGCCAAAAGCAATAAACATCATAGAGTGTTTGGGTTTGTTTTGACTATAGTATTTGGCTAACTCCAGCAAAAGTGCAATGCCACTGGCGTTGTCGTTGGCACCCGGAAAATAAATCTTTTTGCCCATCCGCCCCATATGGTCGTAGTGTGCCGTAAAAACCATAAAAGAATCGGGCTCGTGCTGCCCCTCTATATAGCCAATCACGTTTTGGGTAGTGTAACGTTGCAGGTGCTTGTTGTCTATAGCAAACTTGGCGCGTCGTGCGGTCATATCAAAGCTACTTGTTTGTACCATCAAAATAGGGCGATTGACGGGTTTGCTGGCAAAACCAGCCGTAAGCTTAGTATGTAGCTCTATAGCTGCTTTTGATTCTTGCAGCTTGTCGAAAAGCTTTTTGGGCACCTTGTTGCTTTGCCGCAACTTACGCATATACGTAGCCTTGTATACCAATATATTTTTAGAAATATTGCTTGCCAAAAACGATTTTAGGCGGATAGGCTCTTGAAGCAATAAAGTATCTAGCCAGCGTAATTTGCCCCGTCCTCTGCCTGTTTTTGAAGTGGGGTGAATAATAAAGTCAATCCCTGGTTTTAGTTTTTTGCCGCCTATTTTTAGGCGCATTCTGCGAGGGAACACATTGATATTGATAGGGAATTTCTGGAAGTAACTGTCATTAAAAGCCTTGAGCCCTGCTTTTTTAAACGCTTGACCAATAAACTCAGCGGCTATTTTGTCTCCGTTTTTAATGTAACCCCTGCCGTGCATTTCGGGGGCTGCCAGTGCCTGGATGGTTTTTTTTGCACCATTGAGTAGGGCAGATGCTTGCTGTGCCTGTGCCATAAAGCAGGACATACCAATAACAATAGATAAAGCAAATCTTAAACGCGTATATTTCATGGACATTTGTTGACAAACAGTGTATACAATATAGAATTCAATAAAAATCGGTTTACTGGCTAAAATTAAATTATTTTTTGCAAACATAACTTAATCACCCTCAAATAAGCGTTGTAATGGTGGCAAATCACTTGTTTTTTAGTGGTGAACATTTCAAACTACGTCTATACAACGGTCGCCCCAGGCAATATGTGGTCAGGTTGCCCTCATACTTATTGACTGAAAAGCAACCTTAATAGCTATATTTATACAAACATTTGGTATAAATATACCAACTAAAACTATACTTATGACAGCCTCTTTTTTTTACCTTTCGTTTACCCTAAAAGCCCTGTTAAAGATATGTTATACCTTGATATAATTATAGAATTTATTACTAAAAACACGTAATTCAGTATTGAAAATATACCATAAATACCACCATATACCAAATAACCATCGTAACGCAGGCCTAATTTAAATTATGCAAAAGTCTAATCAGAAAGCGTCTTTACGCGAGCAAATTCTTCATCAAAACATCTGGAAATTAATGTTTAAAATGGCTACCCCTGGCATATTGGGTATGCTTGTCGTGAGCATTAATAACTTTGTAGATGCTTTGTTTGTAGGACAACTTATTGGTCAAAACGCCTTGGCTGCCATTTCTTTGGTATTGCCTATTACTATGATTCCTGCCGCATTATCTGCGATGATTGGCGTGGGTTCTGCCTCGGTATTGAGCCGTGCCATTGGTTCGCAAGATGTAGAAACCCAGCAAAAAGTATTTAGTAATTTATTAGGCATGTCGCTTGTTTTTTCGGCTATACTCACTGTATTAGGGTATATCTACGCCAGTCCCCTCATTGCTTTTATGGGTGGCAAAGGCGAAGTGTTGGTGTATGGCACCTCCTATCTCGAGATATTTATGCTAGGTTCTTTTTTTCGTGTTTTTGCTATTGCCACCAATATGCTCATTCGTGCCGAAGGTAAAGTAAACATTGCTATGAAGTATGCTGCCATTAGCATGGTCATTAACATGGTACTTGATCCTTTGTTTATTACAGGGTTTGGCTGGGGGATAGAAGGTGCCTCGCTTGCCACAGTGTCGTCATTGGGAGTATACACAGTATTAAATTACTTATATTTTGTAAAAGGCAAAAACTCCTTTCCGGTTGATCTGAAAAAAGTTACCCTTGACCGTTCTATTTTGCCCAAAGTGTTGGGGGTGGGGGTAGCAGCTATGATGATGCAACTGATGTTTTTGGTGCAGCAAACCTTTGTATTTAAATCTATAGCCTATTATGGCAATGACAACGACATTGCTTTTATGGGCGCTTGTTATCGCGTATTGATGTTGGCCATTGTGCCAGTATTTGGCTTAGTGCAGGCAATGCAACCTATCGTAGGTATCAACTATGGCGCAAAAGATTTTCAACGGGTAAAACAAACTGTCAAAGTGTTTGTAACCGGAGGTATGGTATTGCTTACTGCTATATGGTTGCCAGTGCAGCTTTTCCCTACTACCATTTTGCATTGGCTTTTGCCAGATATGCGTTTTACAGTGACAGATATCAATAACTTCAGAGTAGCCATGATTATGATGCCCGCCATTCCACTGGTGTTTATTGTAGGTAACTTTTTGCAATCAATAGGCAATGGCTTGTTATCCGGTATCATTACCGTGGCACGTCAAGTTGTGTTTTTTATACCTACTGTCCTTATTTTGCCTACTTATGTGGGTATTTCTGGAGTGTACCTAAGCGCTCCTTTGGTAGATGTAGTCGTAATATCTCTAGTACTGGTGTTGCTTTCGCTTGAGTTCAAAAAATTAGATCGGAAAGAGGTACAATACCAAAGCCAAATACCAACACACCCTGCCTCTGCTACTTCTCCACAACCGATACTTGGTTAAAAAAAATAAATAATTTTCATAATACGAGTTCGGCACACTATTAGGGGTATTTGCGTAGATTTGTACCGTCGAAGAAAATCCTATTAATTGTATGAAAAAATTATGTCTGCTATGGGTTGGGGGACTTTTACTATTGCTATCAAACATAACGACAGTAAATGCTCAGTGCCGGATGTGTTATTTGACCAAGAAACAGGCAGAAAAAGCAGCCAATTATTTAAGAACACAAGATGATATTATTTTATTTGCCGGGTGCGAACTCAAAGATGTTGCCCGCAGGGTAGAAGTAAAAAAGGTAATTATAGCACCCACTGAAATCAAAGATAAATTTCAGTTAAAAATAGAAGGTTTTATTTTTGCCACCTTCGAGCTCAAAGACAATAAGGTAATCAATTATACCAAAACTATCATCAAAGATACGTTTTACATAGACCTGGCGTATGTGCATGTGCGCACTGGTGGTTATCAAGACGAGCAAAGCAATGAATATGTATGGGATGCCACCTGTTTGGGCGTATACCTGGGCTATACCGTAGATCCCTGCACCGACCCTTTTGACTACCCTAGTCAGCCAAGGTAGTGCCCCCTAAAAATAATAAGTCACAAGTTTTGGGTAAAACCTGTGACTGATCATTGCAAAATATCACCTAAAAAAATTAAGCGACTTCTTTCTTTTCTTCCTTGATATATCCTTTGCGTCTCAATATAGTTTCTACTACTCTAATGTCGTGTTTGGGGTTGCTAAAAGCGTTAAACGGAATGTATATAAACTGACCTTTAGAAACTACAAACAAAAAATAGTCTTTTCTCTTCTCGGCTTTTTTTATCACATCCCACTTCATCGGCATTCCTTCACGTTGGTTGAGCTTAATCATAATCTGACGGCTGTCTATTTCATAACGAAGTTTCTCAAACATTACCTTGTTTTGAGGTAGTTGACTAGCTCCGGCAAATTGGATATACCAAAACAAGAGATATAAACCTACCGACAAAAACGCCAGAAAAAAGAACCAAAAGCTTACCGTAATCAGGTTTAGCAACATAAAAATACCAAACAACCCAGCAGGAATCCACCATTGTTGTTTAAGCACATTATTCATTCCTATGCGGGAATAGACTTTTTTAGGAAGTTCGAATTTTTTGGTTTTTACAATCATTACTGAATTTTTTTCGTGAATAAGTCACGTACTCTCAAAAATCAAAATGCAAATATACGGCTATTTCGGTTTTTATGAGTCATAGAAGTTCTATTTTCTATGTTCAGCTGTTTTTTGTAATAATTAAACACTTAATCATCTGCCTGCTTTTTATATTATATACCTAATCTTTCTTTCTAAACTTTTCATAACAAGGTACTTGTGGGGCGGCTTTCGCCTTAAATACGGTATCGCCAAAGGTGATATTACCCTTAGGGGTAAAAGTAAGCTGGGAGTTATACCATTCGCATATTTGTTTTTCAGTACCCAGGTACTTTTTATACTCATAAGCATACACTCCATTTGCTTTAAACTGCCCTTTAAAGCTCCACACCATATCCATATCGGCTCCATTATAGGCAAGGGATACATTGCCCAGCAATTGACCTTTTTTGTTGTACATCAGCCCGGTTATCTCATTGCTCATTCCTTCCATACAAGAAAGCAATATCACTACTACGTGTCCATTTACATTTGACTGAAAGGCATAGTAAAAATGCTTGTTTTTCTTAAATGTAGCTTCATCAGGCATTGTTTTTTGCAAGTATTGCTCTAGTTGCAAACCTTTGAACGCTGCTTCGTTTACAGCCTGAAATCCTTTAAAAGCACAAGGGACCATTTTGCCCAAATCAACCACCTCTACATCTTTATATTTACTTTTTTGTTTGGCTTGCGCCAAATGAGCAGGCAACTTAACACTTGAATTAACTACTGCTTGGTTGGTAGGGGTACCTTCTGTGAGGGTGTTGTTGGTTGTGTCTGACAATTCATCAGTACTTTGGGCATCTTTGTTTGGCTGACAAGCCCACAAAGCAAGAAGTAGTAAAAATAGACAAGGGTATTTGTTCATCATAGTAATTTTAAAGGTTATCTTTTCTAAAGGTAATATATTCAATATAAACGATTCCTTTATCAGGCAATAAAATTTATCTTTTTTCATTACAAATGCTGCTTATAAAGACTCTATAGAGATAACTTTTGCTATATTATTTCTCATTAAATGATATGAAAAATAAATTGATATATAATTTTATCAGTATTGTACTAGTGTTTTATGCCCACGCGATAGCTTTGGACTATTGTTTACTCAATCAACTCTTGAATATATGAAGTTAAAATACGCACTTTTTTTAGTGGTGGTAGGGTTTATATCACCCAACATACTATATGCCCAACAATTTGATTATGGTTTGGGGGTAAAAATAGACGAGGAAGGGTACAACAAAGTAAAGCTTGCCCATGTGTCACGGGGAGACTTTAAGGCATTGCCAAGCAAAGTTTCATTAAAAAAATATTGCCCCACTCCAGGCAACCAAGGCAAAACAGGTACTTGTGTAGCCTGGTCTTCTACTTATGGTGCTCGTACCATTATTTACGCTATGGAAAAAGGCATTACCAATCGGCAGAAAATCACTAAACTTGCTTTTTCCCCCTCTTTTATCTACAATCAAATCCGCGAAAAAGGAGATAAGCTATGCAAATCAGGTACCTACGTGTACGATGCGATGTATAAGCTTAAAAAACAAGGAGCTATGCCACTTCAAGACTTTGCCTTTGACTGCAGCCGTATGCCCCAGCCTGCCGACAAAGCTAAAGCCAGCAAATACCGCATTAAAGATTATCAACGCTTGTTTTTTAGTAGTGCCAAAAACAAAGTGGCGATGGTAAAAAAAAGTATTGCAGAGGGTAATCCCGTAGTGGTAGCTATGAAAATTGGTTTTACCTTTACTTATGCCAAAAAAGTATACCGCGACCCGGCACCAGCCAACGCCCGCCGAGGTGGTCATGCGATGGTGGTAGTGGGGTACGACGACAAAAAGCAGGCTTTTGAGTTGATGAATAGCTGGGGGACTAAATGGGGGGATGGAGGTTTTGTGTACTATCACTATGAGTCGTTTCAAAAATACTGCGCACAAGCGTATGAAATGATTCCATTCAGTCCGGTTTTAATCTCTGACGATATGTTGGGCAAAGATATTCCCAAGGCAACTATTTCAGGTACAGTGGTTTTTAAACAATACCTCAAAGAAACCGAGGTATTCAAAGATATGCGGGCAACCAAAGTGGGCAACTCTTACCAAATGCTCAATGCTTATACCGAAGGTGATAGCTTTCAAATGGTCATTACCAATAACCAACGCATTCATGTATATGCACTCAATTTTGATGGAACAAATAAATGCTTTAAGCTTTTTCCGTTTGCCGGAGATGTGCTGGAAGCCTACCACCAACAGGCACGGGGTACCAAAATAAGTTCTATCAAAAATCATAAAAGAGCCAAAACGATTATTCCTCACGAAGACAACGTAATAGAGTTGGACGATACCAAAGGACTAGACTACTTTTGTGTATTATTTGCGAGAAAATCGCTCAGCATTGACCGTATTATGTTAGCTATTGAAAAAGCTACAGGTACATTTGAGCAGCGTCTCAGCAAAGCATTAGGAAACCAGGCAGCACTGCCAAAAGAGATTAAAATGGAGCAATCTATGATCAATTTTAAGGCTAAAACCAATAAAGTAATAGTGCCAGTAGTGGTACGGATGCGCCACCAATAAACTACCCTTTTGCCTTTGGATTATTTCTCTTTTTTCCAGAGTTTAAAAGAACCAAAGAACTTTGCAGAACGAGCCTTGTCCAGAATTTTGTTATACTTGGTAATGATAAAATGGTAAGTATGGTATTTGGTTACCAATACCCGGTATTGGTACAATTGATTGCGTTGGTTTCGAAAGCGGATGCCTTGCACTGGTAAGCCTAGCATGAGTGTGCCCATATTACTCTCTATTCGGAGTTCTTCCTTGAGGCGTAAATCTCTCCTTACCTTGTCCAACTCCTTTGATACTAATTTTTGGGCAACTTTTAGGTCATTGTTTTGTCGGGTTTTGTTAAACAGTATCTGGTATAAAACCCCTTCAGACTCTGTCTCTAAAATGTATTGGTTTTTACGTTCCTTGAGCGTGGGTTTGGCAGGGAGTTTTACTTTAAAGTTTCCTGGTTTTGACTTGTACCTACGCCATTTTTTTTGAGCAAAAGATACTTGAGCAATGAATAACAAGAGTATAAGGAGAAGTAAATTTTTCGACATATTTGTTCAAGGTTATGTTTGGGGTGTTTTGAGTCAATATTGCTACTATTAACGTAGTGTAACTAGAAAAACGTTGCAAAAGAAAGGAAATGGCAAATAAAGTTGGGTGATTTACAACATGTAACTACTAAATTAGTTATATGTTTGAACGTGAAAACATAACAATTGCCGAATCTTTGTTTTGTAGAATAAACTATGGTAAAAAAAGGTGATTTTATTACCATATTCCAGAAACTGTGCTTTTGTCAGTGTTTGTTTATTCAGGCAAATACTTGGTTAAGCCCACGAATTTTCTGTAAATTTGTAAAGCGTTTTGAAAGCCTTTTTGTCAAACGTAAAAAAATATTATTGTGCTTTGCATTAAAATAGCACCTTTTTGCGTTACAACAAGGGAAAACTAACATTTAAACATTTAATTTTTTTAGAAGTTATGATACGTAGACTACTACCAGTATTCTTATTACTTACAGTTTTTACTTTTGCTGCCCAAGCTCAAAAAAAGACACCAGAGCAAAAAGCTGCCAGAAAAGCAACCAACATTACCAAATACATCAACTCTAAGATTACTGACAAAGCCCAGCACGTAACAGCCACCCAAACGGCTTCCATCAAAACTGCTTATGTTGAGTTTTATGCTGATAAGAAAGCATTGAGAGAGAAAAAGAAAAAATTTCGTACTGATGTAAAAGAGTTTAAAGCAGAATCTAAAAAAACTCAAAGTGCAGAAAGCATTGCTAAGCTAAAAGAAATGAAGAAGAAGTTGATTGCCGACAAAAAAGCAATGAACAAAGAAGCCAAAGAAATGCGTGTGCGTCGTGAAGACAAAATCAAAGAAGCATTGAACGCTACTCAAAAGGTTCACTTTACTGCTATGAGAGCTGAGCAAGCAGCCAAGAGAAAAAACCAAAAATAAGTCACCATTACACTGTATACAGTGTTTAAAAATATTTATCCCGTGTTTGATCATAAGTATCAATCACGGGATTTTTTTATGCATACTATTTTCTCACCACTTCAATTACCCACTCTACGGGTTCGGGCGAAGCCACACTTACTACTTTACCTGTTTTTTCAATAGATGGTAAAAAAGCAGTTCCTACTATGGTATGGTCTGCCACCCAATAAATGTCCAAGTCCATAAAAGTATTTTGGTTCCAAAACGAGTGATAGTCTTTGACCGGAAATATAAATAACATACCATCAGCCTGGGTGAGTTCGCGGTAATGCATTAAGCCTTGTTGCCAGGCGTAGGGGTGGTCAGCTACCAGCAATCGGTGCATCTTACCATCAATGTCTAGCTCTACTATGGGTTGTTCTTGGTGATGATTGCTCAATATTTTAAGGTTTGTTGGTTTTAAGGGAGTAATCCACAAATAGTATACGCATTTGACAGCGGATGTTTCGCCCTGATGCGTCGTTAAATTTTTTGACTGTAGCTATGCTACGCTCGCAACCGTCGCACAGGCTGGCTCAACATCCACTGGATGTTGCCATCTCGCCTCAAACCAAAACCTCTCACTGAAAACATGTACTTTATTTACTGGTTGCTCCCTAAATAAGTAATGACACTTTATATTTAAACATTCCTCTTTCAATTGCAAACATTTAATAGTAGATTATTGAGTAGTTATTCTTTGAAGTCATCTCGCCTTTTAATAATGAACTAAAAACAGCTCATTTTGACCGCTAACGTAGCGCTGCTATGCCTCAACAAAAACGCTCTGTTAACGAACAAAAGCAACCATTTTTATCAACACTCTAAAAGGCGAGACAACTTCTATCCATAAACAATAGTTAATAGTAATGAAAGAAGATTTTCTGCACTTTTTGTGGTTGTTTCAATACTTTGACAAAAAAGACTTATGTACAACTCAAGGCGAGACGCTCAGTGTTTTACAAGTGGGTAATCATAACGCAGATGCCGGGGCAGACTTCAGTCTGGGTAAAGTGAAAATAGGAGGAGTAGACTGGGCAGGCGACATTGAGATACACCTCAAATCGTCGGACTGGAACGCCCACCAACATCAACATAATCCGGCTTATAACAATGTGATCTTGCACGTAGTGTGGCAAGATGATGCGCCTGCGCTACGCGCCGATAATACTCCTATGCCCACCCTGGAGCTCAAAGACCGCACCAACCCAAAATGGTTGGACCAATACCAGGTATTATTGAGCAACAAAGATGTTATTCCTTGTGCACGGCAATTTGCCAGTGTCAAAACTATTCAAAAGTTGGCCATGCTTGACAAGGCGCTTGCCAAACGACTTGAAGACAAAGCCTTTTTATTGAGGGCGTTGCTCGTAAAAAATAAACAAGACTGGGACGAAACTACTTACCAGGTACTGGCAAAAAACTTTGGGTTTAAGGTGAATAGCGAGCCCTTTTTAAGGCTTAGCCAAGGGTTGCCCCTTAAAGTTTTACGCAAAAGTCAGGATAGTATTTTTCAGTTAGAAGCATTATTGTTGGGGCAGGCAGGCTTGCTTCATGATAAGCCCAATGCTGAAAAAGTGGAAGATGAATACATTGATCGTTTGAGAAAAGAACATCATTTTTTGCAGCGTAAGCACCGACTAGAAGACGAGCAAATGTCTTACGAACACTGGAAGTTTATGCGGTTGCGCCCTACCAATTTTCCCACCATAAGGTTGGCACAATTTGCCTCACTCATTCACCAACAACAAAACTTATTTTCGCTGTTTTTTAACAATGACTATAAAACATTGGCCAAAAAATTACAAGTGAGTCAATCTGCTTACTGGCAACAACACTATACACCAGGCAAGCCTGCCAAAAAGCCCGTACCGTTACTAGGCAAGGACAGTATAGAGAACATCGTCATCAACACCGTAGTACCTTTGTTGGTATTGTATGCCAAAGAGAAGAAACAAGATGAGTACATGGAACGTGCTACAGGCTTTTTAGAGTATATCAAAGCCGAAAATAATCATATACTGAGAATGTGGGAAGATTTAGGGCTAAAAGTCAAAACAGCTTTTGACTCTCAAGCCTTGATCGAGCTCTACAATAATTTTTGTACACCTCGCAAATGTCTTCAGTGTAGCATAGGAATTTCTATTGTAAAAAATCCCAACTGATACTTACAATAGTCCATAGTATTTAGTCGATAGTCCATAGTTGATTCGAGTAAATGTTCACCTTGTTAAATGCTGTAAACCAGTATTTTATATTAATATTGTGTACTCGCTTTATTTTTAAAAGTGTTTCGGTTGTATGCCTAAACACCCAATTAAATAGTTTTTAAATTCATCAATAACTGATATCCAGCAAACAACTTTGACTAAAATCACTGCGGAGTATTGACTTAGGAATGGACAAAAAATAACTTTTCAGTTTAGAGGAAATTAGTCACTTATTTTTTCGCTATTCCTTAGAGTAGTTAATGTGGCAATATTCAAGGAATTGTCTAGGTGTGTATACAAAATGTAAACAGGGTTTTTGGCTTTTTTATGAAAAAACAAAGAACTTGCCTCCAACTAAATCACAAAGACACGCGGGATGTCGCAAGGCAACCCATTGATAAAGCATATAAGATTCTCTTATGAGTACTTTAAATAGTTTCCTGAATAAGCTGCCTATAGCTTTTTACACCCTGTTTACCTTCACTCTTGGTAGTTGTAGCGGTGACCGCACGTACCAAACCAAAACTATAGAAAACAGGTACAGCATTTCCATTTCGAGAGGAATGAAACAATATGAAAACCACTCAAATACCATTGCGATGCTATATCGTGACAAAGAAAGGGGAGAGTGCATTGCAGTGACCGACCACTTGAAAGAGAGTGGCAAGGCCTTGTTGACTAGTCATTTGCAAACCCTGGCAGATAACCCTGAGTTGTTGGGGGTGCCCATAAAAAATGCCCGCTTTGGCAAACCTTTCGCTAAGCAAATTAATGGTCATAATGCCATACAAGCCGGAATGAGTGCCTTGATCAAACTAGGTGATAAGTGGGAGTCTGTCTGGGGGATTGTGGCTTATATAGAAGGTAAAACCCATATTTACCAAATAACTACCTGGTTGGCAGATGATGAACCTGGTGAAGATGATGCTCGTTTGCACGATATGATTAACTCTTTTGAAGAATTGAAAGAAGAGGAGTATTAAGCACCGACAAGGTTCTACAATAGTCCATAGTATTTAGTCGATAGTCCATAGCTGATTCGAGTAAATGTTCACCTTGTTAAATGCTGTAAACCAGCATTTTATATTAAGATTGCGTACTCACTTTATTTTTAAAAGTGTTTCGGTTTTATGCCTAAACACCCAATTAAATAGTTTTTAAATTCATCAATAACTGATAACCGAGCCTCTGGCGAGCTCAACAAAGTTAATCAGCAAACAACTTTGACTAAAATCACTGCGGAGTATTGTTCTAGGTACACCTTGTTTAACTGCGTTGAACTCATCACAGCAAGCTGCTGTAGATTCGGTTCATAGGCAACTAACATACTCATAGCACACTTATTTTCAGTGGGTTATGGATTTGTTAGTTAGAAGCAAAGGTAGGGTTTGTTTGAGGGGCATACCGTTTTTTTTAACCGTTGTGTTTTTCAGGGTAGGGCAGATGCCAATTAGTAGGCAGGTGTCCTGTTTTCTGGTAATCAAAAAAAATACCTTGAGATCAACAATCTGCAAGGTATCTATGGAATCTAAACTAACCCGTGATTTATTTTAATATTTTTTATTTCTTTTGTATATCCTTTCATACGCTACTAGGTATAAAAAGGTTCTATGTAATACTGTTAAAGGAATGTTAATAAAATTGTAATTTATTTAACTATAGTTTTTATGTTAAGTAACATGTTGATAAACAGTGACTTATTCGGAGAAAACGAACCTTAAACACTGCGTGTATTTTTAATAGTTTTTTAGTTTTTATTTGGCACCTGTGTAGTTAATTAACTCACTTGTATAGCGAAAGCCACCACCACCCTCTTGGATGTGTTTGATGTTCTGTTTCAATTTGGGAGAATACCAAAAAGTATCAGTAACCTTTCCTTTGCCACCCACTTGATAGTTTTGAATATATCCCACATATTTTATTTTGTATGCCATAAACTTTCCAGCTGGTAGGTTAAGTTCTTCAAATGAAATAACCTCAGCGTCTTGACTGGTGATTCCTTTTTCTCCAGATTCGTTTGTCCACTTAGATTCATACTTCCACTTTTTTCCTACTTTCAAAGGCCAGCTACGATATGGAGTATCACTTTTCTTTTTATTCAGAATGTCAGCCATCTTTAGTGTGTCCGAACCATTCCAAAGGCCTAAAGTACCGTTATAATCTACTATCTGTCGTATATCTTCACCTGTCCCTCCCACTTTCCCGTTAGTGGTACTTTCCCATTTCCAAGTCCATTTCTCACCAATTTTATAATCATCTAAAGTTGGTTTATTTGTGGATGAAGGCTTACAACTTGCGAGGGATAATAAGATAAATGTTAACTGAAGTATTACGTTTTTTGTCATGGTTATTTACTTTAAATATTGCACTATGTATATTATGATCTGACCTTTCGCAGTATGTATTTTTGTTTTTAAGCAAAAAAATACAGTTTAGGACTAAGGTTGCGTCAGCTGGATTCAGCCTTAGTTTGTTGCCGTTAAGAATCTGTGAAACGAAGCCGTAAAAACAGATCACTGTTTGAGCGAAGCGAGTTTGAGCTGTTTCGGCGTAGTGCAACAGATTTAGGCGAAACAAACTACAGCTGCGGGGTTTTTGATTACTTTTTTACCTGTAGAAAAAAGTAATGGCTCACAGATACTCGAATCATTGCTTTTTATGAGCATATTTTGCTGAGTGGTATTTTTTCACAAAAAACAAATTTTTGACCTGCGAAAGGTCAGTTATGATAATGAACTTGTTTATTTCAAGGTGTTTTTTTGGCACCTTTGGTTCCTACGTAAGTAGAGAGTATGATTCCTGAACTTGCATCTTGTCCTTGAATTACGTTTCCTGCAAGTAGTAGGAAAAAGCAGAAGAAAGCTTTCAATGAAATTAATTTTAGTATGGTTTGTCTTTTTTGAGTAGTATCCATCAAATTCAATTTAAAATGCTCAACCAGGCGTTTGTTTTTTTAGATATAGGTTTAGTTTTGTATTTATGAATCTATTACAAGTTTTATTTGCAATGAAACCTACATTGTATAGGGCAGTTGCAAGGCTACTTTCAAAGTACACTAGTCCCCAATGCACTAGTGAGTTTATCCTCAACGTGGTTGATTGACATAATTTACTTGATTCATGATTAAGACAATAGACAAGGGGAAAGGTTGCATTCCGCAAAAAAAAATCTACAAGGTATTACCTTTAAGTTTTTTTAGTATAAACCTTACATCAGCCCCCTGTTTTACACGTTGTGCTAATACAATGATACCTACAATCAAAATACCTATTAATTTTTAACACATTATGAAAAAAACTACCTGGATACAAACACTGACCTTACTGCTAAGTGTGGTCATTTTTACCCAATGTTCAAAAAACCTGGTCGAAGTCCAGAAAACCGACTTTAAGGAAGAAGTAGCTACTCAGCAAAACCTGAAATTCACCTTTAGTCAGGACTTAGTGGCAGATAATAAATTGAACGTTTGGGATACGACAAGTTATTTGACCTTTACCCCCAAGGTAAAGGGTAAGTTTAAATGGGTGTCGAAAAATGAGTTGATTTTTTCTCCAGTCAAAGGCTTTCAACCCAGTACCGATTACAAAGCTGTGTTACAAGAGGCTTTGGTAAAGGCTGCCCCCAATAAAGTACCTGATGTGAACAAAACAAGTAGCATTGTTTTTCACACTCCTTACCTCAACCTGAAAGACTCAGACGTATACTGGGCACAAGACAACCGTCGTACGAAGCAATTGAGGATAAACCTGAATTTTAATTACAAGATAAAGCCCCAATCCATTAAAAGTCTTTTAAGTATCAAGTCGGGTGGTAAGCAAATCCAGAGCTTTCGTGTAGTGAATGATGATATGTCGAGAACCGCCCAAATTGTCATTGATGAAGCTGGTTTGCAAAATGCCGGAGCCAGTCAGATAGACTTAACCATTGCTCCCGGTTTGCGCTGTGCCGAAAGCCCTTATGTAACCACAAAACCAATTGCACATAAAGTAAGCACGCCCAATAAGCGTAACCTTGAGATTGTAAACGCCAAGGCTACGTATGAAAATAACGTTCCTTATATTCGGGTACAAACCAACCAGGCGGTAGAAGAGCTAGAGGTATTGAATAACCTGAAAATTAAGCCTTCGGTAGTATATCAGGTAAAAATGCTGGATCATGGGTTTTTGATTAAAGGAAATTTTAAGGCCAACAAAAGCTACACGGTTACACTGTCTGACAATATAAGAGGAGTTTTTGGGGGCAAACTTGCCGAGGCGCATGAGCAAGTGGTGCAGTTTGGCAGCTTGTCGCCCTACATTAGTTTTGTAGCTAAAAAAGGGCTCTACTTGTCAAGCAAGGGTAACAAAAACATTGGTATTCGCATAGTAAATGTGCCTAAAGTAAAAGTGACGGTATATAAAATCTATGAAAATAATATTCAGCGATTTGTGACTGAACGTGGCTCAGTAAAAGACAATGCGTCTAGTTATTATACCAATTACAGCAGCTATGGCGATGCAGTCCTTGATCAGGAATATGACACCAGGTCGTTGCCGCAAACCAATGGTATGCATGTATTGAATCTTGACCTCGACAAAGCCAATAACTTCAAGGGCATTTATGCTGTAAAGGTAGCCTCTACCGAAAAACAGTGGCTCAATAGTAACAAAATCGTGTCGGTGTCGGATATTGGCTTTATAGTGAAACATACCAAAGAAGATGTATTGGTTTTTGCCAACTCTATCATGAGTGCCAAACCACTCAAAGGAGTGACTGTAAGCTTGATTAGCAAAAGCAACCAACCTTTTTATAAGGCTACTACTGATGCCAACGGGGTAGCAAAGTTTGCTAAAATCAAAGAAAAGTTTCCCCAGGCAAGCGTGCGAATGATTACTGCACGTTATGGCAAAGATTTCAATTACCTTCATTTCAATCAAACTTCGGTAGAGCGCTCAGCTTTTGACATCGGGGGAATTCGTGAGAATAAATCGGGTTACCAGGCTTTTCTTTACGGAGAACGCAACTTGTATCGTCCTGGCGAAACCATCCACTTAAATACAATTGTGCGCGACCAGCAATGGAAAGTACCAGGGCAAATTCCGGTAAAACTTAAGTTGTTGCTACCCAATGGCAAAGACTTTACTACTATGCGGGGAGTACTTGACAAACAAGGTGCTTTTGCGGTTTCTATTAAGTTGCCTGCTTCGGCAATTACGGGCACCTACAATGCCGAAGTGTATTCGGCTACTGGAGTATTACTTACCTCTAAGCGTATCAGTATAGAAGAGTTTATGCCTGACCGTATCAAGGTAAAGCTGGACTTGGTAGACCACGAGTTTAAAAATATCTGGAAAAAAGACGTTAAAAACGGTGACAGAGTACAGGTAAAGGTTGAAGCTTTGAACTTGTTTGGTCCCCCTGCGGCTAATCGTAATTATGACTTAAGTTTTTACTTGCAACGTAAGTCGTTTCGACCAAATGCACCAAAATATAGAGACTATAATTTTGCCATTCGTTCGGGTGACGATAAACGGGTTTATTCTACCGATTACTTGAAAACCGAACGCCGGGAGGGTAAAACTGATACAAAGGGCTTGATCAAGGAAAGCTTTAAAATACCCGCCGAATACGTTAATCAAGGAGTACTGCAGGGCAAAGTGTTCGCCACTGTGTTTGACGAGACCGGAAGGCAGGTAAGCCGTATGAAAACCTTTGATGTGTTTACTCAAAGTACATTTTTGGGAATCAAAAAATTTGATTACTATGTAAACACCAGGTCTTCGCTGCCCATACAACTGGTGGCAGTAAACAAAAAAGGCAACCCGGTAAATGCCACTGCCAAGGTGCAAATTATCCGTTATCGTTGGCAAACCGTGCTTGAAAAAACCTACAGTGGAACGCGTTATGTTTCGCGTCGCAAGCCTAAAATATTACAAGAAAACACGGTTTCTTTCAATGGTGGGGTAGCAGCTCCTTTTAACTTTACCCCCAACTATTCGGGAGAGTATGAGGTGCGTGTAAAGTTGCCTAAGAGCGATTTTTATGTATCCCAGTCGTTTTATGCTTATCAGTATGGTACTACCGACAATGCATCGTTTGAGGTAGACAAAGATGGTAAGATTGGCATTACCCTAGATAAAAAAGAATACAATGTGGGCGACCAGGCCAAAGTGTTGTTTACTACTCCGTTTAAAGGGCGTATGCTGGTAACTGTAGAACGCAATCAAGTATACAAACACTTTTATGTAGATACTGATAAAAAATCTGCCTCAGTCACCATTCCAGTGACAGAAGCTTATCAGCCCAATGTATACATTACGGCTACCTTGATCAAACCATTGAGCGATGGTGCCATTCCATTGACAGTAGCCCATGGGTTTGCTCCTTTGAAGGTTACACGCCCCGAAAACCGCCTACAGGTAAGCATAGATGCAGTAGAAAAAACTGAATCAAAACAAAAACAAACCATCAAAGTAAAAACCAATCGTGCTGAAGCCGACGTTCAGGTAACCCTGGCTGTAGTAGATGAGGGTATTTTGCAGATGAAGCGTTACCGTTCGCCCAATCCGCTCAATTATTTCTTCCAAAAAAGAGCCCTCGAAGTAAACGCTTATGACCTGTACCCCCAGCTATTTCCCGAACTCTTCATTCGTCGCAGTAGCTCAGGTGGGGGTGGGTCGCTCGCCGATGAGCGCACCAACCCTATGGTAAACAAACGCATTAAGTTGGTGAGTTTCTGGAGCGGTGTTCTTAAAACCAATGCACAAGGCGAAGCTACATATACCATTAACATTCCTCAGTTTTCGGGTAGTTTGCGGCTCATGGCAGTGGCTTATAAAGGCAGTGCTTTTGGAGCAGCCCAAAAGAATATGATTGTAGCCGATCCTGTAGTAATATCTACAGCATTGCCCCGTTTTTTGAGTCCTGGCGATCAGCTCAAAATGCCTGTAACGCTTACCAACACTACAGACAAAGCTTCGCCTGCCTCAGTACAATTGCGTACTACTCCCAACCTAAAAGTAATTGGGCGCAAGAGTGCCAATGTAACCCTGGCAGCCAATAGCGAAAAGCAAATCATGTTTGAAGTACAAGCAGCTAAGGTAATAGACAGTGCCAAGGTAGAGGTGGTGGTCAATGCCATGGGGCGTATGTTTAGCGAAAAACAATCTATCAACATCCGAGCCTCAAGCGGATTGATCAAGAGCAGTGGCAGTGGGGTGGTAACTGCAGGTACCAATCAGTCGTTGAGTTTGAAAAAAGGGTTGCTACCTTCTACTACTCAAGCCAAATTAGTGTTGAGTAAATCACCTTTGATACAGTTTGCCAAAAGTTTGGATTACCTTATTCAGTATCCGCATGGTTGTGTAGAGCAAACTACCTCATCGGTTTTTCCTCAGTTGTATGCCCAAAACCTCATGAAGGTATTGATGCCCAAAACCAGAGGGTTTGATGCTACCTATGGCAAGCAAATCAAAGAAAATGTACAAGAAGGTATCTTAAGGTTGCAATCTATGCAAATGTACAATGGTGCATTGAGTTATTGGCCTGGAGGCAATTACGCAAGCTGGTGGGGAACTGCTTATGCTACTCACTTTTTGCTGGAAGCTAAAAAGTTAGGCTACAATGTAAACACCAGTATGCTCAACAGGATGTATACCTACCTGGCGCGTAAGTCTAAAAGCAGTACTGATGCCTACTATAGCCGCAACCGGGTACGCTACTATTACACCGATAATACAGGCGCCCGCAAGCTCAAGACTATAGCCAAACGCGAAGCCATTTATTCTTTGTATGTGTTGGCGCTTGCCAAAAAAGCCGATGTATCGACGATGAATTTCTATAAAGAAAATGCCAAGCTGTTGTCATTGGATTCAAAATATTTGTTAGCAAGTGCTTATTTTGTATTGGGTGATCAAATCAACTATAAAGTGTTGTTGCCCAAAAGCTTTAGTGGCGAAAAAGCCGAACAAGCCTTGGGTGGAAGCTTTTATTCTTATATACGCGATCAGGCGCTTGCCTTAAATGCATTGGTGGAGGCCGATCCTCAAAACCCACAAATTGCTTCATTGGCTCGCCGTTTGGGGCAGCAAGTACGTTCAGCCCGTTACCTCAATACCCAGGAAAGTGCTTTTTCTTTATTGGCGTTGGGCAAGTTGGCTACTGCCAACAAAGGAAACATACAGGCAGAGGTGACCGCCGGAGGTAGCCGTGTAGGTACGTTTGTTGGGCAAGACCTGACAGTTACCCAAAATATTGCCAATAAAGCGTTGAATATAAGGGCGACTGGTTCGGGTAGTTTGTACTACTTCTGGCAAATGAATGGTTTGAGTGCCACTGGTAAAGTAGAAAACCAAGACAATGTGATTAAGGTACGCAAACAGTTTTATGACCGTGAGGGCAACCTAATTAAAGACCATGTGTTTAGACAAAATGATTTGGTGGTGGTAAAGGTAACCGTGGCTACTGTTGATGGTTCTAGCGTAAAAAATGTAGCAGTGACTGATATGCTTCCGGCTGGTTTTGAAATAGAAAACCCTCGCCTGACTTCTTCGTCGCCTGCGGTAAGCTGGATCAAGAAAGCCAGTAATCCCGATCATTTTGATATTCGCGATGATAGAATTAACCTATTTACAACGGCTTCACGCAAAACCAAAACCTTTTATTATTTGGTAAGGGCGGTGTCGCAAGGAAACTTTACCATGGGACCTGTAAGCGCCGATGCGATGTATAATGGGGCTTTGTATTCGTACAATGGCAGTGGTACTATTAAGATTGTAGCACGGGGTAGTGACGAGGGATAGGTAGAGATAATAAGGTAAAATAATGAAGGAGGCTTTGGTAAAACAAGGCCTCTTTTTTTGTGAGAAAAACTAGTAAATTATTGATTTTCAGTGCTTAATATGTTGTGTGAATCAGTTTTTTTGCTTATTTAAGGGCTTTTGCCTTCAGTGCCGATGAACTCGTCGAGCAAGCCCAACAGCCTGGTTTAGCCAATGTGCGTCATCATTTAGAGGTTAGTGATCTTTCATAAATAACTTGAGCCATTAAAGTGTATCTATTGCCCTCATTCTTCTCAAAAAAAAGGCTTCATAACTTCGGCTATGTAGCCTTTTTTTTGAATCGCCTGAGAACAATATATTTTCTTGAATAGGCACATCTTATTTTTTCCAGATCACTTAAGCTCTGACCTTTCGCAGGTCAAAAATTTGTTTTCTGTGAAAAAATACCACTCAGCAAAATATGCTCATAAAAAGCAATGATTCGAGTATCTGTGAGCCATTACTTCCCCGAATCAAGTTCGGGATCATGGATTTCCTACAGGTAAAAAAGTAATCAAAAAACCCGCCGCTTATATCTTTACCTTATCTTAAAATAACACATAAATCATTATATTAGATAAAACCTAAATGGTAGATGATTACAATAGTTCTTACATAGCCGCCGCTAAGTACTATCACAAGATAGATACAGCACTACAGAGATCACAATCATCTACCTTTCTACTCTAAATTGAATTAAGTATCCAAGGCATAGATGTGTTCTATAGCCTGCATCTCATAAGTGAAGTTGAGTAAGAAGTAGGTGATTCATCGTTTAATTTTATGCCTTATGAAAAAAATAACTTTCGTTCAAGTTGGGATTGCTTTAGATATATCCAAAGCAGATTTTAGAGCTTGTATTATGGGTAGCAATGGTCAGAAAGTTTTTAAAGTAATTGCCAGCCGGAAGTTTTCAAATAATACCAAAGGTTTTAGCGAATTTAACCATTGGGTACAAAAAAACCTAAATAAACACTCAATAACAGAGGCTGAATATTTAATGGAAGCTACAGGTGTTTACCACGAAAACCTAGCTTGGACACTTTATGAAAAAGCACATAAAGTAATCGTGGTGTTACCTAATCAAGCAAAAGCATTCTTGAAAAGTGAGGGGATCAAGAGCAAAACTGATAAGATAGATGCCCAAGGTTTGGCAAAAATGGTGCTCGTCAAAAACCTTCGTTATTGGAAACCAATTAGTCCTGTTTTAAAGGAATTACGCACAATCGCGCGTTATTATGAGGTTATTCAAAAAGAACTCACTCAAAATTATAATCGCCTACATGCGCTTGAGCATAGCCATGACCCTAATAAGTTTGTCCTAAAACAACTTAAAAACCACCTCAAATTTCTCGAGAAGCAAAAAGAAAGCGTTCATCAACAGATTTTAGAAACTACCAAGAAAGATGAGGTGTTACACGAAAAAATGAAGCGTTTAACTACTATTTATGGAATAGGTATTTTA
The DNA here is from genome assembly GCF_000169175.1 of Microscilla marina ATCC 23134. Classification (NCBI taxonomy): domain Bacteria; kingdom Pseudomonadati; phylum Bacteroidota; class Cytophagia; order Cytophagales; family Microscillaceae; genus Microscilla; species Microscilla marina. Next base: position 159,201 of record NZ_AAWS01000003.1, read on the forward strand.
ACTGTTGCGGTGGTTGTCGCTGAAACTAATGGCTTTGAGCTATTTAGCAGCCAGAAACAACTTACTAGCTATGCAGGGTATGATATTGTTGAACATCAATCAGGAAAATATGTTGGGCAAACACGTATATCTAAAAAAGGAAATACACATATTAGAAGAGCTTTACACTTTCCTGCCCTCAAGACAGTCAAGCAAGAAAATATTTTTCAGGAATTATATTCAAGAGTATTTGAACGAACCAAGAAAAAGATGAAAGCCTATACAGCAGTACAAAGGAAACTTCTGGTAGTGATGTATACTTTATGGAAAAAAGAAGAAAACTTTGATCTCAACTATGCAAAACAAAAAGTTGTAGAAGAGCAAGAATGCCCTCCTACACTAGGTAGTTATTAAATAACTCCTTTTGGGTAAAGTAAAGATAAAACCGTTTTTTAAAATAAACTCAAAATCTTGAAAAAATTATATCAAAAAGCTTGATTTCGCAGATAGTATCTGTAGTTTGTTTCGCCTAAATCTGTTGCACTACGCCGAACCGCAGCCCGTAAGGGCAAGCTCTGCCTTTTCGGCTAAACAGCTCAAACTCGCCTGCGGCTCAAACAGTGATCTGTTTTTACGGCTTCGTTTCACAGATTCTTAACGGCAACAAACTAAGGCTGAATCCAGCTGACGCAACCCTAGTCCTAAACTGTATTTTTTTGCTTAAAAACAAAAATACGTACTGCGAAAGGTCAGTTAAGCTGATGGAATTACAATTTTTGCTCAACGATTTGAGCTTTTTTCACACAACTCATGAAGGTTAAATAGTCTCAGCCCTGGCAACTTGTCAGGGCTGGGTTTTATTCACTCATTTGTATGACTACTCGCCCTCTTCTGCCTTTTTCACCAATTCGCCGAAAGGCTTGAGCATAATTTGCCAAAGAAAAAACACTATCTACTACCGGGCGTAATTTGCCTTGTGCTGCCCAGCTACTGATCAAGGTGAGTTTTTCACTGTCCCCATTTTCTACCATCAAGTATTTTACTTTTTTGTTTCTAAAGGCGTTGCCAATAAAATAAGGAAGATTATTAAAAGGGTTGGCAGGTATAAACTTGCCGCTTTTGTTAAGCAAGTGCTTTATTTGTGGGTACTTGACCAAGGTACTCAGGTCTAATATCAGGTCAAACTTATTCTGGAGGCTCTTAAGTGGTTGTTGGTAGTTGATCACCTGGTTGGCGCCAAGGTTACTTAAAAAAGCTTTGGTGTTGGTGCCTGCTACAGCAGTAACATTTGCCCCTAGCAACCGGGCAATTTGTATGGCATATACTCCCAGCCCTCCCGATGCTCCGTTGATTAATACTTTGCTACCCTTGCTTACTTGCCCCAAGTCTTGCAAAGCTATGAGGCTGGTCAAAGCACCCAGTGGCATCGCCGCACTCTCTTCAAAACTTAGTTGAGCAGGCATCAAAGCCACAAAATCTTCGTCGATACAAATATATTCCTGATGAGTTTTGATGCCTTTAAGCAGGTCTACATAGCCAAAAATCCGGTCTCCTTGTTTGAATCGTTTCCCCGACTTTTGTACAATGCCCGAAAACTCTAGCCCGGTATTTACCAAATGACGTTTGGCGCCCAGCAGCTTTGCTAATAAGGCGTGGTTGCCTGCCACCGTATCAGCATCAGTAGGGTTTACGGTAGCATACATTACTTTTACCAACAGTTCGTTGGCGTTGGGTACAGGCAAAGGTAAATCTTCTCTTAGTTGAAGGTGTTTATTTTCTAAAGTGAGTCCTTTCATAAGGTATCAAGTGTTTTGGGTGGTGCGATATATTTGGTTACAAAAGTAGCGACCACTTGCACGAACTACACTTGACAAAAGTCAACAAATGAAACAGGGGAGGAGAAGGGAGTTAAATTTTTCGTCTTACCCTGCTCAGGGTTTCTGGGTTGATGCCCAGGTAAGAGGCAATGTACTTAAGGGGAACCCTTTGCAAAAGCGTGGGATGGTCATGCATCACCAAGGTTTGGTAGCGTTCAGTTGCTGGATAGTTTTGCAATATATAATTATGTTTTTCGGTCAATAAATAAGCGGCCTCAAGTACTTTGCGGTACACCAGGTTTATGCCAGGAATCGTTTCTACCAAAGCAAAAAAATCTACTTTGTTGATTTCTATTAAATGAGTATTCTCAAGCGCAATGAGGCTTTCAAAAGAGGGAGTACTATGAATGAAACTTGAGAAAGGGGCACAAAAGAAGTTTTCCCAGGCAAAACAAGTAGTGTGCTCATTGTTGTCATAATCATACTGGCAATAGCGAATCATTCCTTGGGTGATAAAAGCCAATTGATGGCAAACTTCCCCTTGTTTAATCAGGCATTCATCTTTTGCCAGGCTTCTAAATGATAATTTGTCTTGTATGCGCTCCCACTCGGTTGAGGTAGGCGTGAAGTATTGCTCTAAAGCCTGCTTAAAAACCAAATTGTTCATATACTTTGATGCTATAAAAAGTAGAGGTGACGTGTGTATAATGGGTGAGTGTTGCCCTCATTGACTACTATGTGTTGGTACCCAAAACTTGTGGCTGCTTACCCATAAAAACAAAAAACCAGAAGCAAATCAATGCTTCTGGTTTCTATTTGAATCTAATATAATTGGGTATTTTTTAATTAGCAAATTTGCAACTTCAATTATGGGTAAATAAAGGAGGAATAAAAAATATGTATTTCTTTTGATAAACTTGTTAGCTGAAGCTGTGCAGTATGCTATAAAAATTACAAATCGTTATTGTCAAGTTGTCCGCCCAACACATCATACCATTCCTGGCTTATTTCGTTGGTAGTTTCTTTTGCTACTTCCTCATTGTAGCTTCGGGTTTTACCTGCTAAAGAGGCATTTTCCATTTTAATCAACTGACTAATAAAGTTTTTCTTACGATTTTCCTGATTCATATAATTTATATAATTGGTTTTTGTTGTTATTATTAACGGCAATGTAGTACAAAAAAATAACTTGATTTTTTTGGATTTTGTTTAAAAACATTTTGCACTAGGGTTTTTTGACAAATTAAATATTATATTTTCAAGATTTGCCAAAACCTTACAGGTTATTTGAACCATATTGCCAGACACCTTTATCTGAGTATTTACCCTCAAACAGCGCAAGGATAAATGCTTAATGTGTTGATTTACAGTGGTTTATTATTATTAAGAAGGAGAGAGAAAAGCTTGTTTGGGGGTGAAAAAACCTTGGTTTTAGGGATGAAAAAGTTACAAGCGCAAGAAGAGGTAAAAGATTAAATAAGGGGTGAATTTGAAAAATATACTTTTTTATTGGTAAAGTGCAAATATATAAACTACGAGTCCTATAAAAAAAGGTTGTATATTCAATGTTAAATATACAACCTTGTCCTATTTTTTTTGAAAAATGCATCAATCAAGTTGACTGATAGCTTTGCCGAGCAGCATAGCAAATATATCGGTATTGGCACCAAAGTTTAAAAAGGGGTTAATGCCTTTCTCCTTTTCTAAAAATATACCATTGATATATACTTCAAACTCGGTAATACGATTGAGTAAAATAATTTTATCACCTTTGGCTCCCTTAAAAATAATTTTCTTATTGGTCAGGTAAAGCTGCCCATTATCTATATGGTTCCACTCCTTTTCGTGTAGGGTCTTTTCCTGTTTGTGGATATTTCTCCAGTAATCACCTTTCGCAATTTTGATTCTAAGCCCTGACCGAGTACTATGGTCAATGTCAGGGTGGATGGCATTTTCTAACCAGTCGGCTTTAGTCTGAAAGTAACATTTTTCTTTGCGAGGCAAGCCAATATTTACTTCTAACTCTGGAATCTCATCATTTTCTATTTGCCAAAACAGCTTGTACTTGTCAAGGTTGGCACGGGTGGCAGAGTCTAGTTTTACCTCAGCGTTGAGGTTTTGAGCAATTTTTTGCAATTCAGCTTCTTCTTCTGGCGATAACATCTCGTCAGAAAGCGCATTATTCATAAAGTTATTCAACAGTTCTTGTCCGCTGGTTTGGTATATTTTTTCGGCAACATCTGTGGGTAGTTTTAAATCATTCTGTAGTTTTTCCATCAATTGCTTCTCGTCATCATCCAGCATTCCATCTTCAATGGCTTTTTCCACCTCTACTTTATAAATTTCACCAGCCAGTTGGCTATGTATAATATCTACTTCTTTGTCGTTAATGCCTAAAATAAACTTAAGATGCTTTAGATCAGCCAGCTCTTCTTCCGACAAATATTTGTCATCCAGACAACTTCTGAGATAATCGGTGTAAAACACCAATACATCATTATTAAACTCACCTTCAAGGTTTACCTTGTATTTGGCCGCAATATTTTGAACTTCGTCTACAGTGATGCTGGTGAGTTCTTTTTCAGCCAAAAGATTATTGATCTCAATCAAGGCGTTCTCTTTTACTTTTTGTCCAAGCAGGTTTTTCAAAAAACCACCTTTTACTAATTCTTTCTTTTTGTAGATATGATGTTCCATATATTTTATGACCGAATGATTGATGAAGCCGTACTGGCTATTATTTTATAATCAAAAATCTTAGTAATTTCTGTAAAAATGAAAGTATACCCAAATAACACAAGGGGACTATTTTGCCAAAATTATGTGTATGCTCTTGATGCAACAGTTATTGGTTTGGCAAAGTTTAAAACAACCCCCATGATAAAAACCGTATGCGCAAAATGTTTGCCTAACTAGCTTTTAATTAATAGTTTATTCGTCAAATAGCCACCTGTATACCCGGTCTGTTTTCTCTCTGACTTCATCTAATGAAAAAGCTCGAATAAGCCTTACATATTCTTTGCCTTCTAAGAGCAAAATAAATACAGGTACCGTAAACACACTATATTGCGCGGCAAGTTCAGGACTACTTGTTATGTTTATTTCCTGCCACTCAAGTTTAGGATAATGGGTGCTTATTAGTTGGGCTACTTTGGGTTTAAGCACAGTGCATACTGAACACCCAGCACTGGTAAAGTATAATGCCTTATTATCTGCACTTATTTGCATTATTTTATTCGTTGGTATACAAAGGTTATTTTTCTGACTTTCTTCCTTACCACACCACTTATTTGCACTTGTAGCGTTTGGGTGTTTTTCAGACGATATTCAATCTTTTGAGGAAAGTCGTGTTTTTCATTGATGAATATAACCTTTTTTTTACGTTTTTTAGCTAACCTAAACTTAATTGGTTTACCATCGTTTTGTTCCAATACTTTTGCCACAAAACAAACTTGTCCTTTATCTTTTATTACTCTAATGGTTTCAGTAAAGGTGCTGTCACCTTTGCTTAGGTCTAGCACCCTTGCCTGAAAGGAGCCCGACGTAGCCTGTGTCCATTGCTCTAGCACGGGGCGATTGTTGAGTTTCCAAGTACCCACTATTTGGTTGAAAAACTTATCTGTAGGCAGTTTGTTAAGCATTTGACCATACCCAAAAGATAGTGTAATGAACACCAAACAACCTGTAGCCAGCCATTGACTAATCCATCTCATTTTTGATAATATTTAAGTGTTATATATTTTAACCCTCCACACGTAACTACGAGGCGCAAAAGTCTCAAAATAAAAATGCCTGTAACAGCAAAAGCGTTACAGGCATCCTATTGTAATGTATAAAAAGCAGGTTATTTTAGCATTTTAATCAAACCCGCCAATTTATTTTTCATTTCGGTTCTATCTATGATAAAATCAAGGAAACCGTGCTCGAGTAAATATTCTGAAGTTTGAAATCCTTCAGGTAAGTCTCTGCCTATGGTTTCTCTGATAATACGTGGCCCGGCAAAACCAATCAAAGCCTCTGGTTCGGCAATGTTAAAGTCACCTAACATAGAAAAAGAAGCCGATACTCCACCAGTAGTAGGGTCAGTAAGCAATGATATATAAGGAACTTTGGCTTCGGCAAGCAAAGCAAGCTTAGCCGATGTTTTGGCCATTTGCATCAACGAGTACCCTGCCTCCATCATGCGGGCGCCCCCCGATTTAGATACTACAATCAAAGGGTATTTTTTCTCACGGGCAAAATCTATAGCTCTTGATATTTTTTCACCAACAACCGAACCCATTGATCCTCCAATGAAGCCAAAATCCATGACTGCCAATACAATATTTTCCCCCTTCATTTTCCCATGACCAGTTCTTACGGCATCTTTCAATCCAGATTTATATTGTGACTGTTGAATACGTGTAGGGTAAGTCTTGGTGTCTGAAAAATCAAGCGGATCGCCAGACATCATATTTGCGTCCAGTTCGGTGAATTCATTTTTGTCAAAAAACACCTCAAAATATTCTTTAGAGCCTATTCTGGCGTGAAAATGACACTCTATGCAAGTATAAGCATTTTGCTTATGGTCGCGCGAGTTCATTACGTTTTTACATTTTGGACATTTGTACCAGTGCCCCTCAGGAGTTTCTTTTTTTGCTGAGGTAGGTGTAATAATCCCTTTTTTTTCTCTTTTATACCAAGCCATATTTTTGTTTTTTGGGGTAACAAGTGGTCAGAGGTACAAGCACAGGAGGGTATCTACCCTTATAGAAAAACCTGATGCTATGACTGGTCTGATGCATCAAATACTCTTTTTTCAGAGCATTTATTACCTGCTACCAATATCTGAAAACAGGTGTAGGCATTGATCTTTGTTAAAGTTAAAAGATGCCCGTTTCACCAAATTTTAAATGTAAATAACTGACTTATAAAGTTTTATAAATAAACCCGTTGTTATCAGGTTTGTGTTTTTTATGTAACTGACTTAAAATTAGTCGCCAAATTTAAATGTAAATAATCAATTTATGAAAGTTATGTAAGATTGTTCACCCAAAAAATGTGTGGCATACCTCCTAACTTCCAAGATATTGTACTTGTAGCTTGTGCTGATAATTATTTTGTTTTAGGTAAATTTTCCCGGATAGTTAATGGGTGTCTGTTTTCATCAATGGCCACAAATGTAAAATTACCCGAAATGGCTCGTTGTCGGGTTTCTTCGTACATGTGTTCCAAAAAAATATCTACTTGCACCCCCAGGCTGGTATTACCTACCTTGACTACCTTGCCTATTAGCTCTATGAATGAGCCTGCCGGAATGGGTTGTTTAAAGTCAACCCGGTCAGAACTTACCGTTACTACCTTAAGGCGGGTAAACCGAGTAGCTGTAATAAAGGCCACTTCATCCATAAGTTGTAAGGCGGTACCCCCAAACAAGGTGTCATAGTGGTTGGTGGTATTTGGAAAAACTGCCTTGAATATATGCGTTTCTGACTCTTCAATACGTTTTGTTAAATTTGTATCCATTTTAAATGATTGTTTTGGGGTAAAACCATCTTTTAGGAGAGAGTTACAAAGAGGGCAAAGCGCAACAAGGCTATGAATTTACTTTATAAAAAAGGTCATTCCATAGTTATTTTCCAAACGCCTCACACCCAACTCTAGCTCCCGAAAGTTAAGTATACTAACTATTACAAGGCAGGTCTACTGACTCGTTGCATACTCTTTGCGCCTTCCCATAAGTACGCATACTTACAGTGGCATTATGTGCAAAAAAGAGCTTTTACAACTTACAGTTGCGGGTACAGTGCTGGTTTTTCACCAGCTTCCCTTTTCGTTTGCCGTAGCAAAACCTTGTAAAGTGTGTTGAAAAAAAGAATCCGCAGCATTGAATACTGCGGAAACTAAAAAATAAAAATTCAGTAAAACCACGATGGTTAAAAGCTCCAACAGGGACAAGCTTTAAGCAACAAGTCGCAAGTCCTTAGATACCGATGAATATCGGTGCTACTCCCTATTTAACTACGTTGAGCTCATCACAGCAAGTTAGTTAAACAGGTAACTAACAAATTCATAGTATATTCATTAGATTATAAATTTGTTAGTTAGAAGTGGTTTTACTTGTGTTTTGAGACCTAAGCCCTTAGGCTTAGGCCAATGTAATTTTATCTTCTAAGTACACATCCTGAACAGCATTCAAAATGTCTACTCCTTCTGCTACAGGTCTTTGGAAAGCCTTACGCCCTAAGATCAAGCCACTTCCACCAGCACGTTTATTGATCACGGCAGTTTTTACTGCATCCGCCTTGTCGCTGTCTCCACCAGACGCCCCACCAGAGTTGATAAGCCCAATACGTCCCATGTAGCAGTTAGCCACTTGATAACGACACAAGTCAATAGGGTTGTCAGAAGCAAGGTCACTATACATTTTTGGGTGAGACTTGCTAAAGTTAATTGTTGTAAACCCTTCATTGTTTTCAGGAAGCTTTTGTTTAATAACATCTGCCTGAATGGTTACTCCCAAGTGGTTTGCTTGTCCGGTCAAGTCGGCGGCTACGTGGTAGTCAATGCCATCCTTCTTAAACGAAGAGTTACGAGTGTAACACCACAATATAGTAGCCATACCCAAAGAGTGTGCTTCTTCGAACGCTTGAGCTACTTCTACAATTTGACGAGAAGATTCTTCAGAACCAAAGTAGATAGTGGCACCTACCGCAGTTGCCCCCAAATTCCAGGCTTCACGGATAGACCCAAACATAATTTGGTCAAACTTAGATGGGTAAGTGAGTAATTCGTTATGGTTAATTTTTACTACAAAAGGAATCTTGTGTGCATACTTTCGCGACATCATGGCAAGGTTTCCATAAGTAGTAGCTACTCCATTGCAGCCACCTTCTATAGCCAATTTGATGATATGCTCAGGGTCAAAATAAATTGGGTTAGGAGCAAAAGAAGCACCACCCGTATGTTCAATGCCTTGGTCGATAGGTAAGATAGACAGGTATCCTGTGCCTCCTAAACGCCCGTGGTTATACAAAGACGCAATACTTTTTAAAACCTGTGGATTACGGTTAGAATTTATAAATTGATCATCTACCACATTGCCACTGGTTTTGTGCAACATGTCTTTTGAGATAGTTTTACTTTCGTGAGTAAACAAGTCTTCGTTATTTTTACCCAGTAAGTTTACAATTTCGTCGTATGTCATTACTTTATTTTTTAGGAGTTTTTGTGATCTATCCAAAGTTGGCAAATATATCATGAAAAGTTGAAACAAAAAGCTATTAGCTTGCTTTGAGACATATATTTTATCTGGTTTTTGATAAAATTTCTCCTTAAATTTCGATAGTATGCAATATCTTATCAATTGTATTTTCGTATATCTTTTTAAAAACTCATTTCTAACTTGCATATTCACATGTCTACTTTACGCTGCTTCGTTGTATTAATTTTGTTGTTCTATTGTGGAAGGTTTTCTGCTTCTGCTCAAAAAAAAATGGACATTAACCGACTGTTTTACAGTAACCTTGACCAAGCCCTTCAGAATAAAAGTAAAGTACAACGGCTCAACCTAAGTAGCCAAAAGTTAAAAAAAATCCCTCAAAATATTGTCTTGCTCAAAAACCTGGAAGAACTCAACCTGGGGAATAATCAATTGACAGTTTTTCCTAAAGTACTTTTTCAATTAAAAAAACTGAAAATACTCCGGTTGTATAATAATAACATCAAACATTTGCCTCAAGGCATAGACAGTTTAAAGTCGCTTGAAGTGTTGGACATTCAGCGTAACTCATTGGTTGATTTGCCCGGCAAGATTGTTCGTTTGCGTAACCTTACCCAGTTGAATATTGCCAACAATAAAGTAAAAGAATTGCCCGAAAATATAGGAAAGCTTAAAAAGATGCGTGTATTTGAGGCGTATGGCAATCAGCTAAAACAGCTTCCGGCGAGCTTCAGTAGTTTGCGAAAACTAGAAAGCCTGGGGTTGGGAAAGAATCAACTGGAAAGTGTCTCGTTGGGCAAATATAAAAACCTGCAATCGCTTGATATAAGCCGCAACCGTTTGACTAAAATACCTGATAACTTAGGAAGTTTAAAAAAGCTTACTTCGCTTTTTTTGCAGCAAAATAACCTGACCAAACTACCTGAAAAAATAGGGGCTTTATCCCAGTTGCGTCGTTTGTACTTAAATGAAAACAAGATCAAACAATTGCCTAAAGAACTAACATCTCTTGTTCAGTTGCAGGTAGTAAAGCTTGAGCATAACCAGTTGCTAGAGTTGCCCAACGATATTGGTAAATTGAGCCAACTCAAAGTATTGAGCCTGCACCACAACCTACTGCGTGCTTTGCCCGAAAGCATAGGCAACCTTACCCTATTACCTACGTTGCAGTTGAGCAACAATCGCCTGGAATTGTTGCCTTCCAGCCTTGGCAACATGGCTTCATTGAAGTCTATCTGGGTGAGAAAAAATAATTTACAAACTTTACCCAAAAGCATTAGCCAGCTCAAAAAAATAGAGCGTATCTACGCCTCTCAGAACCAAATCTCTTTGTTGCCTGTAGAATTGGCAGAGCTTACCCAGCTCAAAAGCCTGGCAATTAGTGGCAATCTGTTGACCGAAATACCCTCTGAACTGTGGGGGCTCGAAGAACTCTATTACCTCGATGCCAGTCGAAATCAAATTACCAGTTTGCCCAACAAAATATCTGATCTTCGTTCGTTGCGTATATTGGTATTGTCACACAACCGTTTACGTACTTTGCCATTTGGTATTACTCGCCTAAAAAACTTGAGAGAGTTATACCTTGATAATAATCAATTGGCTAAATTGCCCCCTAATATGGGAGCTTTGCTCAACTTGAAAATATTTACAATGAAACGTAATGGATTCACTAATGAACAAAAAGCTCATATTAGAAAACAGCTTTCCCACGTTAGAATAGGATTTTAATGCATATACAACCTGAGGTATCACTTAAGCCTCACAATACTTTTGGCATAGATGTAAAAGCCCAACAATTTGTAGAGGTTCATCAACTTTCTGATTTACAAACTTTACTAAAGGAACAACAACAAAACCCGACTCCATTGTTGATATTGGGTGGAGGGAGTAATGTGTTGTTTACCCGTGATTTTGAAGGCTTGGTAGCTAAAATAAAGCTTAAGGGGATCAGGCTCCTGCGGGAAGATGACTCAAATGTTTGGCTGGAAGCCGCTGCTGGCGAAGTATGGCACGATTTGGTAATGCATTGTGTACAAAAAGGATATGGAGGAATTGAAAACCTCTCGCTGATACCTGGAACAGTAGGGGCAGCCCCTATGCAAAACATTGGAGCGTATGGTGTAGAGATAAAACAAGTACTGGAGACAGTGCAGGCAGTAGAGCGTAGTACAGGGGTACTCAAGGTTTTTACCAACGAGGAGTGCAAGTTTGGGTACCGAGAGAGTGTATTTAAAAACATTTACAAAGATCAATTTGTAATCACTGGTATTACCCTAAAGCTCTCTAAAAAGCCAACGTTTAATACCAGTTATGGTGCCATTCAAGAGGTTTTGCAAACCAACCAAGTCAAAGAGTTAAGTATACAGGCAATTAGTGATGCCGTTTGTCAGATTCGGTCGAGCAAACTACCCGACCCCGCCAAGATTGGGAATGCTGGAAGCTTCTTTAAAAACCCCACCATACCTTTCACTCAATTTGAGCAACTCAAACAAGCTTTTCCGCATATTGTAGGCTATCCAGTGGCCAACAGCCAGGTAAAAGTACCAGCAGGGTGGTTAATAGAGCAAAGCGGCTGGAAAGGCAAACGTTTTGGACACATTGGCGTGCATAGTCGTCAGGCTTTGGTATTGGTTAATTATGGCGGTGGTGAGGGCAGTCAAATACGCCAATTATCAGCAGATATTCAGCAATCTGTTTTACAAAAATTTGGCATTGCTATTCAGCCAGAAATCAATATTATATAAATCACATAGGTGCAAGCCTTAAGCGATAAGCTTCAAGTTAGCCTTGGTTCTACTAGCAAATGTATAAGTTACTGATTTTTAAGTGTTTGTAATTTATCTGGCTTTACTAAACTTGATGATGACTCAATAGTCCATAGTATTTAGTCGATAGTCCATAGCTGATTCGAGTAAATGTTCACCTTGTTAAATGCTGTAAACCAGTATTTTATATTAAGATTGCGTACTCACTTTATTTTTAAAAGTGTTTCGGTTTTATGCCTAAACACCCAATTAAATGGTTTTTAAATTCATAAATGACTGATAACCGAGCCTTTGGCGAGCTCAACGAAGTTAAACAGCAAACAACTTTGACTAAAATCACTGCGGAGTATTGGATGACTATAAATCCATAAAAAAAGCCTGTTTCGTTAGAAACAGGCTTTTTTTATATGTTAAATGTCTATTATTATCCAAGTTTAAATGCGATGGGTACATACATACGATACTTTACAGCTTGCCCTCTTTGTTTGGCTGGATTCCATTTAGGAGCTCCTTTGAGTACTCTGATAGCTTCTTCATCGCAACCACCACCAATACCCTTCTTTATTTGAAAATTGCTCAGGCTGCCATCTTTGTCTACTACACACTCTATCACTACTCGGCCTTCAATGCCCATTTTGCGCGCTTTGCTAGGGTACTTGAGCTTGCTTCCTACATACTTATAAAAAGCCTTCATCCCACCTTTTGGCGTAGCACGTTCTTCTACAATCATAAAGATTTTCTCTTCTTTCTCTACTACAGGTGGAGGAGGAGGAGGAAGCTCTACTTTTACTGGAGGAGGAGGGGGAGCCTCTTCTTTGAATTCTACGTCCAGGTTCACTTCTATTTCTTCGTCAATTTTTTCTTCATCGGGTACCTCTACTACCTCTGGTTGTTGTAACACAGGAGGAGGAGGGGGAGGCATCTCTGTAATGGGAATTTCTATCTGTTCTTCAAAATCTTCCTCATTGTCTTTAAACTCTACTTTGGTAATAGAGTCGTAGATTTTCCACTCGAAAGAAACAACAACAAACAACATTGTTACAGCAAGCCCAATACTAAAGAAAAACCACCTACGTCGTCCTATATCGGCTCTTGGATTTTTTTTAAGTTCCATTATTTCAATTTTTTAAAATTGTAAGTACAACAAAAATTCAGTGAGTAATCTTAGATCATATAGTATTGTTTGAAGTAATATCTCCTTAAATACTTACGTAAAATATTTACTATCGGATGCGTTTACACAGTAATAAAAATAAATTGTACTAAAACGTGTAAATACAGCGTAAAATTAGGTGTTTTATTGAATTTTTTAAAGAAAAACGAGTGATTTTTAAATGATTTAATATTTTTTTAACATTCAGTTTTTATAGGTTGGATGAAGTGAAAAGTAAAAACGCCTAATTTGTATTATACAGAGATATTGTTTTGGGTTATTTTATCTTACTTTATTCTATAGACACCAAAGAAACTTCAAGGGTTGCATTTGTTTCGAAATAAAAAACCCCGACTAGGTTTAGTCGGGGTTTGAACTTATTGTTAAGTTTTATTTTCTAGGTAGACTATTGTAATTTAAATACAATAGGGATAGAACGGCGAACTCTTACTGGAACACCACGTTGCTTACCTGGCTTCCATTTAGGTGCGTTTTTCAATACACGAATAGCTTCTTCGTCACAACCAGAGCCAATACCTTTCAATATTTTTATATCAGTAATGCTTCCATCTTTTTCTACTACAAACTGGATATATACTTTACCTTCTACTCCCATACGACGCGCTTGTGATGGGTATTTAAGGTTTTTTCCAATGTATTTGTAGAATTTTCTCAAGCCACCTTTTGGCATTGCTTGATCTTCTACAATCATAAAGATTTTTTCTTCTTTCTCTACCACAGGAGGAGGAGGAGGAGGAAGATCAACTTTTACTGGAGGAGGAGGGGGAGCCTCTTCTTTGAATTCTACGTCCAGGTTTACTTCGATTTCTTCGTCAATTTTTTCTTCATCAGGTACCTCAATTACCTCTGGCTGTTGCAATACAGGTGGGGGAGGGGGAGGCATCTCTGTAATAGGAATTTCAATTTGCTCTTCAAAATCTTCGCCATCATCTTTAAATTCTACCTTGGTGATAGAATCATATACTCTCCACTCAAAAGAAACAACGATAAATAGCATTGTTACAGCAAGCCCAATGCTAAAGAACAACAACTTACGGCGTCCGATATCAGCACTGGGGTTCTTTTTTAACTCCATAATTCAAACTTTATTTATATAAATTCTTTTCAATTAGTTTTAAACATTCTGTAATATATAACAAAGATAGTAAGTCTTTTTTTAAAAAACTAAATTCTTAGTTTAAATTTTATATATCAAATAAAAAATCAACAATCCGCCAAAACACCCAAGAATATTTGCCATAGCATCGGCTGCGTCGAAACTTCGTCCGGTATTTGCCAGTAATTGCACTATTTCAAGTATTATTGAATAACCTATACCTATACCCATAGATATACGAAAAGGGTAAAACCTGAGCGAGGTAAATGTATGTTGTTTGTGAAAGCCAACAATCATCAAAAAGACCAAGATACAAAATTGAGAGAAGTGGGCAAACTTGTCGAAACTTAACAAATCCCATTGATTCATGGATGGCATGCTATTTTTGGAAGCAATAGTGAGCAATAGCATGATAAGGGCCCAAGTGATGGTATATAAATTGTATCGAAGAAACATAATCGAGGTTAAGTTGGCGTGGCAATGTCAATTGCGTTGGTATGTACAAAAACTGAGTCATAAATAAACCAACTTTATTTATTTTATGACTCAGGCAATTTGGGGTAATGTTGTTTTAGTTAAGCCTAAGGAATAGTACCAAAATAAATTTACATTTTTAACGTCATCTTTCGCTGACAGAATTCGTTAAAAGAACTTGCCGTAGCGCTGCTATGCCGCGTTTTTTTACCTCTCCTGCCAACAAAATATTTTGGCGTTACTATAGAACTTTATTTTTACACCATTCCTAAGCCTCTACAAGTGCTTTGTAGTCTGTAACAGACAAAAGTTCTTCGGCATCTGCTATGTTAGCAAACTTCATTTTGATCATCCAACCTTCTCCATAAGGATCTTGGTTTACCAGTTCCGGAGTATCGGCTAACTTTTCGTTTACTTCAAGCACAGTACCTTCAGCAGGCAAATACAAGTCTGCCACTGTTTTTACTGCTTCAACTGTACCAAAAACAGCGTCTTTTTCCAGTTCTTCGCCTTCAGTTTCTATCTCTACATACACAACATCTCCCAGTTCACTTTGAGCGTGTGCTGTAATACCTATCACAGCAGTGTTGTCCTCTTCCAACCTGATCCATTCGTGCTCTTTGGTGTATTTTAGATTATCCGGAAAATTCATAAAGGTAATGATTTAAATAATGATAGATATGTAATCTGTTAATTATGAGTTGTTTAACAGTTTTTCAAATCTTATTCTAGGATTTGATTTTGCAATAAAAGTGTTTTTGCTAAAAAATCAAAATAAGCTTCAAGAATTGCCATCTATCTTAGGAGCAAGGCTAAAATGCTATTAAAAGGAGAGTGAGTAGAGATAGGGTAAAATAAAAAGTGGCTTTCAATTAAAAAACCACTTCTTATTTTCAAAAAAGTAACCAAAGCTTATTTCGCTTCTACCTCGTTGGGTTTGTACCCAAACAACCGTTTAGATACAATGGCTTTGGCAACGGCTTCGGGCACCATTTTTTCCCAGCCAGGGGTACTTTGTTTAATCATGTTGAGCACATTGTCTGAAATGATTTTAAGGCTATCTTTTTCAAAGTCTGCAATGTCCTCTATCTTGTCGTTTACAATCAGGTATTCATACAAATCCATTAAATGAGGTGACAGGTCAAAGTTGGCGCAAGTATAAAGCTCATCGGGCATATCACGCATATACGCCGGATATACATAAAGCTTTACGTTGCGGCTAAAAAGTGTACTGAAAGACTCTAAAATTCCACCCGCGAGATTCTCATAGTATTTTTCATCAAATATAAGCTCCAGTACATATATACCCAGAATGATACCGATCTTTCGTCCACGGTTAAAATGAGATAAGTAAGATACCAGGCGGTAGTATTCTTGATAATTGGAGATAAGCACGTGTTGTCCCAATGAACATAAAATGTCTACCCGATCGAGAAAATCGCGGTAATCAATGTCTTTTTTACCCATCATCAAATCGTGCAGGGTAAGTTCGGTCAATACAATGAGCTTGTTTTCGTCTACATCATCTTCTTGTTTAAACTGCTCAAGTCCACACTGTAGCATATCAAGGTTTACATTGGTAGGTGGACGAAAACGCCCTCTCAGCACCAAAATATTTTTTTTGTATATAAAGTCAGATACCTGATTTACCGAACCGTCAGGACCAAACATAGCGGCATTAGTCAGTCCATTTTTAACTAACTGTAGAGTAAGCAAACGGTTGTCTATGCGCTTAAAGTCGGGGCCAGACATACGAATCATGTCTACTTCTACCCGGTCTCTGCCCAGGTTGTCCAACAAAGACTGTAATAAAATTTCGGGGGCATCATAATAATTAAAAGCGCCATAAATAAGGTTGGTACCAATGACACCAAAAGCTTGTTGTTGGGCGAGGGTGTCGTTGTCACGCATAAATACGTGAATTACGATATCGTTGGGAGGGGTTTCGGGGCGGAGCTGATAACGAATGCCTAACCAACCGTGCCCCACGTTGGTTTTGTGGTAGTTAAGTGCTACTACTGTGTTGGCAAAGGCAAAGAAAGAGGACTTTTCTCCTCTAATTTCTCCCAGGCGTTCTTCAAGCAGACCATATTCTTTTTCAATCATGCGTAGCAAACGTGGTTCACACACATAACGCCCACTTTCTTCTGCTCCATAGATGGCATCACTAAATTTCATGTCGTAAGCCGACATAGTTTTGGCAACTGTTTGGGAAGCAGCACCAGCTTTGAAAAATATGGCAGCGGTTTCCTGACCAGCCCCAATTTCTGCAAATGATCCGTACTTTGCGGGGTCAAGGTTTATACTGAGGGCTTTTTCTTTGGTGCTTATTATTCTGTCCATAGAGTTTTGTTTGATGCGAAGTGTTGGCAATGATTGTTTAACTGTGTTGATATGCTGAAAATAATCTGCAAAAACTTTTGAAGCACACTATTTTGCCAAAAATATAAACAACATCTTTGCCAAACAAAAGATTGGTTATTATTAAATTGTTGTGCTGTTTTTGAGTTTCAAATCTGTTGTTTTATTAATTTGAACTTCTCTGGTGGTCCGCACTTTTGTTGGTAGAAAGCGCCAACTTTTATGGTATGAACGAAGGAGGGGAACGAATGTTCTTTACCTGACGTTCTGGCAGAGATTGTGTTTTGGCTTTAGGATTGTTCAATGCTTAGCATCGATCCAAGGGTAGAGGAACTCTAGTGAATGTAAGTGAGTGGATTGATCAAAACGCCTTGATGGGTGTAACAAAGAGATTGATTTTAGTTATTCATTTTTAGAAATATTTGATTTATGATGCAAAAGATTCACGCTACTACAGTATTGGCTATAGTGCATAACGGTGAGGTAGCCATAGGTGCCGATGGACAAGCTACCATGGGCAATACTGTAGCTAAAAGCAATGTACGTAAAATAAGGAAACTATCTGATGGTAATATTTTGGCAGGTTTTGCCGGGTCAACTGCCGATGCTTTTACTTTGATTGAGCGGTTTGATGAAAAACTAAATGCTTATGGTAAAAACATGAAGCGTGCCGCCATAGAGCTTGCTAAAGATTGGCGTACTGACCGTTACTTGAGACGCCTTGAGGCGATGTTGATTACTGCATCGAAAGACGAGGTTTTGGTGATTTCGGGAACAGGTGATGTGCTTGAGCCTGACAATGGCATTGCTTCTATTGGTTCGGGTAGCATGTATGCCCAGTCGGCTGCCACTGCCTTGAAAAAGCACTCAACCCAAATGACTGCCGAAGAAATGGTGAAAGAAAGCTTACATATAGCGGCTGACATTTGTATTTACACCAACCATAATATTATTCTGGAAAAACTGTAAAGTTTTAAAGGTTATCAGTAAACGTTTTGACATAGTTTGTTGATAACCTTTTTATTAAGAGTGTGTTTAAAATTAGCCAAAAGGCAGAGCCCCGAAGACAAGTTCGAGATTTATAAACTCGCCTTCGGCTTGGGTCATTAATTAGGCGTTTTACGCGATTTTTCTGCTCATATATTGTTAAACTTATCGTCAATAGCACTGCTATTCACTCAAAGTTTGACGCATCTGAACCGAAAACTCATCGGAAAACACTCCAAAAACGACCGCTTTAAACAAGCTCTAACCCTCCCTCTACTTTTTACCATTACTTTTTAATCAACGCCTTGAGTTGTTTAATCTCACAGATAAAAGCTCTAATAGGGTTCTAGGTGCATCCTGTTGTCCAGGTAACTACACTTTTTCTATCACATTGACTTTTAATGATTTATAAAATCTACAGATAAAAGCAACAACACTATCTTATTCTTTTTACTCAAAACACTATTATGTCATTAGCCGAATTTGCTCCAAAAATGTCCCGACGACGGCGTAGCAATCCCCCTAAAACCTCATTTAAAGAGAACCTAAAAGCATTTAAAAACCTTCCTAAGTTTTTTAGGCTGATATGGGAAACGAACAAAACATTGACTTTTACCAACATTGTGCTACGCTTGCTTGCGTCAGGTTTGCCCCTGGCAATGTTGTATGTAGGCAAGATGATTATGGACATCATTGTAGTGCTGTACAAAGCAGGCAATATTCAACATTGGCACCAAACCCCAGAACTATGGCAATGGATACTGGTAGAGTTGGGGTTGGCAGTACTGGCCGATTTGTTGAAAAGAGGGATTACCTTGTTGGATGCTTTGCTGGGCGATTTGTTTAATAATGAGACCTCGATAAAGTTAATGGAGCAAGCCGCTCGGTTAGACTTACCCCAGTTCGAAGACTCCGAGTTTTATGATAAGCTGGAGCGTGCCCGCCGCCAAACTACTACCAGGGTAGTGTTACTTTCACTGATATTGAGCCAGGCACAAGGGATTATCACCATGTTGTTTTTGGGGGCAGGACTGATGTTTTTTAATCCTTGGTTAATTTTATTACTGGTGATTTCTGTGATCCCGGCTTTTTTGAGCGAAACCTACTTTAACCGTTCCAAGTACTCCTTAAGCCTTAACTGGACTCCTGAACGGCGAGAGTTAGATTACTTACGGTATGTAGGTGCCAGTGATGAAACGGCTAAAGAAGTCAAGATTTTTGGTTTGTCTGATTTTTTGACTTCGCGGTTTAAGTTGTTGGCTTATGAGTACTACTATGCCAACCGAAAGCTTGCCACACGAAGGGCTATGTGGGGAGGTTTGTTCAATGCATTGGGCAGTGTGGGCTATTATGTGGCTTATGCCTTGATCGTGTTCCAAACTGTTCAGGGTACATTATCTATCGGAACACTTACATTTCTTGCCGGGTCGTTTAATCGCCTAAGAGAACTTACCCAAAAAATATTGTCAGACTTTTCCAGCATTGCTCAGCAGGCATTATACCTTCAGGATTTGTTTGATTTTTTTGAAATAAAACCGTTGATTTTTTCGCCTGACCAATCGCGCCCTATCCCTAAGAAAATACTGGAAGGGTTTGTGTTTGAAAACGTAAGCTTTAAATACCCTAATACCAATAAGTGGGCAGTAAAAAATATCTCATTTACATTGAAAGCGGGTGAAAAACTTGCTTTGGTGGGTGAGAATGGCGCTGGTAAAACTACTTTGATTAAATTACTTACTCGTTTGTATGACCCTACCGAAGGGCATATTTTGCTGGATGGGTATGACTTGAAAGAGTATGATTTGACTGCCTTACGCCAACTAATTGGGGTGATTTTTCAAGATTATGTAAAGTTTCAGATGAATGTATCAGAAAACATTGCCATTGGTAAAATAGACGAAAGAGATGAGCCCCCTAAGATTGTGCACGCAGCAGAGCAAAGCCTGGCAGATAAAGTGATAGAAAAATTGCCCGATGGTTATGGTCAAATGTTGGGGCGTCGTTTTGCCAATGGGGTAGAGCTTTCGGGGGGTGAGTGGCAAAAAATAGCGTTGAGCAGAGCATATATGCGAGATGCCCAACTCATTGTATTAGACGAGCCTACATCGGCATTGGATGCCAGGGCAGAGTATGAGGTGTTTCAGCGGTTTGCTGCATTGACCCAAGGCAAAAGTGCAGTGTTGATTTCGCATCGTTTTTCAACGGTAAGAATGGCAGACCGTATCATGGTACTCAAACAAGGGCAACAGGTAGAGTTGGGTTCTCACGAAGAGTTGCTGGCACAAGATGGCTACTATGCAGAGTTGTTTAACCTTCAGGCAAAGGGATATCGTTAAATTTTATTTTTTTTGGTGGGGATTGAACTGGACAAATTTGAGGAGTAATTGGTGAAGTTTTTTCCAGTCATTCATGTCTATATAGGCTACCTTTTGACCGTTCTGAACCAATAGAGCAGTATGGGTATTTTCAAATAAAATATTTTGTCTGGGATACCCTGCCATCATGCGTTGGTTTACTTCATGGCTTAAGTCAGCAAACAAACTGATACTTTCCCATTGTCCCGTAATTTTGTGTAAAGGATTGGGTGGCGCATCGGTAGGCGGAGCAAGCCTGGTTAAGTGTAACTTAAGCCCATACTCTTTGGCATAATCATAAAGTAAGTTCTGAAAAGGTACCTGCAGAGCAGCTTCACCATAATTAGAGGCTTGCTCTAGTTCCTGGTAATATCTCCGAATACGTCGACGTGGGGTGTTTTTATATTCTGCACGTATATTGAGGTAAATATTAGAGCCAATATATATGATAAAAACCGCCCAAAAAACCGCCAGAATAAGGTTTGCCAACATATCATATGAGTTTTGTTATTTGAAGAATCAATTCTTATACACACCAAGGTGTTTGATCTACTCTGCCCTACTATTTTTCGTTCTGAATTAGTGTTCCCACAACTCAGTTTACAAGTCCTTAGATACTGATGCTTAAAAAACAGCTTTTGGTCGGTTGGTAAGGACACGCAACCTATAACAGCAAGGATGATATTTTTTTAAAAACCGAAGCTATTTCTAAATCTCGATTTATCAAGACAGTTTTACTGTGCTAAATTCAACCAAGGTAAAAGTTGGGTAGAGTAGTGCTTGATCGTTGTAAGAATAAGTATAACTCTTTATACATCAAAATAATTCCAAAAATGATTTGGAGTAGTGTAGCAAGGTTGTATGCGCTCACTAATTTTGCTATATTGATATTCTATATAAAAAATTACTTGGTAAAAACTTTTATGGCAATAACAAATGCAGTAGAAAACCGGAATGTTCGAGGCTATTTACAGGAATTGGCAAAAGAACTAAAGGCAAGTTATATTGAGTATTCAGACAATACCATTATCATTACTATCCCTTTGCAAAAAGGACGCTTTCAGGGGGTGAAAGTGTTAATTGCCGAAAAAAAAGGGGAAATGATGCTTACATTTACCTCTTCGGTTTGTCGTTTGTCCGAATATGACAATATTGACTTTAAACACTTGCTGGAGATGAACTATGAGTTGTGTTATACCAAAATAGCCATTATAGAAGCAGAGTTTGTAGAGCTGGTAGCATCTGTACAGTATGACGTTTGTACCGACGAACAACTGCGTAATATGGTGATAGAGGCGGCTACTGTGGCAGATGAACTAGAGCTAAAGCTGACCGGAAAAGATGTATATTAAAGCCAATATGTTGTGTAAGGTGATTGTGTTACAAACCACCCCTTATGTTATGTATTGATCAACGCGAGTTGCTTTATCAGCGGCAAGCCAAGTAAGTACAAATTGCCAGCATATATATATACCAACAAACTAAACCTAAAGCTTGCTACATTGATATACATTAGCCGCTAGAGTATTAATACCCTACTACTTTACATTCTACCCTACGGTTAAGTATTCTGCCGTGTTTGGTTTTGTTAGGGTGCTTAGGCGACACCTTGCCATACCCCTTATAGGTAAGTCTTGAGAAATCAATGCCCTTCTCAATCAGGTAATCTACTACTGCCTTTGCCCTGTCTTCTGATAGCCCCACATTTCCTTTTTTGCTCCCCAACTCATCGCTGTACCCCGCAAGTTCGACTTTTACCTTAGGGTTTGTTTCCAAAAAATTCACCAATTTGTCAAGTGATGGGTGACAGTATTTTTCTATTTTCCGGCTGCCAAATTTAAAGTAAATACGAAAATCGGAGGGGGTAGTAGTTGCCAGTTTTTTGAGTTTAATATTCAATATTTTTTCACTCGACTTGCTATTTGCCGGAATATCAAAGTAGGTAGAGTAGAACATATACCCGGTTTTTTGCACATACAACAGGTATTTTTTGCCCGATTCCATCGTGGTAGAGTATGCCCCCGATGGGTTGACAGAGTTGAACTCGTCTACTACCTTGTTGGTTTCTACATCAATCAATTTCATTTTGGCGTCTATCAGTTTTTTAGACACTTCATCAGTTACTGCCCCTCTCAGCATCACAATAGAACGTTCAGTTTTAGAACTTGGCAAAAACTTAATGGGTAATATTTTCACTGCCACCTGAAAACCAATCTCATTTACTTTGTTGATGTTATACTTAGGCAAAGAAATTACATAAATATCGTGTTTGTTAGAGCCTTCTCCTTTTATGGATGAATAATACCCACGGCGGTAGTCGCCCGAAAGCACAAAGTGAATGTCATCGCGTATGGTGTTGATAGGGTACCCCATATTTTTGGGTTTGGCCCATTCATCGTTTTCAAGACTGGTTTGGTAAATATCATAGTCATACCGACTAGAGTCTCCCCGATGCCCTCGTGAACTAAAAAACAAGGTTTTGCCATCTATATGAATAAATGGGGAGTCTTCATCTTGTTCAGTGTTAATGTTAGGGCCCAGGTTGACAGCTTTGCCCCATTTGCCACTGGCACCCTTTTCACTTTTATAAATGTCTAGTCCTCCTTGCCCTCCTGGACGATCACTAGAGAAAAATAATGTTTTACCATCTGCCGAAATTGTCACCGATGGTTCATGATAAATGGTATTGATGTGCTTGCCCAAAGAGCGAGGCTTAGACCAGGTATAGTCTGCCTTAAGGTCAGATACATACAGGTTGCCCCCTCGGTTGTCGCGGTAAGTAAAAAGTTGTTTGCCATCGGGCGAGAGCGCCACTCCCGACTCGTGGGTAGAGGTATTAAAATCCTTGATTTTTTCGGGTGCGCTCCAATAACCCTTGGACTTGTATGAGATGTAAATGTCTTCGTGAAATAAGCTGTCATTACTATCTCGTTTGCCTCCAGTGGTATTAGGGCGCCTTGAGGTAAAAATAAGGGTAGACTCATCTGCCGAAATAATAGGCGCATATTCGTCATATTCGCTATTGATAGCCCTGCCTAAGTTATTAATAGGGCGACTATAGGCGTTTTGAGTATGTTGAATGGCATTGTAACATTCCTGCATTTTTGACCTTACAATATCTTTGAGGTCTTTTACTGCCATTTTGTTTTCTATAATGCGTATAGAGTCCTCTTTAATTTTGGTAAATTTTCTAAAGGCCTTTTGGTAGTAATGCATTGCCGTGTCCAGGTTATTGTTATAATGGTTGATCTCGGCAAGAAAAAGCTCATTAAGAGACATGAGTGAGGGGTTGTTTTTATAAATTTTCTTTAAAAAACCCTTGGCATCCTTTTTATAAGAAGCTTGCATTAGTTGCAAAAAGAATACCCCCATTTCTATTTTTTCCGATGCTTTACGCAATGTCTTCTTGATGGTTTTTCCATAAGTTTTTAAATTAGGGTCTTTTTTATCTCCTATACTGCCTGAAGCAATTTCGCTGGAGTTTTTAGGGAATAGCCTTTTGGCAAGTTCTCCTGAACGTTCAAAACGTTTAAAAAAATTATTGGCTTCTTGTTTGGAAAGAGATTGAACAATTTGAATAAAGAAAGCCCCTAGTTCGGCCTTGGTTTCGAACTTTTGCACCAACCCCTGGATTCTTTTTGCGTAAAAAGTCATATCTTTCGCAGGCTTGGTGGTATCACCCTGTACGGTTGTGGTGTTGTTTTTAGGTTTTACATCTGTTTGGGCATTTAATAAGCCCGGTGTACAGCAACAAAACAATAAAATTAGCCAGTTTTTTTGCAGGATTAGATGAATGGAATTGAATGTTTTCATAATGGATTGTTGCCTTGGTTTTAATACCCTAAAATCAAACAAAATTAATTGCCAAGTTATTTAATGATAGTATACAAAAATATACAAAATACTTTATTTAATCAATGCTAATGGATACAGCATATTTGAAAGAAAACCACCTGTTATTGCTGGATAGTATCAGTGGCAGTAAAGCTTATGGATTAGATGGTACACACTCAGATACCGACATTCGTGGGGTTTTTATATTACCCAAAAAAACATTGTACGGTATGGAGTATACTCCACAGGTTAATAACGAATCGAACGATATAACTTATTATGAGCTCAAGCGCTTTATAGAGCTTTTGGCAAAAAATAACCCGAATATTTTAGAGTTACTCTATATTCCGACCGATTGTTTGATTTATGAGCACCCATTGTTTGCCAAAATCAAACAAGTGCAAGTTCTATCTAAACTTTGTCGTAATACTTATGGCAACTATGCCATGTCTCAAATAAAGAAAGCCAGAGGTTTAAACAAGAAGATTGTAAACCCTATGTCGCCAGATCGCAAAACGATTCTTGATTTTTGCTACATTGTATACGAGCAAGGAAGTATTCCTCTGCGTAAGTGGCTCAAGTTAAGAGGTTTTGCTCAGGAACAATGCGGTTTGGTGAATATTCCTCACATGCGCAATATGTATGCCGTGTATTATGATCCTTCCAGCCAAATGGGGTATCGGGGAGTGATGCAAAAAGAGAATGCCAATGACGTAATTTTGAGCTCAATACCCAAAGGCGAAAAGGTGGTGAGTTATATGTCATTTAATAATGATGGATATTCGTCGTATTGCAAAGATTATAAAGAATATTGGCAGTGGGTAGAAGAGCGCAACGATGCACGTTACCAAGGTACACTTGACCATGGCAAAAACTATGACGCCAAAAACCTAATGCATACTTTTAGGTTGCTCACTATGGCAGAAGAAATAGCCAAAGAGGGCAGGTTGATCGTAAGACGACCTGATCGGGAGTTTTTACTTAAGATTAAAAAAGGTGAATTTGAATATGATGATTTGGTAAAACAAGCCGAAGAGAGAGCCAATAATTTAGATGACTTATACGCTAAAGCTGATTTGCCTGATACACCTGACGTGGTGGGTTTGGAAAAAGCATTGGTAGAAATAAGAGAAGAGTTTTATGTTATAGGCAAAGGTGGAAAGCCTCCGGTTTCGCCTACCAAAACTGCCCAAGACCTGGTAAGGGAAAAGGCGAACACTAAATCTAAAGAAGCAGCATCTGCCCAACCTCAGCCTAAAGCAAAAACCAAAGTGGAAGCCAAGGAACCTACAACAATGGATTCCACCAAAGAAGCTTCTAAAGGTGATGAGGGCACAACGGATAAATAATGATAGAAGTCTTCTTGCGGCGCCATTGCAGAAGGCTTTTCCTTACTTTTTTTTGACCAAGGGCTCGTTAGGCAAAGTCCACCAATCAGTAATACTTAGGTGGATGGTGGTGCTAGGTTTAAAGGGGGCAAGCGAATACACCCACAGGCTCAGTCCATCGTTGCTTTGTACCTGAAGCAAATAATGATTTCCCATGAATTGTTGTTGAATTACTTGACCACTGAGGTGTGCTTTTTTGGCTTTGGTTACTTTCAATTGTTCTGGGCGAATACAGACTGTTTGGTCTGCGTCATTGTTTTTGATGAAGCCTTTGGGCAACAATTGGCTGTTGAACACATTGCAAAGCCCGAAAAAGCGAGCGACAAACTGGTTGGTCGGTTTGTGGTACATGTCTTCGGGAGAAGCGGTTTGTATCAATTGCCCACCTTGTATCAGGGCTACTTTATCGGTAAACGACAAGGCATCTTGGGTATCGTGCGTGACAAAAACAAGGGTGGTATTGTAACGGTTGACCAACTGCTTGAGTGCTTGTTTTATTTCTTGTTTTAGAATGCCGTCTATTTGGCTAAAAGGTTCATCTAAAAGTAATATTTCTGGTTCGGCAGACAGTGCTTTTGCCAAAGCAACTCTCTGTTGTTGACCACCCGATAGTTCTCTGGGGTATTTTTTGGCGAAAGCTTGCAAATGAAAAATCTGGAGAAGCTCTTCTGTTCTTTGTTGTTGGGTAGCCTGGTCATAATACCTTAGTTGGTAATTGATATTCTCGGCAACAGTATGGTTGGGAAAAAGCTTAAAATCCTGAAAAACCAAGTGTATATCAGGGTGTCCAGGCACCAACTCTTCGGCATACTCATTGACCAACTCATCTTTATAATAGACTGTACCTTGGTCTGGCAACATCAAACCTGCCAATAGCCTCAATAGGGTAGTTTTACCCGCGCCACTGGGTCCGGTCAGCGCCAGTACTTCGCCTTGGGTTACCTGTAGTGAAACCTGGTGAACAGCAGCAGCCGTACTTTGGACAAATGTTTTACTAAGCTGATCTGTGTGTAAGATAATGTCTGACATAATGCCTTATCAATTGCCTGTAATATATAAGTGATACTCTGTAATAACTGTCTGGTTTATAATAAATTAGCTTCGTAGTGTTTGCGCTTTGTTTTGTAGCTCTCTGCACTACTTCTCGTTGCTTTTCCTGGCAAGAGTACCACCACTCCCACAAAAAGCGTTTCAGCCAGTTTTGAGTCTATCTGGGAACTCATCTTGACCACGTTATTAAAGAGGGACAAACTTACTACTCTGTGGGTTAATTTGTGGAGGAATGAAAAAATATTGTATAAAAATAATGTGATAACTGTATGGAAGATCCAAAGTTTTTGAAAATACCTGCGCCACCTTATGGGCGTAGGTTTGCTATAAGTGATGTACATGGGTGTTTGCAAACCCTAGAAGCGTTGGTGTGGCAACATATCAAACTGCAACCCGAAGATCAGTTGTTTTTTTTGGGTGATTATATAGATCGGGGACCTGCCAGTGCCGGAGTAATGGATTTTATTATGGCTTTGCAAGCCAAGGGATACCCAGTATATGCCTTGCGGGGCAATCACGAACAAACCTTGCTGAATGACTACGAAATGCATGACAAAGAACGGCTTAAAGTAGTAATGACCAAGTTTAAGAAAACCCCTGACTTGCTCAACGAAATGGGCGAGATGAATTTGCGTTACCTCGACTTTATCAAAGGTTTACCTTATTATATAGACACTGAAGGTTTTTATTTGGTGCACGCTGGGTTTGATTTTGGTGAGGAGGAGCCTTTCGAGGAATGGGAGGCAATGCTTTGGATCAGACAGTTTCCGCCCAGATTGTCAGATTTGCAAATATTGGCTATGCTAGACCAACCCAAACGTATAGTACATGGGCATACCCCCAATAGCATTGAAGACATTGTGTCCAAAGCTAAAAGCAAGGCATTGGTGCTGCCCATAGACAATGGCTGTGTGTTTGGGGGAGCTTCTAGGGGCAAGTTTTCGGATAATGATTTAGGCAGGTTGTGTGCGCTCAATCTTGATACTTTTGAGGTGTTGATACAAGAGCGATTAGAAGACATGGCTTAACAAAAAATAAGCCCCGGGAAGTTATAATCAAGATAACCACCGGGACTCACCATTTAGGATAAGCACAAATCGGTAACTTTTGGTTGATGAAAAATGTTTTCAAGTTTTCTAAAAAACTTTGCATCTGAAAGCTTAAATACAAAGTTTTGAGTAAAAGCGACCTTAAATAACTGCAAAGGCGACTATTTGCCCTGGTGAAAAAATAGTTTTTTACCCTGAACTCACCTGCAGTACTGACCTGAGGTATTTTAAAACAGGCTAAAATTACCTCACAAAAACCAATTCATTTGATTTGGTGCTATGTTGTTCGCTAAAGCCATAACCATCGTAATTGAACCCTTTCAAATCTTCGATGGTTTCTGCATCTGTGTCTACAATGTAACGCACCATCATTCCTCTGGCTTTTTTGGCAAAAAAGCTAATCGTTTTGAGTTGATCATTTTTCCAGTCTTTAAACTGTGGCGTAACTATAGGTACTTTGAGTGCTTTTTTGTCTATTGCCTTAAAATATTCATTACTGGCAAGGTTTACAAATAGTTCTCCTTTGCTTAGTTCATTGTTGAGTTGTTTGGTGATTGACTTTTTCCAAAACTCGTACAGGTTGGCTTTACTGCCGACTTTAAGTTTGGTACCCATTTCCAGTCTGTAGGGCTGCATCAAATCCAATGGTTTAAGTATGCCATAAAGCCCCGATAGTATTCTGAGTTTATCTTCTAGTGCCGCCAGTTTTTCTTCGGGAATAGTATATGCGTCTAAGCCTGTATACACATCACCGTTGAACGCATACACGGCTTGACGGGCGTTTTCAGAGGCAAACGGGAGTGCCCAGTCTTGGTTGCGTTGCCAGTTGAGTTGCGCCAGGTTTTCGCTGATGCCCATTAGTTCAGTGAGCTTAGCCGGCGATTTTTTCTTGAGTACAGTGTTCAGTTTTTTGGCTTGAGCCAAAAAAGCCGCCTGGGTGTATTTTTGGGTGGGCAGTGCCGTTTCAAAATCCAATGATTTGGCAGGAGATACAACTATTTTCATACAGGTTTTATTACTTTTTTTCAAAAATAGAGTAGCCCATTGACAAAAAAAATAAAGCTTTATATTTCTTATCAATCAGCAGATTGGTAAACTCTATGTAACCCAAATTGTTTGACTGCTAATGCCAGCTTATGTTTTTAATCCAAACTCCACTATATTGCAGGTGATAGACAGCAATAATTTTAGAAAAAAAACAAAATGAATCAGCCTGTAAAAAAAAGAGCATACGTGTTTCTGTTTGATGGATTTTCTGACTGGGAAATTGCCTATCTTACCCCGGAAATCAATAAAAGCAAAGCCTGTGAACTCTTGTACTTTTCAGCCCAGGGGCAAACTGTACATTCGATGGGAGGGATGAAGGTAGTTCCTGATATTGCGCTTGAGCAAATGAATACAAACGAGGTTGATCTTTTAATTTTGCCCGGGGGCACTGCCTGGGAAAAGGGGGAGAACAACGTGCTGGATCAATTAGTCAGGCTGCTTTTTGAACAAGGCAAAACCATTGCTGCCATTTGTGCGGCATCGGCTTATTTGGGGCAAAAAGGATTTTTAGATAGATTGCAGCATACCAGCAATGACTTACAATACCTCAAGGGAGTTGCTCCACAATATTTGGGTGAAAAAAACTATCTGAATACTTTGGCGGTAGCTGACCAAAACATTGTAACTGCTAATGGCATAGCCCCCATTGAGTTTGCAAGAGAGGTATTTAAAAAACTGAACTTGTATAGCGATGTTGAGACTGAGCAGTGGTATCAATTATTTAAAAATGGTGTCTGGCAGGAGTAAAGTAAGGTGATGGAAACAGGTTGAGTTTTTATCTGAAAGTTGA
The DNA here is from genome assembly GCF_000169175.1 of Microscilla marina ATCC 23134. Classification (NCBI taxonomy): domain Bacteria; kingdom Pseudomonadati; phylum Bacteroidota; class Cytophagia; order Cytophagales; family Microscillaceae; genus Microscilla; species Microscilla marina. The sequence goes on from NZ_AAWS01000003.1 coordinate 188,570, forward strand.
ATTAAAAATACAAAAATGTCCGTCGCTTTGAGTCAAACAAGTACTACCATATATAACCCATTACTTCAATAATTAACCAATCTTCTTCAACTTCATCCATAAACTATTGCCAGTAATATGTGATTAAATTTTTGATAAAAAATAATAATTAGGATGGACAAAAAAGACAATAGCGTTCAAACTGCTCAGGCATATCAGCAAATGATGATCAAATTAATGAACACTGCTGAACAAATGTACGATGAAGGACAATTCAAGCAAGCCATTCAGTACTACGACCAAGTGTTAACCCAACGAGATAACCTTTCTAAGGCCGATTTGACTTATATGCTTTATATGAGGGGGAGTACACAAAAAGAATTAGGCAACCTGGAGCAAGCCAGGCAAGATTTTTTAGAGGCGCAAAGGTTGGGTTTTGAACACCCTCTGGGAGTAGACTTGATTGCCGAAGCACTGGCTTCGATAGGTATTTGACAAACATTACTTGATTGTGTATGTCTCCAAACCTGGTACAGATGCGTGTGTCAGGTTTTTGTTTTGCCTTATTTCAATTATTTTTACCAAAAAAAATTACCCCAAACAAGAAATTTTAAACAAGCTCTTAAAAACATCTCATCAAAAAAACGAATTAATCTTTATATTTGCTGTTCTCTAAAAAAGCAAAAAGGCACTTACAAGGCGGAATAATAGCAATGTTATTAAAAAAACTGGAAATAAAGGGGTTCAAGAGTTTTGGCGATAAAGTTCATATAGACTTTACCACGGGGGTGACCGGAATCGTAGGTCCCAACGGTTGTGGTAAGTCTAATGTGGTAGATGCCATTCGCTGGGTATTGGGGGAGCAACGCACCAAAAACCTGCGCTCAGATAAAATGAGCAATGTGATTTTTAATGGTACCCGTGCCCGTGGACAAGGACGTACTGCGGAGGTTTCGCTTACCTTTGACAACAACAAACATATTTTGCCTCCTGAATATTCGCAAGTAACCATTACCCGCCGTTATCACCGCAGTGGCGACAGTGAGTACATGATCAACTTTGTACCTTGTCGTTTGAAAGATATTCAGGATTTGTTTTTAGATACTGGAATTGGTTCTGATAGTTATGCCATTATAGAGCTAAAGAAGGTAGACGAAATACTCAACGATAAAGAAAATGCCCGTCGTAGTTTGTTTGAAAAAGCAGCAGGGGTATCGAAGTATAAAAACCGTAAAAAACAAGCCCTGAGCCGTTTGGACGGGGTAGACAAAGACCTTCATCGGGTAAATGACTTGTTGGCAGAAATAGAGAAAAATCTTAATTCGCTGGAGCGACAAGCCAAACAAGCTGAGCGTTTTTTTAGGCTCAAAGAACAATACAAAAAAGCCAGTATTTCGTATGCTTCTACACGCATCAAGCGAGAAAGAGATGCTTTTTTGTTGCTGAATGACAAACTGGAAACCGAGACGACCAAAAAAGACGAAATTCAACGAGCTTTGGCTACCAAAGAGCATACTTTGGAGCAAAAAAAGCAAGAAGTACTCGAATATGAACAACACTATTCGGCAAAACAAAAAAAGCTTAATAACCATTTGGGGCAGTTGCGCCACCTCGAAAACGAGAAAAAACTGAAAGATGAAAGGTTAAGTTTCTCCACCGAAAAAACAACCACGCTCAAAGACCAGATTGCCCAGGATACCGAAAACAAAGATACAGTGTACCAAAGTTTGCTACAGTTGGAAGCCCAGCGGGGTTCTGCCGAAAAAATGTGGCAAGAGCTCGAAATGGAGCTGCAAAACTACAAGGAAGGCCTGGATGAGCAAAAAGAAAAAACTGCTGAAGTGCAACAACTTGCCACGAACAAAGAAGCCTTCTTTAAGCAGAAGGAGCAAGAGGCCTTTCAACTGAATAAAGATTATGAAATTAAGCAAAGTCAACTTTCATCGGCAAAGCAAGCGCTTGAAAAAGTAGCCAATGCCGATAGCCAGCAAAATGAAGAGCTGCAGCGCTATGAACTGGAGTTGACTCAAATAGAAAAAGATTTGGCAGAAGTAAGGCAGCGCCTTGCCAACTGGCAACAAAAAGAAGAGCAACGACGGGCAGAAGTGAGCACATTGGAAGAAAATGTAGAGGGTATTCGGGTGAAGTTATCAGCCAAAAACCGAGCACTGGATGCCAAACAAAACGAGTACAAGCTTACCAAGTCGTTGATTGACAACATGGAAGGGTTTCCGGAGGCGTTGAAGTTTTTGAAAAAAAACAGCGCCCAATGGACCAACGATACGCCTTATTTGTTATCTGACATTATCACTACCCATGACCCTCGGTACCTGGTAGCTATAGAAAATTACCTAGAGCCATTTCTTAACTATTACATTGTACAAAATGCGGTGGAAGCTTATGAGGCAATCAGGTTGTTAAGCGAAAGCGAAAAAGGAAAAGCCAACTTTTTTATACTTGATCATCTGTTGCCCCAAGCTACAAAAGCAACACAGCCCACCAGTTTGACAAATGCGGTGGGTGCCTTGGACATTGCAGAGTTTGACACCCGTTTTCGTCCTTTGTTTGAGCACTTATTAGCCAATGTATGGATTGTAGAGAACGAGGTGCTTTTGCCCACGACTGATCAACCATTGCCTGCGGTATTGAATGATGTTACCCTGAATGCAAATCTGGTATCGTTAAATGGAGAAGTAGTAAGGCGCCATCCTGCGGCGGCAGGTGGGTCGGTGGGAGCTTTTGAGGGCAAGCGCATTGGGCGAGTCAAAAACCTTGAAAAGCTGGCTTTAGAGATAGAATCGCTGCAGCAAGAAGTAGAAGACATTGGCGCGCAGCTCTCTTTTCAGCAAAATGACCTGCAGCAGCGCAAGCAAGACCAAACTTTTAGAAACGCCATCAAAGAGAGCCAAAAAGAAACAAACCACAGCGAAGGAATGGTGATTTCGCTGCGTACCAAGCGCGAGCAGTTGACCAACTTGCTAGAGAAAAACAGGCAGGCTCAAGAAGAAATTACCGAAAAGGTGGCACTCCTTCAGGAAGAAATAGGGGAACTATTGCCTCAAACCAATCATCAAAAAACGGTGTTGGAAGACCTCACTTATGAGGTAGAAAATCTCAAGGAGCAATTGCTTACCGAAAACGAGGGCTTGCAACTTAAGTCGTCGCGTTATAACCAGCAAAACATTGCTTTTCATCAACAACAAAACAAACTTGCCACCATTGACCAAGAGATTGGTTATAAACAACAAACCTTGAGTACCCTAGAGAACCGTCTGGTAAAATACCGTCAGGAGTTGGTACAAGTAGAGGTAGAAGCGGGGCAGTTGTTAGACAGCCAGGAGTCGCAAGATGCATTGATTGAAGAGCTTCAGGAAAAAACAGCGCCCTATAGCGAAGAGGTAAAAGCTGCCGAAAAAGAATACTATGACATTCGCAAGTTGGTCAATGACCTAGACAAAGAGTTACGCGAATTGCAGCGTCGCAAAGAGTCGTTAAGTGTGATTTTGAACGAGTTGCAGAATAAAATTCACGAAACCAAAATTAATCTTACCAGTATAAGCGAACGCCTTTCGGCAGAGTTTCAGGTAGATATAGACCAGTTGATGTTGGCTACTGACGAAGATGAACCCCAAGAAGAAAAAGAAGGAGAACAGCTGAGCGAAGTAGAGCTACAGGCTGAGGTAGAAACGATTAAGCGCAAGCTTGAAAAAATTGGTACCATTAACCCTATGGCAATGGACCAGTACCAGGAGTCTAAAGAAAGACGCGATTTTATTGTAGAGCAAAAAGAAGATTTGCTCAAGTCCAAAGAGTCGTTGTTGCAAACCATTGCCGAAACCGAAGAATACGCTAAAAATGCTTTTATGGAGGCATTTGACAAAATCAGGTCTAACTTTTTGACGGTGTTTCGTTCTTTGTTTTCGGAAGAAGACACGGCTGACTTGATTTTAACTGACCCCGAAAACCCCCTAGAGTCAAAAATAGACATTATTGCCAAGCCTAAAGGTAAGCGCCCACTGACGATCAACCAATTGTCAGGAGGAGAAAAAACGTTGACTGCCACGTCGTTGTTGTTTGCGTTGTACTTGCTCAAGCCAGCGCCTTTTTGTATTTTCGATGAGGTAGACGCCCCACTGGATGACGCCAATACCGAGAAATTTAACCAAATCATCAAGACCTTTTCCAAAGACTCTCAGTTTATCATTGTTACCCACAACAAGCGCACGATGGCAAGCACCGACCTAATGTATGGAGTGACCATGCGCGAGCAAGGGGTTTCTACTGTTGTACCGGTAGATTTGCGTGGGTTGGATTAGTAAAATCACTCCAGCTGTCTTGCTTTTTACTCGTTTAGAGCTTGTTTGGCTTCGCAGAGTGGGGGTAAGCCTTCTAAGGGGGGTATGATTGGTGTAAGCCCGACTTATAGCTTTCAACTAATGCCTAAAATACTTCGCCGTTTTATGTATCAGACCTTGCTTTTGAGCAATGTAGCAAAGGAAGTAAGCTACTGTATCACTCGGTCAATGAAGCTAATACAATCATTTTACTTGCCTCTCATTCTAGAAGAAAAAAGAACCTGCCAACCTAAGTTTCCTTTGTTGACAGGCTCTCTCTGAAATTTATTTTAACTACTCAAATTATCAAGTACAAACCTTTCTTGAAAAATTATCTGTAAATGAATAGTTACTCTACTTTGCCCACTGATTTCACTTGCAAAACTTTATATAACGTGGGCAATGTACTATTGAGAAAGCTATCCATTAGTTAAAACTGGTCTATAAACTATTTAAACCTAACTGTTTACCTAAGCACAATTACCCTTTTAACCTGTTGACTACCATTCACCTGAACTACCAACAAGTACATCCCTGGTTGGTACTGGCTTACGTCAAAGGTATGACTAATACTTTTGCTCTTAGCTTTTGCCTCCACTGATTTTGTCTGTAAAGCTATTCCATTGCTATTCATCAATACAAAAGATGCTTTTGTGTTAGCCTTTACTTGTACAGTTACTTGAGTGCTGGCAGGGTTGGGAGATATTCTGATATCTTCCGTTAGTGGCTGAACCTCTTGTCTGATAGATGCTGCTGCTGCATTGTTATTGGCTGCTTCTATAATATTTACTTCGTAATCTTCTACCTCTCCATACAGGAATTCACCACAGGCAAGGGGTACTTGGTTATAACGCATGGCTACCCTCATAATCGTTTTTCCAGTAGCGGCAGTTGCTGGAATGGTAATTTCTCCCGTAACTGGAGTATTGATGGTAGGATCTTGTGAAAATAGTGCTTCACCTGGATCATTAAAGTCTCCATCTCGATTCAAATCTATCCATACGCGATAGCCCTCTTGATAGGAACGGTTGGTCCAGCTAGGAGTAATTGTAATTCTGGTAGTAATTCCTTTGCGTAAAGTGGTGGTTATTTGTCTGGAAAACTTTTTATAACCATCATTGTTTCCAGAAGTATTATCAATAGCTCCAAATTGTACCCGATTGATGTATTCATCAGGAGTGGTCCCTTTAACAGCACAATACCCCTCTGGGAGGCTTGTTGTGGTAAAACTTACTGTTTCAGCATAATTGCTTATACCGCCTTCACAACGGCTCCTTACTTGAAATTCATAGGTATTGTTGGATATCAATCTGGGTAAATTAACTGTAGTATCCTCTATGCTGTTTATTTGAGTCCAAACGTCAGACCCTTGTACATGGTAGCGTACATCGTAAGAAGCTGCGCCATTTACCTGACCCCAAACTAACTTGGCTGTAGTATCAGCTATATTGGTTGCTCGAGCTCTCACAGGTACTCCACAGGCTTGACTAATCGCTTCTACTCTTATCCCTGTTACAATCATAGAAAAAGCTTGGTTCGCGTTATTGTGTAAGGCACCTTTGTGAGTAACTGTAATAGTATAGGTACCTGCTACTGGATTAGCGATAAAGATTTTTTCTACATTGTCGCGACTATTATCTCCTCGGGTGGCTGCATTTGCTGGATTAGCCGGGTCAAGTATCCATGGAAGATGAGTAGTCACTACCCCTGCCTCATTTCGGTGCGTAATGAGAATATCCAAGTCGTTTACCAGCATGCGATTAGCTGGATCAAGCGCTGGAGCTACTGGCGTACCTGGAACGTCAGTCCATACAATTGTAGCTGATAAAGGTTCGCCTCCTACAGCATTGACATTAGTAGTGTAGCGTCCGTTATTATTCAAAGTTTGCTCTTGAATCAAGGCAGATATATTGCGATTGGTAATCACGTCAGCAGCCTTTTTGGCGTTCATTAATCCCCAACCATTCTGGTAATCTGGTCCATTGGCTGGACCAGCTTCATCTGTAGTGTGAATTGCCAAAGCCTTTAACGTAGCCGAACGCATATAAGTGTTGTTGTTGCGTTGGTGGTAATAGCGTTGTAACAATCCCAATGATCCGGTTACGGTAGGTGTAGCCATAGAAGTACCGCTCTTGTTAATGTATTCATTGTTTATATCACGTGCAGTTACATTAGAAGAATATACTGCCATCCCATTGGCCACAAGGTCAGGCTTGATGCGACCATCATCGGTAGGACCCCAACTGCTAAAACTTGTTTGTACTACGTCAGCAGATGTTTTATAGCCTCCTGCCACATCGTTTACTGCCCCCACAGTTAATACATTTTTAGCTGTACCTTGCGAGCCTATACAGTCGTATCCATTATTACCATCTACATTGCGGCGTTGTCGAGAAAACACCCACCTCCCATTAACATTGATATGACCTGTTCTTTGAACATTACGTGTACCTTCATTGCGATCATTTCCTGCTGCCCAGCAAATCAAATAGTTAGGTGCACCTGCTGCTATCCTATCAAGAGCTTGAGCCTTATCAGTATAAAAACCAAAGTTATAATCTTCTACTTCACTGATCTGTGGTGCTCCGTACCATTGCCATCTTCTTTCGCGACCATTATATGACCAGCCATGGACCCAGCCATAGGAATGATTCGATAGCAATAAACCTCTGGCTGCTTCAGCTGTCATTTCTGCCAGATCGTTGGTCCAGTCATAAGCATTTAAGCGTGCCATAGGAGCTACTCCTTTCGCTCTGGGCTGTACTCCAGAGGCCACCAGAGTGCCTGCCACATGGGTTGCGTGTGAACGCCCTATCAGATTACCTACTCCGCCATCTTCTTGAGTTACTCGGCTAAGGCCATTCACTGCAAACTCTTGGTGGGTTACTTTTACTGCACCACCATCCCAGATTCCCAGGGTTAAGCCAGCTCCAGTTAATTCTAATTCGTTATGTAGTCTATCTGTAGAAATAGATTGCGTAGCAATGTCATTGGTGGTAATATTGTATATAGGTGTACCAAATTGAGAAAACCCTTGTAGCTCCATAAAACGACCATTAGATACAAGCCTAATAGGTATATTTAGCCGTTTGGCTTTTTGGTAAACTATCTTCCTTTCTCGTTGGTATTCTTGGGAGAAAGTTTGGCTAAGCCTATTAAGCTGTTGAGTTGTACGTTTGTCATAACGTTGTTGACCTTGAACAGACACGGCAGACGTGATAGATAATCCCAGCAATAAAAAAAGCCAGGTCATCTGTTTTCTTAGATTTAACATAAACAATAATATTTATTTAATGTGATTAATTTTAGAAGTTTTTAGGTTGGTAATAACTTCTGGAACTAATGTAGGTGGGCAATAAAGAGGCAGCAAATTTGAGTACTTAACAAATGATTAGCTGGTATATGTAAGGTGTTTAGTACAGGTATACATTATAATAGGTTTAGAACTTTATTCTTAAAAATGCTATAGTTGGCAAATAAAATATAACAAGTTTATTGTCAGGCATATAAAAGAAGTTGGTTAAGTAGTTGTTAGGGGTGTTTTTTTAGAAAAACACAGTATACATAAGGAGTTTAAAAACTTTGAGATCATTCAAAAAAACATGTAAAAAATTAAGGTGTTGCCCCTTAGTTTGGGTAACTATCCAGATAAAAATAGGGTGAAGGCAGCCAAACAATCAAATTATAGCTCTAAAGTACCACGTTTTAGGCAGCTTATTTCGGGGTTTAAATCATCATGAAACCTCACAACAATAAATAAATGTGGTATATTATTCAACCTGTCTGGTCTTTTTACAACAAAGCCCCTGCCCTGTTTTGTAAAGCCTAAATTTAACGTTTAGAGCCGCCATTTTTTCTAATAATAGGAAGCAAGGCTTACTTATGGTGTTATCTTTAGACAAAACAGTGCATTGGGAACTAAGTAGTTTATACAATATTTCGAGTTTATTTTGGTGGCTGTCAAACCTCCAAAAAACGAGCATAGCCTAAGCTACGTGAGTTTTTTTAAGTAAAGTCAGCGAGCTAAAGACTCCAAATAATGTAGTATGAATTTAGTTCCCAATGCACTAGTGCTTTGGGAGAAAAAGTAAGTGTAACCAAAGAATGCCTGAATGTAAGCTATTACTAGAGTAGCTGGGTGTTGAGGGGCGTGGTTTGTATTAAAAACGCTTAAACCTTTATGTTTTGCAAGGTTTTCTTATAAAAAGCTATTTAGGAGAATATGCCCCCCGAAAAACCACATTATCGCCTCGGGCAGTGCCTCCGCGCCCGATCGAAACTTCGTACTTTGCAAACTTCAGAGAGGTTTCTCATTTTTTATAAGAAAGCCCTATTATGTTTTGAGTCTATAGTAAGTACGCTTGGTGAGCACCAACCCACCTTGTACGAAGGAAAAATGTGCTGTCTTTGTTCGTTTTGCCTAAATTCAAAAGTTGAGCTTTTGATTAGTGAATGGTTTAAAATGCACACCTTTATAGACCTTCATTCTTTTTTCAAATATATGCCTTAGCAAGGGTCAAACACTGATAAATGTTTCTATAAAGGATTTATTGTTGCTCAATTATAGTTTATGATGCCTTTATGGTTTAATAATTCATAACTTTTCATGTTAACTTCGTGTTTTTCTGAAAACTTAACACAACAATCAATGAGTTGTGTTTTCACCTGCTTGATAGTGAGTTTGTTATATTACTCCAAAGCTAAGTGAAGTTCTCCTGACAACCAAGCCCTCAAATCGAAATGTATACTTGTTCGAATGCCATTATTTACACCAGCTAAGTATTTGTTAAGTACTTAAATTTGTTCCCTTCCTTTTTACTGCTTTATATTACTTGCAGAAGTTGTTATTAGCTCAAAATTTTTAAAGTATTATACTAAACTGTAATAAATAAAATAGCTTGTTATACTTTTCTTAACCTATTGTTAACGCTTAACAAGGAGCTTTTACTTGGGCTCAATTACTTTAGAAGATACTCCAAATACGATGAGAAAGTAACAACTGGGTTGTATGGATCAATTGTTAAACAGGGAAAATCTTCTTGTCCTTAAGTGATCTTTCATAAATAATTTGAGCCATTAAAGTGTATCTACTGCCCTCATTCTTCTCAAAAAAAAGTTTCATAGCTTTGGCTATGCACCATTTTTTTTGAACCGTCTGAGAACAATATATTTTCTTGAATTGGCACATCTTATTTTTTCCAGATCACTAAGGAACGTGATCGCCCCGTAAACGGGATTTCGGGCGTAGCCCTCAACAATAACCCCGATAAGAAATCGGGACTTTGAAGCTGTCCGGTTTAGAACAAATTAGCTTCGCAGAGCTTGAACTTCGTTCTGCGGTTCTCTTTACTGACTTTCGTTACTTTTAGCCTTTGGCAGAGCTCGGCGCAGCAGGGCTGCAGCCATCGGTTTTCGCCGTAGCTATAAAAGTGCCTCAGTCAGTCTTGAATATATGCCCTCAATCTCGACACTTATTTTGAACATGTTCCTAAACAAGTAATGATTTTTGCAAACATTCAAAAAGTCGAAACAAGTTCACGTTCAAACTGTGAGTGGAAAATAATTATTTTTATTAAAAACATAAAGTATGTAAGTTGTGTACAGAATTTTATATCTGATAACCACTTGTTTAATAAGGTCAATAGTTTGTTTTGTGTAATGAATAAAATAATTGCCTATATATTAATCGCTGCTACTAATATACATTTGTTAGGAGGGTTATGGTTTTACGTTGAAATTCAATGGCAATGTAAAACCAGGCATGCATTTTTTTTGCGAAATAAACCACGACAAAAAGATTTGACTATACTTGATTTATCAAATGAGCAGCAGCAAAGCAACAATTTTGAGTGGATAAACTCTTGGGAGATCAAGTATAAAGGAGAGTTGTATGACGTTATAAAAACTGTACAGTATGGGCAAATCACCCGTTTTATATGTGTATGGGATCAATATGAAAAATCGTTGCACCAAGCGTTAAAAAAACACGTAAACCAGCAGTTACCCACCTCTGGTGTACCCGATACTGTGGTGCATCAAATATTTAAACAGCATTGGATACACCAACCATTTTTTGCACCAGAATTATCATTTTTTTTATCAATAGAAGCTTACATTAAAGCTCATTATACCAATTACTTTACTTCGTATCAAGTCGAAGTTGATGTTCCTCCCCCCCAATTAACCTATAGATAGTTGAATGTTAAGACCATCGAAATCGAGCCAGTCTTGCCAGATTTTTCTAGACAATCTGGCAGGTCTAAATGCTTGATTTACAGTTCATCTTAGGGCATTAAAATCATCTGTAAAACTAATGAAAACTTTTGGCCCAAGGTGTAATGTATATTGTAAACCAAGTTGTTTGGTTTGGGTTTATTTTGTTGGCTGACAATTTTTAGAATAGGAAACTAATACTCCCGGCATTAGATAACTTTTGCTCGTAAAATTCCTTTTTATCAAAAGCATTTTAGGTTAAACTCAATGAAGGTACTCCGTTGAGTTCCTCACAGCAAGCTGTCTTGACGAATCGAGATTTAGCAATTAACAAGTTGGTAAACTTCTGATTATTAAGTGTTTTATGATTTTTATTGTTAGAATAAGCTAATGCTTAACCAAGTGTTGGAGATAAGATTTATTGGCCTGGTAAAGTAGCTTAAGGGGCCAAGCCTGAGCGAAGTTTGCTTTCTGAATTTCGCTATGTATTGGAACCTTAGCCACATGAGTTTTTTGCAATGAAGAAGAACAGTGTTACTCCAATAATATATCTCTAAACTTGTGGGTTAGGTGGTTTTACTCTCAGAGGAATAATAGTCTAGAGCTCTAACAAGGCTCTAGTGCACTGGGGATTAAATAAATGCGCTATTTATTCGAGGGTATTTTGTTTGCTGACGCACTTCAAAAAGTGCACAGAGTTAGTTTACAATTCCGATGTATATCGGAACCGGAGCTACGCAAACTTTTTTAAGTAAAGTCAGCGGGCTAAAGACTCCGAATAACCGAGCCTATTTCTAAATCCCGATTCATTTCATCGGGGCAGCTCTGCTGTGGCGAGCTCTGCGAAGCTAATGTAGTAGGAATTTAGTTTCCAGTGCACTAGGCTCTAGGTGCAAGGTACACCCTGTTCCCTAAGCAACTACACTTTTTATATCACGTTGATTTTTAGTAACTTATAAAAAGCGTAGTTAGAAGTGAACAGTTTTTTATTTTTGGCTCTGAAGGCAAAGTTTAATCGTAGAAGCGGATAATTGGTGTAATGGCCGGATGTTTCTATTCTTAATGTCTATTTACCTTTGACAACACCTACCAACTAAGGGCTTGTTTAAAATTAGCCAAAAGGCAGAGCCCCGAAGACAAGTTCGGGATTTAGAAACTCGCCTGCGGCTCGGTTCATTGATTAGGTCCCCGAATCAAGTTCGGGACTGTGAGCTTTTACGCGACTTTCCTGATTATATATTGTCAAACCGAACCTACAGCTGCGCTGTGGTGAGCTCAACGAAGTTAATTTAGCTAAAGCGGAGCTCGGCAGAGCATAGCTCTAGCCATCGGTTCTTCAAGATTAGTTTAAATACTAATTTTCAAAGGTGAAACAGAGCTCCGAATTTAGAAACTCGCTAAAGCTCGGTTTGACGCATCTAATCCGAAAACTCATCATAAAATCTCCTATGACTGAAAATTTAAACAAGCTCTAATATCACACGCAAGTGTAAACTACTATGCTACATCAAATATATAAAGAAGTTACATCATGATTTTACAATATTTTAACATAAACAGGGGAGTTTACAGCCTCATTTTAATGTTTTTTTGGAGTTTAAGCCTAGCCCAAAACTCAACTGTAAAGGATATAAACCAGGTATTAGAAGGCGAAACTTCTACTTTGAAAAAAGTGAAAATACTTAACAAGTGGGCAAAATCATTATTATTAAAGCATCCTGATCAAGCATTGATATATGCAAGTAAGGCACTGAAGTTGGCACAAGAAAACAACTATAGCTGGGAAAAAGCGGCGTCTTGTGAACACTTAGGGTTTGTATATTCAAGGAAACATAAGTTTGATAAGGCCATAAGCTATTACAGACAGGCGTTAGATATATTTCAGGCAAAGCAACGGTTAAAAAAAGTGGGGGAATGCTTGTACCAAATTAGTAGAGCGTATTATTACCAGGAAAAATATAAACAAGCCAAAAAATATTGCTTAAAAGGAATAGAGGTAGGCGAAAAAAGTAATGACAGCTTAACTATTGGGCGCTTGGTCAATATATCGGGGTTAATCTATGGGGCGGAAGGCAAATCAGACAAAGCCATTGCTGAATATAAGAAAGCGCTGGATTGGAAAAAAGGGGGAAAGGATACGATTGGAATAGGGCATGTATACAATAATATAGGGATAGAGTATTATAATCAAGGGCGTTATGGTAAGGCTGTAAAACTTTATGAAAAAGCGTTAAAATTTTATAGTACAAGTAAAGATAAGTCCTATGTCATTAATTTATTAACTAACCTGGGAGCATTGAGTTTAAGGCAAGGTCAAAATAAACAAGCGATAAAACGTTTTCAGGAAGTATTGGATTATTACCGTGCGAATGATATAAAAAAGAGGGCTTATCCATTGATGAATATTGGAGCGGCTTATTTAGAAGAAAAAGAATATACAAAATCTCTTCAATACTTTAAGAAGGCACTAGCAATAGAAACAAAGGCAAATAATAAAAATGGGATAATAGATATATTGCATAATATCGGAGTTGTTTATGGGAAGCAAGAGAAGTATGAACAAGCCCTGATAAAATATAAAAAAGTGTTGAGTATGTGTGGCAATAGCAAGCAGAAAGATCGAGCTTTGGCATTGATTGAGGTTGGGGATATACTCAGGATTAAAGCTTGTTATAAAGCAGCCTTTGATACTTTGCAGGTGGCTTTGCGAATTACGAAAAAATTACGGATGAGAGATGCCCAAGCACAAAGTTATAGCGCCTTGGCTAAGTTAGATTCTACTCAGGGAAACTTTAAGCGAGGTTGGGAATTTTATAAGAAGCTTATTCGGGTGAATGATTCTCTATTTAGTGAAGAAAAAAACAAACAACTACTAGAAGTACAGACTCGTTATGAAGCCCAAAAGAAAGAGCAAGCCATCAAGATCAAAAATAAGCAGATTTCTTTGTTAAAGAAGGAAAAAGAGCATGAGCGCTTGCTCAAGCGTAGGTTCATTGAGTCATTGGTAAGTACATGTGTTGTTGGCATTCTAATTATCATATTGTTGTACTCAAAAATTAAGAGCAAAAAACGCTTAATCGAGTATAATAAACAGTTGCATAAGATTGAAAATAAAAACCTGCAAAGAGAGTTGAATTTAAAACAACAACAGTTAACATCTAAGGCTTTACATATTGTTCAAAAAAACGGCATGCTGGAAAAGATTCGTAAAAATTTGCAACAAATGAATGAAAATAAAGAAAGTCCAAACCAAGAGTTAATAAAGTTGTTGCGTATGGTAAGTTCCAGTCTGAAAGCTGATCGGGAATGGGATAATTTTTTTAGTTTCTTTTCAGAGGTTCACCAAGACTTTTTTCAACAACTGAAAATAAAAAGTGAAAAATTAAGTAATTCAGAATTACGTTTGTGTGCGTTGATTAAATTGAAATTCACGTCTAAAGAAATCTCCTCTATTTTGGGCATTACTTATGGGAGCATTTCTGTGGCTCGTCATAGAGTTCGTAAAAAACTTGCGCTGTCGAAAGAGCGTAAGCTATCAGATTTTCTTGCAGATTTATAGAGCTACTCACAAAATTGCGTCAATGAATTTATTAAACGTAAAGGTTGTTTTACTCAATGTTACCCCTTGGTTTATGTAATGAAAAAATAGTCTGAGAGTAGTTTCTTGGTAACCATTTTCTTTGAAGAAGTAAGGAGGCAAAATGATGTTGTAAGTAAGAAAAGCAAATAAAATTGTTTGCCTCTTCAATATATCTGATAAAAGCTTTGTTTGAGAAGTTTAACCAAATCATCAAGACCTTCTCCAAAGACTCTCAGTTTATCATTGTTACCCACAACAAGCGCACGATGGCAAGCACCGACCTGATGTATGGTGTGACCATGCGCGAGCAGGGAGTGTCTATGGTAGTGCCGGTAGACTTACGTGGGTTGGATTAGTAAAGCATATCCCGTTTTTTTTCTCAACCTGTCTCCCTTTTTTCTCGTTTATGTGGTTATCTAAGTATCAAACCAAGACTACAACAGATGAAGCATGCTGAATTAAACGATCAGGCAAATCGCTTATGGCAAAGCTACTGGCAAAAAGCCCAAGCAGGTTTGCCCCTTTCCAACACTTTTGAAGCACAGTTTTGGGCAACTTACAAACCCTTGATTCAACAAAGACAAGTGGTGAGTGTTCAAAACAAAAACATACCAAATACTCAAAAAATATCTCGTACTACACAAGCTGAGTTGATGACAATATTTTATAAATATTGGGACAGGGCTTTTGAGCATGAAAAGGTTTTTTATGCCAAAAAAGCTGATAATATGGGTGAAGTAGTACTGGGGGGATGTGTAGCCTATGTGTTGATGGGAGGTTTGTTTGTAGCCTCTTTGGTGGTGGCTTTTGCTGGGCTTTATTCAGCATTGGTGTATACCCTGTTTGCCCTGTTGGTAGTTTGGGGGGTACAGCAGTTGATCAAACCCAATGATACCAATGTGATAGACCCATACCAACCTCCTGAAAAAAGGGTGATTGTTTCTTTAAATCATGATGCTTTGAAAGTGGCAGAATTGAATTCAGCGAGTAGGCAAGTAGTAAAAGTTTTGAAGTACGAAAACATTGATACTATGTGGAAGGTAGCAGACGGTTTTTTAGTATCGGGCAGAGATCAAGGGCAACTTATAGAGTTAAAAGTACCTTCGGGGGTGAGCATTTTTAACAAAATGTTGTTCTTTATCAGCGAGGTAGTGTCATATAACTATTTGCGCAAGCAATAAAACAAGCAGATGGAAAACATACACCAGAATCAACTAGAGCACCAAGCCGCGCAAAAGTGGCAAGAGTACGCTCAAGGGGTGGCAAAGCTTCACTCAACCCAGAAAAAACACAGTGTACAAGTGTTTTGGGCAAGTTATGAGCAACTATTGGCAAAAGCCCACCAAAGGCAATTAAAGCAACAACAAATACAAGCAACTCCACCTGTAGCCGTAGTACAAACCCAGCAAACAGCCGTAATTACTACCGCCGAACATGCGTATTTGCCTTGGGTAAAGCTCATGGTACCCTATTGGGACAAACTGCCTTTGAAGTTACAATACAGCGAGCAAATGGTGACCCCATTACAGGCAGAGCAAGAAGGTTGTGTCAATGTGACAAAATGGTTAGGACTCTTTTTAATCAGTTTAGCGGCTGTAATTACATTTTTCTTTGCTTACTACTTAGTGTCAATAGTTTGTGTGGCTATTTTGATCACTATTTTTAGTGTCAAAGACCCTGGTACTACCCGCCGAGTAGTGCCTACCCTCTACCATAGTTATGAGTTTTCGCCCGATTATATCACTTATGAGAAAAAAGCAGTATATCAAAACAGCCAATTAAAACCACGGGTAAGGCAGTTACAAATTCCTTACAAAACCATTGGTTATATATACACTGAAGAACAAGGGGTGCGCATTCAGCCAAAAAGTGGGACGAAATGGGTAGACAGCGACCGTAAGTCTCATTCTCACCTGATGATTGACCAACGCATAGTGGCTTTCAATCAAGTGGCGTCTTTTATAAGAGATGTGATCAATGCCAATTATGCAAACTGGATGAAACAACCATAAAATAAAACCATCTTGAAAGATATAGATCAAAAAGATATAGGTCAACTAGAAGAGAAAGCAGCTGGTATGTGGCAAGCATACAGAAACCAAATACCGGATTTTTGGGCAGATTATGAAAGCATACTGGCAAAGGCAAAACAAAACCAACAGGCGTTGATGCAAGCACCTGCTTTGCCCCTGATTTGGTTTGGACAGATTTGATAAGGCATTACCTGCCCAACCAGCAGAGTTTTACCTGTATGACAGAAAAACGGGTAAGTGGTTGTTTTACTTTGCTAAAGATCATGTTGTTTGTTGGTGTCTTATTATTTAGCCTGATCTTCCTGTTATTACAGGCGTTTTTGATTACGTTATTTGGGGGAGTATTGGCAGTGTTCATTGGGAGGAGTTTTGAGAGCAGAAAGCATACTGTGTATTACCGTTTTGATTTTGCTCCTAATGGTTTGACGTGTACCAAGCGAGTAGCATATAGCCAAAGCAAGCAATATGTAATTGCCGTACAAGTGCCTTATGCTACGGTGATAAATGTACGAAGAAATCAGGGGCAAACCATACAACTGGCAAGTCCACAAGGGCAGGTTTGGTACGATGCTTCCAGCAGAACCTATAACAAAGTGGTTATTCCGGCTGGTGTAGCCCAACACCCACCTATATATGATTTCTTATCGGCAGTAGCAAAATATAACCGTCAGTTAAACCCCTAAGCGAGCATGTTGTTAGGAAAGGTACTTGTTTTTTAATACTGGTCGAGTAACAATGGTTGCGTCAGCTGGACTCAGCCTTATTTTGTTGGCGTTAAGAAATTTGAGCAATGAAGCCGTAAAAACAGATCACTGTTTGAGCGAAGCGAGTTTGAGCTGTTTCGGCGGAATGAAACAAATTTTAGCAACAACAAAATACAGCTGCGGGGTTTTTGGTTACTTTTTGACCTGGAGCAAAAAGTAACGGCTCACAGATATTCGAATTATTGATTTTATAATAGTGCCTGCTGATTCGTATTCATTTGATAGGTTATGAATTGTTAGCTGTCGCTCCTACTGGTAGGTTTTTCTTATAAAAAATGAGCAACTTCGCTGAGGATTGCGAAACTTGAGGTTTCGATCGGGCGTGTGGACACTGCCCGAGGCGGAGAGCAACAAGGAATGACCATTTGGTGTGATAATGATACACCATGGTATGACAATCACCATGAACCCTACTTTCATTTGACTATTCGTCAGGAGGTGGCTTGCTTTGATGAGGTAAAACACTTTATACAAGATGTGTTGAAGGTTAATCAGGCAAGTAGCCCATAAAATAAATGGCATGAAAAAAATAGATCCACACGAGTTAGAAAACAAGGCAACTGGTATGTGGCAAATATACAGAAACCAAATGCCGGATTTTTGGGCAGATTACGAGGCGTTAATTGGACAGTCAAGGATGTTGTTTCGAAAGAAACCTATAATTGCCCCTGTGCCTATAAACCATACTGCCAAAAGGCTTATTGCCAAATATTGGGTGAAGAAGTTGCCCGAATTACATTATGTAAACATACGTCAGAGCACAATGCGGGGTGTAGCATTTCTTTGAGTTTAATTATATCATTGTTTGCGTTATCGCTGGGAGCAATTGCTTTATTCACAGGTGTTTGGAGCTTGCCATTGGGTGCATGGTGGTGGCAATGGTGGCTATCTTGATGAAAATGCTAAATTTTGCGGGCAACAAGCCAGACCAAAAGATAACCTTGGAAGTAAAAATTGTCATTGAACCACATCAGTTGGTATATCATTTCAGAGATGATCAGGCAAAGGTCTATAATACCGTCAAGATACGTTATGATTGGATAGCAGGGTTGCAAGAAGAAGGAGAAGTGGTAAGAATAGTAGGGCATAAAAAGCAAGAAACCTGGCAAGGCAACATCAAAGGGGTGTTTCATCCCGTGTTTCTATACCAAGACATGCACGAGTTTAACCATATAAAGTTCTTTTTGCAAGAGCTGGCGAGGCATCATCATCAACAGAGAATCCGTTAAAAAAAACAGGTGATGATGATAAAAACAATAAGTAGATCAAAAAAAATAATATACAATGAACAACCCAATAGAACGACCAAGCAATGCCTTGTGGCAGCAACAGTGGCAGTGTCAAAACGCCCCACGTTTTGATGAGAATTTTTGGAAGGCTTATGAGAGACTCATTAGAAGGGCAAAAGCGGTACAAAATGAGCCTAAAGATTCCACGCTCATAAAACCCGAAGATAAAATAACCCAGTTACTCACCAAGTATTGGACAAAAGTACCTAAATTTGATTATGCAGAAAGTGGCACCAGACAAGATGAACCCTTCACTGCTTTGGTTGTAATTTTTGGTATAATGGCAACGACTACTATAGTGTTGTTGCTAGGCAACTTTCATCGAATGTTGATAGAGATGACATTAGCCATTGGGCTCATTTTCATTAGTTTCCTTCCTGACAAAAATTCACTAGAAGGAGAAAATGAAAGGGACAGTCAGGTAAGGCTTGAAACGCAGCACTTGGTATATCGTTCACAATACTGTTATGGCATTAAGGAAACTACTGTATATGTACCTTATAGCCAGATAGAAACCTTGCAGCAACACAAGAAAGGAATAAAATTAGTAGGGCGAAGGGGAGAGGAAAAGTGGGCAGATGCGGGTAAAGTAGGTGTGCCTGAGATAATATTACCCTCAGCGATGGAAGGCTATGCCACTTTGTGTTTGTTTCTCAATGAGGTGGCAACTTATAACTACCAACAAAGAAAACACCTATTGTATCATTAATAAATTGCGCCTCGCCACAAACACTTACAGGTTTGGCATCGTTGCATATAAAAGAATACACCCAACAACACTCAATATGGAAGAGGCTTCTTTAAATCAATTATCTGCTATTGAGAGCAACCTGACACAAAAGGGAGATGAATTGTGGCAACAATACCCTGTGGCTAACGACGACCTTGACGCTGAAAGTTCCAGCGAAACCCCTCATTTTTGGAAGCATTACGACCGCCTGATAGACGAAGCCCGTCAGCGTCAACTGACCAAAAGTGTAGACAAAGCATTGGCATTGGCAGAAGACGTGTTTTTATCAAACCAACAACAATTCAAGTCTGTACCGATTCCTTTGGGCAAATACTTTTACAAGCCCCAGGGCTTACACCCTAAAGCCAAATTTTATGTAGGTTTGGGTGGGGTTTGGATCGTTAATTTTTTTGCGTTGGGTTCAGGATTGATCCCTACAGGAGTGCAGGGTTGGCTTACCCTTTTTCAGTTGGGCTTTGGGGTGTATATTATTATGAAGCTGGTAAACCTGTTTGCTGGCAAAACCACCAACGACATTGCCATTGAATCTAGCTATATCAGAGACAAAGCCCATCAATTGATGTTGGCACTCAAAGACATTACTGCAATAGAAGAAACCTCCCGAGGTCTGTTGGTCAAAAGTACCCACTCGGCAGGCAACCAGCAAGGGCAATTGCTTGTTCCCAAAAACACCGAAGAGTATGGCAACATTGTCCAGTTTGTGAAGCAAGTAGTAGCAGTAAACGAGCACCAGCCCAATATCTACCCCGACTTGCCCTCTATCAAAGCACATCATTGGGCAAACCCTATTGCCGAAATTAAGCATGAACGTCGTTTTATTGTACCCAAAACCGGGATGAAAGGAATAGGAGCCATGCCTTTAGAATGGACAGGGGCAATGGTAGGCGTGATAGGGGCAAGTGTTGGAGCCATTTCGTTTTTTGGTATTCCTATGTTTGGGATGGCAGGAATCTTAGGCATGATCTATTCCTTAGACCTTTTTTTCAAAAACAAACAACGTTTTGCCCTGCATCACATCCACATTACCCAAGAACACCTCGTGTATACCTTTAGCTATAACCATCGATTGCGCAACATCCACATCCCCCTCAAAGAAATATATGGTTTAAAAAGAACCCGTCGAGGCATAAAAATATTGAACCAACAAGGCAAACCGTATTGGACAACCTTGGAGTATCCACACAAAAAATACGAACCCATCATTCCCAAGAAAAACCCTCAGGCATTGCACATTCAAGTGTTTTTAGAAGAAGTAGTGGCCCACAACCGAGGGCTGGGTTAGCCCCATATCTCAGGGGCTATTGCTTTGAGTCTGGTGTATACCTTTTGCAAAGGCAAACCCACCACATTATAATAGTCCCCTTCGATGCGCTCAATGCCCACCATTCCAATCCACTCCTGAATACCATACGCCCCCGCCTTGTCAAACGGTTGATAATGTTCAATATAATAATTGACCTCTTGTGTAGTAAGCGATTTAAACACCACCTGAGTAGTTTCGGCAAAAACTTCGTACTTATGTTGGTAATAAATACAAACCCCTGTTACCACCTCATGCGTGTTGCCAGAAAGCGCCAGCAACATTTGTTGGGCATGCGCCTTGTTCTGAGGTTTGCCCAATATTTTATGGTCATGAATTACCACCGTATCGGCAGTAATGATCAACTCATGCGGTTGGACATCTTTCTCAAAAGCTTGAGCCTTAAGGCGCGCAAGGTATTGAGCGGCCTCATGTGGTGGTTGAGCATCGCCCACCGACTCATCTATAGGTTTGGTACGTACCTCAAAGTCAACCCCCAACGACGCAAGTAACTCTTTGCGGCGAGGCGAACCAGAAGCTAAAGTGATTTTTATCATATTTGTGAGTTAGTCGATAGTTGTTAGTCCGGAGTCGGTAGCACCTACCTGGTTTCGTTATTGGTGTTTAGCCCTTAGGCTAAAAGCTTGAAGCTGTAAACTCTCCCGACTTCCATCTACCGATTTTATAAACCGCTAAAAATCAACGTTCTATAAAATCGGTAAGTTGCTTGTAGAGCAGCGTCAAACTTGAAGCTTGTCGCTAAAAGCACCGATATTCATCAGTATCTAAGGACTTGAAGCTGTAAACTCTCCCGACTCCCAATTTTTAACTAACAAATTCATAAGCCACTGAAAGTAAGCATACTATGAATTTGTTAGTTGCCGATGGAACAGGGTGTAGCACCGATATTCATCAGTATCTAAGGGCTCGGAGCTGTAAACTCTCCCGACTCCCAATTTTTAACTACGCTTTTTATAAGTTGCTAAAAATCAGCGTGATATAAAAAAGTGGTTACCTGTGGAACAGGGTATAGCACCGATATTCATCAGTATCTAAGGGCTCGGAGCTGTAAACTCTCCCGACTCCCGACTATGGACTCCCAACTAACTAATCTACTTCTTATTAAACTTTCGTAACTTAATTTCAGTCAGCTTACGCTTGGTATCCAAAGCAAAATCGCCCTTCATCATCCAGTCATAATAACCGTGTTCACGCTCCAGCACCCACTCTACAGGCTTGCCCTTAAACTTACCAAAGTTAAATACCTCTTGCCCCTTGTCGTTAAACACCATACGCCCGGCAAAGTCTACAATCTTGTCGTTAACCAACTCATGCAGCTTGTTTACATCATTGTGTACAGGCACAAAAGAATTGCCCTCCTTGTCTTTGATCTCTACCCCTTCGTAATGGTGAATTTGGGCGTTGAGCACCTCAAGTGTAGCCACTGTATCAGCCTCGGCAGTGTGGGCATCTTCTAGGCTCTTGTTGCAATAAAACTTATAAGCCGCCGTAAGCGTGCGAGGCTCCATCATAAAGAAAATCTTTTGGGCATCTACCAGTTTGCGGTTATTCACCGAAAAGTCAACCCCTACCCGCAAAAATTCTTCTACCAACACAGGCACATCAAAACGCACAATGTTGTAGCCGGCTAAGTCGCAACCCTCTAAAAACTTCACCAAATTTTTGGCAATGCTCTTAAAAGTAGGTGCATCCTTTACGTGTTCGTCATAAATGCCATGTACCAAACTAGATTCAATCGGAATAGGCATTTCAGGGTTAATCTTCTTTACATCTTTTTCAATTTCACCATTAGGCAGTGCTTTTATAAAAGCCCACTCTACTATACGGTCTTTGGCGATATTGGTACCAGTTGTTTCTAAGTCGAAAAAAACCAAAGGGTTTTTAAGGTTGAGTGTATGTTGCATAAATTTATAGCTTCACCTGATTTGTTTGCTTCAGGTTGATTTTTATTTAATTCTATTTTTATCTTAGTAATGGACAAAAAATAATCTTTCGATTTGGGAAATGACCTTTACTACTGATACTTCGTTATTTTTATTGCTCGTAGCGCTGCTACGAACGCAAAAACCGATAGCTGCAGCTTGCTGCGCTGAGCTCTGCCAAAGGCTAAATGCCTCGCCTCAGTGGTAAATCTCTATCTCCAAATGGATACCTTATTTTTCAACCATTACTTAGCGACAAGCAACCAGCTGTAGGCAACAAGCTTTGCCTTCAACTGTTTATCAACTTGCTGATTACTTGTAGCTTATCGCTTGCCACCTGTAGCTTATCGCTAGTTACTCACAATCTCCTCTGCCAGCAGCTTAAGGTCTAAATTATCAAAATTGCCCGAACTCATCATGAGCAAGTTGGTAGCATCCCAGGACTGAGCGTGCAGAAAGTCAACCAATTGAGTTGACTGATCAAACACCGTCAGATTGCTTTGCCCAAAGGCTGCCTTGATGTCATCGGCATTAATAGTCTCTAGTTTCTTAAGCGCAATTGCCTCAGGGTTAAAAAACACCACTGCTGTATCAGCTTTTTGCAAAGCGTTGTGGTATTGTCCCAAAAAATCTTTATTCAAACTACTAAAAGTATGTAGCTCCAGACAAGCCACCAGATTCCGGTCGGCATATTGCTTTTTCAACGCCTGAGTAGTGGCCGTTACCTTAGAAGGCGCGTGGGCAAAATCTTTGAACACCGCCTTGTCATTGTTTTCCGCAATCTTTTCCATTCGGCGCGAAGCCCCCGTAAAAGATGGAATCGCCTCATAAAATTGAGCTTCACTCAGGTTCAACTGCAGGCACATTGCCTTGGCTACTGCCAAATTTTGCATGTTATGGTTGCCAAACAGTTTTACCTTTACCTCTCCGTGTTGTTCGGTCAGTAGCACCGTTTGGTTGTCTACTATTTTATGGGGATGCTCTTGGTAAGGTGTCTGGGTGATGCCTTTTCTAGGTTCACGGCAGATGGCAGCTACTCGAGGGTCTTGGGTATTAAAAAACAGCTTGCCTCCGTCTACAAATGTATCAGCAAACTGAGCAAACACCTGAGTGTAGGCTTCAAAAGTCTTAAAAATATTGATATGATCCCAGGCAATGCCCGTGATACAACCTATATGTGGGCGGTAATGCAAAAACTTAGACGTACGGTCTATGGGTGATGACAAGTACTCGTCGCCCTCTATAATTGCCACTGGAGCATCAGCCGTTATTTTTACCGTAGAGTTATACCCCGCCAGTTGTGCCCCCACTATGTAGTCGCAAGGCAAGCCATGGTATTTAAACACGTGCAAAAGCATCGCTGTAATGGTGGTTTTGCCGTGGCTTCCGCCTACTACTACCCTTTGCTTATCAGCAAAACTCTGGTAGATGTACTCAGGGTAAGAGTAGATTTTGATACCCATGTTCTGGGCTTTTTTTAGTTCAGGATTATCAGGACGGGCATGCATGCCCAAAATCACAAAATCGGTTTGATCGGTGATTTTTTCCGGAAACCAGCCAAACTCATCAGGCAACAAACCATGTTGGGCAAGCTTGCCCTTCGAAGGGTCAAAAATATAGTCATCCGAACCACTTACCTGGTGTCCCCTTTGGTGCAACGCAATTGCCAGATTATGCATGACGCTTCCACCAATGGCAATAAAATGTATCTTATTTACTGTTTTGCTCATGTGCCATAAGAATGAAATTCAAATATAAGAATTTTTTGTTTGCACTATAGACGAGCGGTTTTAAAATAAATGAGGCGGGTGACAATGCGGGAGTTTGTGATACCCTCATTGTTTTAGCTGTTCCGAAGGGCACTCGAAACCCCTAAAAATAAGTAGGGCTTTCTTATAACAATAGTCCATAGCATTTAGTCCGTAGTCCATAGCTGATTCGAGTAAATGTTTACCTTGTGAACACTTGAAAACCTGTAGTTTATGATAAACCTGTATACTCGTCTTATTTTTAAGTGGGTTTCAGTTTTACACCTACACACGCATTTAAAGAGTTTTTAAATTCATAAGCACCTGATCGTTAGTAATCAACTTTGACTAAAATCACTGCGGAGTATTGATTTCCAAAACTTGATTTTTAATCAAAATTCTGAAAATGCAACCCTAAAGTCAAAGATTAAATTAGAAAAAATCCGGATACAGTTCTGCTTACAGCTCCGAGCTTGTACTCGGAGGATTTAGAAACTCGGTTTTCGAAAACACACGCGCTTTAGTTTTTAAGCGCAGCACAGCAATTGAACAAAAACAACAAACAGCTACGCCTCGCGCCATTCGTAATTAAATAAGGTTCGTAATTCTAAAGCTCTTCTTTTGCCTCCTCCAATATTTTGCTGATGGCTTTTGCGATGTCAATCACTTGCTGTTTGTAGTCATTTTCATTGACTAAGCCTTTATGATGATTGAGCTTTAGGCTGTGATAACTTCCAGAAGTGATAATCACTTGTTGCTCGTAGGCTTGATCATACAAGTTATGTTTTACCAACAACTCTTGAGTCATCGTCAGGGCTTTCTTCAACTTAGCTTTGTCGAGGCACTTTTTTATCTTGATTTCTTCTGCCAAAAATGCTTGTTGCTCGGCAGATGGTTGTCCATTTGCTTGGTGGTTGGGTGCTTGAACCAACCTAAAATTTAGCGCTTGTTCGTCAAGAAAATAGAGTCCCCAATCAAACCCTTCGTCTTCGAGCTTTGCGTGAGGTGAGTCCTCAACCTTGCTCCATCGCTTGGGGGCTTCTGCCAATCGTGTTTTTTTGCTTACCTCTTCAGCCGCTTCAATAAAGTTTTGAGCACTGGCAAAGGCTTCCTGTATGGAAGCTCCCTTCGCTAGGTTTTTATAAAAGTATTGGGCAAATTTTGCCGCTTTTGCATCACTTATATTCACCTTTGCCGCAATCACCACCTTTAGCCCCAAATCAAACAATGCGTTTACATGGGCATAGGTAGAACAACCATTCAAAAAGATTAACTTGAGCGACGTTGGATTTTTTTGGCTTAACTCGTTTGCCAAGGGGTAAAAAAAAGCCGCTTTGTCTTGCAACCTCAACCCTTGCCAGTTGGCGTGCCCTCCAAAGTGAAAGATAGTTACTTGGTTTTTCAAGTTTTGCAGGTATTCAAAATAAGCAGGTAAGTCTAGCCCTGACCGACTAAAGTGCCTGAGTACTCCTCGAGTCTCCAAGGAGGCTAACTCGTCTTGCATGGCGTTTTTTTCTTTGTTGAGGCTTGGCAGATTTTCGTGTGGATCGGCAAAAGCGGAAAAAATAACGGTGTTTTTGTTCATTTGGGTGGTGGTTTAAGGGCTTATTAAAACTTGCGTAAATGATCACGCAAGTTTTAAATTGTTTTCTAGAAGGGTTATTTATGATTATTCACGTTTCCTTTCACGCTCCCAAAAACCATGTTGCTGTCTCCAGTTACTTGTATATTGTTTTCGGTTTTGCCTGCCTCGTGGTTTTTATTTTTAGCCTCTTCGGGCAATTTCAAGTCTTCTTCTTCCATTATATCTACCAAACCCAAAATAGCCTCCATGATGTTTACATGGGTAATACTGGCATCGTTCCAATCTATAGTTCCCTCCCTTAGTTGCTTTTGTAACAAGGTAAGCCTGCCCGATTGTAGGATGGCTTCGTTGAGCATATCGTGCGCCAACAATAGCTCTTTTAACGCACCAATGGCGGTATCTAAACGCCCTTGCCCTACCAAACGTTTGATTCTTTCGAGTGGTTCTTTCATGTCCTTCATCATTACATTCCAGTGAGTTTTGCGAATAAACCAACCAATGGGAAGCAACCTTTTTTTGAGGTAAGGCTTACACCCGCCAACTTGCTAAACCGCCCTTTTAAATCTCGCAAATTTTCTTGCTTTGTCAGAATCTCTTGCCTTTGCTGTTTTCGTTTTTTCTTGTCGTGCCTATCCAAGTTTCTAATTTGGACGCTATAGTCTTGTATTTGCTTTTCCCACCCCTCGATGAGGGCAAGTTTTTGCTCCCGATTGGCATATTGCACAAACAACTCTACATACTTTTGGCTGGCGGGCTTGTTCCCCTTTACTGGTTCTTGTGGTGTTTCTAGCGAGGTGAGTTTTCTAAACCAAACTTCTGTCAGAATAGCACGGGCTTTGTCAATCACTCGACAAATATTTTTTTGATCAACACTCAATACATTTCCCTGCTTGCTGCCATCGTGTTTGATGTCTCTCAGGGGCAAATATTTAGATCGGTTGTGGTAGCCTATTTCTAACCTGGAGTTAAACAGCCAACTTGCCAAGAGGTGAGGGTTGACGTGGGCGAGCAGGTTAAACTCATCGAGCTTATAAAAACCCCAATAATCAACAATGAAGGAAAGAGAATAGCTCTCGATGCTGGTTTGTGCCTCTTTTTGTTCCCACGGGGTTGTTTTTTCGCTTTTGGGCAACCACTCGCCTATGCCTTCCTCAAGAAAGTCGTACAAGTCTTGGGCATTTTCTTGGTAACTGTCCGCCAACCGCAACAAGAGATAATATGCTATGTTTTTTGTCTCTTTTTTGCCCAATCCCATCATCAGTTCAATCCAACGGTACTTGTCAAAGCCTTCCATTGCCTTCAGCTCAAAAGTAATGTCTGCCAACAAGTTGCGCGGGGTTTTATTGATCTCATAGCGGTAGTCGAGGTGTTCGAACAAGAAAAACTCTATGCGTTCGGTCAACAGCATATTGTCTAGCTTGAGCATGGCATAAGTAAGCTCCACCAAAAACAGGCGAAGGGTAGAGACTATGTCGGTTGGGGAGTCTTCATTGGTAGCAAAAGACTTGAAAAGACTTGATACTTTGTGCAGTAGTTTGGTGCCGTAAAAATGGGGATCGTTTTTGGCAAGTTCGCAAGAAATCTGGATAAAATACTCAATGGTTTGGTCGGAGGTATCGGGGGCAAAAGGCAACCCAGAATTTACCAAATTGTCGAACTGTTCGAGCAAGAAAAAAGGCATTTTACTTTTGAAATAATGTTTGTAAGCCTCCCTATCTCTAGCATCGACAAAATCTACCTTTTGCAAATCGTTCTCTTGCTCTATGGCAAGCCCACACGCTTCGAAAAAATCGTCGGTTTGTTGCTCCCACAAATAAAGCAGGCTTCGGGTCCTGAGGGCTTCCGTGCGCTTGAGTATTTCGTCCTTGTCGCTCATTTCGCGGGTAGCATCCGTCAATATTTCGTCCTTTTTTTCAGACAACAACACATCTACTATTTTTTTAAACTCTTTGGGGCTGGTGCGAGGAAAAAACGTAGCTACATACAATATATATTTAAATACAGAGTGGTTCTTGTCGTATAGCTTTGAGTAGTCAAAGGCTGATATAAACTCTTGAATGGTGTTGATAGGGGGCGAAGTATCCCAAAAATGAAAACTAAAATTGCCCTTTTTTTGGTTGGTAAGCGTTTGTACTTGTCGTGTGTCGTTGAAATAGCAGATAATGGTCAAGTTTTTTGCCCTTAAGGTATTTCTTATCTCAATGGCGCCTTGTTCGGGCATTTCTACTATAGATTTGAGAAAGGTATCCGACGCTTTGTTTTTGGTAATGTCAATGGCTACCAAGGCATTTTGGGGAAAGGCTTCTTCTGTCACCGAATCGAGGTAAATGTTGCGTTGGGCGTTGTTTTTACCCCAAAACGATAACCAACGATGTTCTTGAGGAGCATCAGGCTCATATTTTTTTATAATGTTGTGCAATGTTGCCACCACATTGCTACCCGACTTGCCTCCCAAAAAAATAATTCTTTCTTGATACATCTCGGCAAGGGTTTGCTGCAAAGCCTCCTCGTTCATATACAAAGGTTGCACGTTTTCTTGCAGGGTAAAATTTTCGGTAGGGTCTTTAAAAACTTCTTTTTCTTGAGGCATTCCAGCGGCATAAATGGTTACATCGCCGCCCACTTCGCCAAAACTGGTGTTTTCATTGCCAGTTGCCGACACATTGTTTTGCTGATGGGGAGTGTTGTTTGTGATTACTTGGTTGAGGACTTCCTTTGCCTCATTTTTTTGAAGATTTTTAACTAAGTTCATTCAATAATAGGTTAAGTGATGTATTGTAATATTGATGAACAAATGTATCGTCTTTGGGCAAAGGGTTTGCCCTCAATACTGAGGGTTTTTGCCTCCTCAAAACTAAGGAGGCGAAGGGGTGGTTATCTGCTGGTGACCTAATTAAAATACTTCTCAAACGTTTGCTTCAACCGTTCATTACCTAACACTATCCAACGTTTGAAAGAAGTAAAGGCTGAACCCTTGTCTAAGTGTTGGCGAATTTTTCTATCATAATAAGCCATATCTTCAGCATTGTTAACATCATTGAAATACTCAACAAGTAAGGTCTGAAATTTTATTATTTCTTCAAGCAAACATTCCCTCAAGTTATCTGACTCAATGCTTTTAAAGGGCTTTCTTATAAAAATCTAATGCTCTTCAACCAGTTCAATAATGCGTTAAAATCATCCTGAAAAACCTCTATTTGTTCAATATAGTTTTTCACCGTTTTCTTCTTTAATAATTTGATAGTCAGTGTTCTAAGTTCGGTAAAAAGCATTTGGATAGTTTTTTCTTTGACCTTAGTTGATCTTCTTTGAGAGTTACATCTCTAAGGAATGGTGAGAAATTAAATTACCATTCTTGAGGTAGAGGTTTTGTTTTGAGACGAGGCTATTTTTTGCGCCTATAGCAGCGCTACGGGCAATAACCGATGGCTACAGCTACGCTGTGCCGAGCTCTGCCAACGGCTAAAAATAACGAAGTATCAAGGCGAAAAATCACCTCTCAGAGTGTAAATTTATTTTTGAACAATTCCTAAGGTGGTTATTCACCTCGACACTCCAATGATTTCTTACTGCATCAAATATACCTTCCTTT
This sequence comes from Microscilla marina ATCC 23134, assembly GCF_000169175.1. Classification (NCBI taxonomy): domain Bacteria; kingdom Pseudomonadati; phylum Bacteroidota; class Cytophagia; order Cytophagales; family Microscillaceae; genus Microscilla; species Microscilla marina. The sequence continues at coordinate 217,681 of NZ_AAWS01000003.1, forward strand.
TCTGTTTCATTAGATATATAATAACTTACTTCGCTACTTATTTTTGCATTTTTTTGATTGATACGGGTTCTTTGAACTTTTACTAGGCTTTTAAAGGCTGTCTCATCCCAACGTGGATCAAAATCTTGCTTAATTATGTCATATAACCAATATTTTCTTTGCTCAACTCTCCCATGATTGAAGTCAAAAGTTGTTTTTTGATCTATTGCTGGAAACTCTTTGGCGTAATCAGTCATATCAGCGAGCAATATTGATTGTTTTTTTTAAGTCCAATTAAAAAGATTCCTCCTGCCTTAGTGATGGTTTTGGTAGTATCAGGACAAAGCTGTAAAGCATCCAAAGTAATTTTTTGACTTGCAAGATCATTTTTAGAAAGTAAAGTACATAAAGCAGGTATTTCACTTTCTTTTTGCCCATCATAGTAATTTTGGGCGATCACTTCTCCTGAATGATGGTTAACAATTTGAACTACCGCCTATCCTCGTTTTTTACCTGATTCAATACTTCCGCGTAACTCTTTACCATCACCACTAAACCATTGCTTTTCCGCAGGGTCTAAACGAAAGTTATAATGCGTAAATAACAGGTAGTCAAATACTTCCATATCTACTTTTTGTAGTAAAATAGGTAGATGAGAACGAGAAACTACTGGGGGTTCTGGTATACCCAAAAAAGTACATAAAGCAGAATGGGTGTTGACCATAACTACGATGAATACTTGAAAGAACTCCATCTCTTTTGCGAAGTATACCTAATAATACGCCTAGCAAAACAAAAGCTAGGTTATGTACTTTGCCACGAGTATCTCTAAGATCTAAAGCTGGACAATTTTGCATTTCTTCATAAAAACTTTTTCCTTTGGCTAACATGAGAGTAAGGGTTGGTTGTAATTGAGGTTGTGTCGTAACTCCAATTTTACAACTTTTTCCTTACTCTCATTTTTTATAAGAAAGCCCTTTATTTTCAGGTTGGGTCATCCGCTGATTATAAGCTTGCACTGCCTGAGTAGCAGATGATAAATGGGGCGATGATAGTTTGGCAGCAGAAGTTGGCACCTGATGGCGGATGTTATTACCTTTAGAAATAACCCCTTCAGTACTTGTTTTTTCGGAGGATTTTGACATAGATCGTAGCTTTTGATAGTATGCCTAAAAATAAGAAAAAACGAAGGTTTTTCCTGTTTTGCCAAATAATTTATCTATAAATAAAATAATAGTCTAAAATGCCCAAGCATTACTTTTATTTGGCGAAGATTGTATGTTATACTGTTTGGCTAGGTTGAGCTACCAAAGTGAAAAGCGTTGGAGCACTGAAAAATAAATTTCACAAAAATATTTAGAGAGGGTATCAAATGACTTCTTGTTATCTGGGGTGGTGGCAGTAAGCCCACAAAGTATAGCATTGATCGCTCAAACAGGCAACCATGTTAAGCACTCGTTTCTTATATTTGCAATGAAGCGAATGACTAATCAGGTTTGTCTGATGATAAGTAAAACGGAAAAAATAAAATGAGCCAAACCGATGGCTACAGCTTTGCTGTGCCGAGCTCTGCCAACGGCTAATTTGGTGCAATATTTTAGTTTTAGGCGATTGAAAAAAAAATTGCATAGCCAAAGCTATGGACATATTTTTTCAAGAAGTCTGGGGCTACAAGATTAGTCAAATGGCTCAGGTTATTTTAGTAGTTTTACTTAAGGGGAGGTTTGTGTGTCTATCAAATAAAAAACCACTTCAATATAGAAGTGGTTTTCCTATGAAACACTATGAAAAAAACTAAACTCATTATTTATCAGTAATAACTAACTTATGGGTGCCTGCATTGTGTTTGGAAACACAAATAGCAGGTAGACAAATATACACGATTTTTTTTGTTATCCAAAAGTTAGCCCATGAAGTTGATCAGCCCAACTTGTAGCTTATAAGTATTAGAACAAAAGTAGGTTTGGACTAACAAATTCAGTAAATACATTGATTGTTAGACCTTTACAACTACTTGTTGCTAATGGCTGCTTATACCAACATCATATAAGGGTTTTCAATCATTTGTTTCAATGTTTTGAGAAACGAAGCTGCCAAAGCCCCATCTACCACGCGGTGGTCAGACGATAGCGTAACTTTCATGATATTTCCTACCTCTATTTGCCCTTCATCGTTTACTACCGGAGTTTGTTTGATTCCCCCTACTGCCAATATACAAGAGTCGGGTGGGTTAATGATAGCCGTAAAATCTTCTACGCCAAACATGCCCAAGTTACTTACCGAGAAAGTACTCCCTTCCCAATCGGCAGGTTGTAGCTTTTTGTCTTTAGCTTTGCTTACCAAGTCTTTGGTGGTAGTAGCTACTTGCGAGAAAGTGAGGTTATCGGCAAAACGAACCACTGGCACAAACAAACCATCTTTTACTGCTACTGCCATCCCTACGTGGATATGGTTGTTGTAACGAATCTTGTCTTCTAACCAGTAGGCATTGATTTTTGGGTGCTTTCGAATCGCCAAAGCCGATGCTTTGATAATAATATCGTTGAACGATACCTTTACTGGAGATACTGCGTTGATCTGCTTGCGGGCTTTCATAATGGCATCCATTCTTATTTCCATGGTTACATAGAAATGAGGCGCCGTAAATTTGCTTGATGCTAAGCGTTTCGCAATGGTTTTGCGCATTTGCGATACATTGATCTCTTCGTAGCTTTCGGTGCCCACTGGAGCAGTTGCCACTGCCGAGTCCTGAGCGGCAGGTTGAGCAGCTGGAGTAAAGTTTTCAATATCCCTTTTAATGATTCTGCCATGATCGCCGCTGCCTTGAATCTGACCAATGTCGTAACCCTTTTCGTTGGCAAGTTTACGCGCCAAAGGCGAAATCTTGATACGTCCGTTGCTGTTGGCGTTGTTGCTGGCATGTGCAGCTGCTTTATTAGGAGGGGTAGGTGTTTTAGGTGCCGAGCCATTGTTTGAGGTAGCAGGCTTAGGAACCGATGCAGAAGTAGTAGGTTTGGCCTCTTCCTGAGCATTTCCGCCCGCCTTAAACTGGTCGACCAATGCCTGATAGTTGGCTCCTTCTTCGCCTACTACGGCAATCAAACCATCTACTTTTACACTGCCACCTTCTTCTACTGCCACATACAACAAGGTTCCCTCGTCATAAGCTTCCAGTTCCATTGTTGCTTTGTCAGTTTCTACCTCGGCAATAATGTCACCTTCCTGAATGTTGTCGCCTACCTTTTTGAGCCAGCTTACAATCACCCCCTCTTCCATGGTGTCACTCATTTTAGGCATGGTTACCACAGTAGCATTGTCTACAGTTACTTCAGTAGTTGTTGGAGCACTGGTAGTTTCATCAGCAGGAGCAGATTCAGTTGCAGACGAACTTGCCTGCCCGTTTCCGTTTTCTTCCAACAAAGGCTTATAGTCTTCGCCAGGTGCTCCCAATATAGCCAATAAGCCATCTACAGGAACAACGCCTCCGTCTTCTACAGCAACGTACAACAAAGTACCCTCGTCGTAAGACTCAAGTTCCATTGTAGCTTTGTCAGTTTCTACCTCGGCAATGATGTCGCCTTCTTGTATAGTGTCTCCCACTTTCTTTAACCATTTGGCGATAACCCCTTCTTCCATGGTATCGCTCATTTTAGGCATGTGGATGATTTGAGCCATATTATTTTATTTGATTTATAACCAGGCACCTGGTGTTGATTGTGTAGATATTTTTGTTATTTAAGTCAAAAATAAACGTATTATTCACATAATCAAAATTAATTTGGAGCAGGGCAACGCTTTGGGCAGATTCAAGAGAATCAAACCAGTTAAAATAAAATAATATAAAGAGCCAGTAGTGCTATTTTTCTTTTTTAAATTCAATTTGTAGTATTTTTGATAAATTGCTTACCTTCATTTGCCCAAAAAGGGGGATGAGTGCCACTAATATTCTGTCAACTTACTTGGGTCAATTTTGTACCATATTGAGTTATAAATGTTTTACCTGACTCAAACTATTCAATTATATGTTGATTACACCATAACAATCATTACTTATGAAAAACCTTACGTGTCAAAAACATTTGTTTTCGTTACCCAACGAGATAAGTTACTTCAACAATGCGTATATGGCACCTTCGCTCAAGGCGGTAAGTGCCGCCGGAATAGCCGGAGTTGAACAAAAAAACCGACCTTATGAAGTATTACCTACTCATTTTTTTGAAGACACTGAAGCACTGCGTGCCGAATATGCCCGGTTGATCAATGTGACCGACCCTCAACGTATTGTAACCATTCCATCGGTTTCGTATGGCATAGCCAATGCCGCCCGTAATATTGATTTTGAGCCAGGCGACGAAATCTTATTGATAGACGAGCAGTTCCCCAGCAATGTGTATGTATGGCAAAGATTGGCCAAAGAGCAAGCGTTGTCTATAAGAGTAGTGGCACCACCTGAAACCAGCGAACATAGGGGAAAAGCCTGGAATGAACGCATCTTAGCTGCCATTAGTCCTCAAACCAAAGTAGTAGCAATGGCACAGGTACATTGGGCAGATGGTACCCTGTTTGACCTTGAGGCCATCCGTCGGCGTACCCACGAAACCAAGTCGTTGTTGATTATAGACGGTACCCAATCGGTAGGGGCTTTGCCTTTCAACGTGGCCACTATTCAGCCCGATGCCCTGGTGTGTGCCGGATACAAATGGTTGATGGGAGGGTACTCGTTGGGGTTGGCTTATTACGGCGAATACTTTGATCAAGGTACCCCTATAGAAGAAAACTGGATGAATCGTCACGAGAGCGAGAACTTTGCGGGCTTGGTCAATTATCAGGAAAAATACCAGGAAGGAGCGTTACGCTACGAAGTAGGCGAACATAGCAATTTTATTCTTATTCCTATGCTCAAAGCCGCCATTACTCAAATCAACGAGTGGGGGGTAGCAAATATACAGGCGTACACCCAAGCACTTACGCAAGCCATGGTGACCAGGTTAAGGGTAAAAGGCTGCTGGATAGAGGACGAAAACCACCGTGCAGCCCATATCATAGGTGTACATTTGCCCAACGGAGTAGATGTAGCGCACGTCAAAGACCTCTTGACGAGTCAACAAGTGTATGTGTCGGTGAGGGGCCACTCTATTAGAATATCAAGCCATGTGTACAACAACGAAGAAGACATTCAAAAACTATTGACTTGTTTTGAGCAGGTGCTTGACTCAAAAGCAGCAACAAGCACTGAGCGATAAGCCGCAAGTGAACTTAAATTGTAGCAACTGTTGCGTGTATACCCTTGTTCCAATGAGGCGAAGAATGTCTTAAAGTGGCTTACTTTTGATTCAAAACATTGTGTATCACGCCTCAACAGCAAAGCCATATAAATCATAACCATAAGACCATGTTTGGAAAATTTTTTAAAAAGAAAAAAACGAAAAAGAAAGAGTCGCCACCGTTGGTAGACCTTGAGCAACGCCCTTTGCAGGAAGGAGATATTGTAGAAGCATTGCGTTATGATTTGGGTGAAGCCAAAATAATCATTGCCGAAGACAACCTGTATTATGAATCACTGGCTACTGGCAAAAGGGTAATATGGGTAAAAATGATAGATGCTGCCACCCAATTTCAAAAAGTAAGAAAGCTAGGATAAATAGCTCCGCTGGTGAAATTCGACAGACTCCGGGTCAAGTTCGACTCATGGCTCCGAGCTTGCGCCCAGCGGAGTAAATTCAAGGTTATCTATTTGTTTTTTGCAAAAACAGGAAGTTTATAAATACCAATAGACGCTTACGCCATTATGAAGAGAAGTGGAACATCTCCGCTCTAAAACCATAGCGTCCTCCAACTATGGCTATTTTCCCATTTTGCGCTTTAGGTTACTCAAGTCACTTTCTATATCCAGTTTTCGAAACTCTTCGTTGAGCGCTATTTCCTCCTCATCTATATCATACTCCAACATCAAGCGAATAATTTCAGTTTCAGCCACTTCTATGTTTTGCATTTGGGCTATTTCGGTAATTTTAGCTGCCAGTTCGCTCCCCACTATAGAGGCAATCTCATAACCTTGTTTTACCATAGCTACCAAAGTATTAAGTATTGTGCGTTGGTCTGCCATTGCATATATCGTTTTTTGTTGATCAAATAGGTTGTTGAGTGAAGTTAGGCAAATTCTGTCATTCTTTGCACTTTTGGGGCTAAAATTTGGGTGTTTCTTATGATTGAATAGTTCAGTTGAGAATCACCAAGTTTGAAAAAAGTGTTGTGGCAAAAGTAAATCTTAAAATTGTATATTTTGAGAACTTGGTAAAACTATCGTAAGCATTTGATAATCAATACATTTTTAGTATGTTAGTTTATTTTGTTAACTCTAAAAGTGCTTGAATACCAGCGTCTTTCTTTCCGCCTTAGTTTGTTAGCGTTAATAAGTTTATGCAATGAAGCCGTTAAAAACATATCACTGACCGAGGTTACGAGGGAACGTTTGAGCTGTTTAGGCGTAATGGAGTAAATTTTAGCGGTCAAACTCCAGCGGCGGGGTTTAGCCGAAAAGGCAGAGCTTGCCCAAAAAGGGCTTCGGTTTGGTTCCTTTTGACCTGAAGCAAAAGGAACGGCTGTTGAGGCTCACCAAACTTAGTTTTATTCCAAAATATTGCTGATTATGTGGTAAAAATGACTTTTGCCAAGTTTTCAATATATTTATCATGGGGCAAATGACATGTCTTTGCTTGATCCAATAGACCAGGTTATTTTCTTACCTCTAAGGAATATCAATATTACACATACTCGTTTTTCCAATTATTTATTGGGTAAAATTAAGTAAAACCTGATGAATTATCCTTAGGTGAACGATTTTTTCCGTTTTTTTAATTTTCTTTGAAACTATCCTACATTAGCAGGCACTTTAGTTGTGGGTGTTATAAGTATTCACTCACCAGTGAGTGTAATTAATATACAATGAATGAGCGCTATTTATCTACAAAAATATTATTGAATAAAAGACCCCTGGCAATATGAAATCAAGCTTACAAGAAGGAGAAAATGATGGTCGTTTGATCTATCGCTTGCTTGCAGACAATTCAAACGACCTTATTTCGCGTCATACCATCACTGGAGAGTGTTCTTATGTATCTCCCCGTTGTTTTCATTTGCTGGGGTATCGCCCCGAAGAAATGGTAGGTAAAATGCCGTGCGACCTGGTTCACCCAGATGATTTACCTTCGTTGAAAACCAAATTTGATATTGCGCACCAAAACGAAGGCTATACTACTTTTGTATACCGGATACGTCGCAAAGACCATGAATTTATTTGGTTCAAAACCTTGAATAAGGTAATCAGAGACGCCAAAAACCATGAGATTAAAGAGATACTCTGTGTGTCGAAAGATATTTCGAAAAACAAGAAGTATGAGACTGATATTATAGAAAGCGAAGCCCGGTTTCGGCGAGCTTTTGAGTTTGCCCCCATTGGTATGGCCTTGGTAGATATCCACGGTAGGCTCATTAGAGTCAATCGGTCTTTGTGTAAAATGCTGAATGCCAACGAAGACGAGTTAATAGAAGAAATGTTGTATAACTTTGTGCACCCCAAAGAGGGGCACTTGAGCTTTGCCGCCATTCAGCAGCATATAGAGCAATCGGAGCAAGAGCACTACCAAACCGAGCTACGTTTGCTTACTCAAAAACAGGGCGTAGTATCAGCTATATTGAGCATGTCGTTGGTGAAAAACCGCGAAAATGCTCCTTTACACTATATATGCCATCTGCAAAATATCACCAAACGCAAACAAACCGAAGAGGCGCTACTCAACAGTGAGCGTTTATACAGGGCCATTGTGCAAACCGAAACCGAACTGGTTTGCCGATTTACCACCGATGGGCAACTCACCTTTGTAAACGATGCCTATTGCCATTATTTCAAAAAAACGTGTGACGAGTTGGTAGGCACTACTTTGCTTCCCCCCATTCCCGAAGAAGACCGCAACAAAATTGAGAAGGCGATTAAATCTATTACGCCCGAAAACGAGATAGTTAACCTTGACTTTAGAATAGTACTCAACCAGGAAATACATTGGCACAACTGGAGTTTTTGTGGTATTTTTGATCAAAACTCTGGTCAGTTGATGAGTTATCAGGCGGTGGGGCGCGACATTACCCGCAATAAACGCAATGAGCAACAGCTTATAAAGAAAACCCAAGAGCTGGAGACAGCCAACAAAGAAATGGAGTCGTTTTCTTATTCGGTGTCACACGACCTAAGGGCTCCTTTACGCTCTATTGATGGTTTTTCGAAAATACTGGCCGAAGATTACGCCGAAGTGCTTGATGAAGAGGGCAAACGTTTGCTGGGCATTATCTCTGACAATAGTAAACAAATGGCAGAGCTGATTGATGATTTGCTGGCTTTTTCGCGGGTAAGCCGGAAAGAAGTGAAAAAAAATACTTTTGATATGAGCGAACTGGTCAAAGAGATTATACATGATTTTACGCGCCTGGGTGAACATACTGAGAGTCAAATTACTGTTTATCCGCTCAACCACATCAAAAGCGATATGGCTATGCTAAAGCAGCTATGGATAAACCTTATATCAAATGCCTTGAAGTTTAGCAAAAACAGTTGTCCACCAATGATTGAAATAGGGCAAAAGTACATCAATGGTACTTGTGCTTATTATATCAAAGACAATGGGGTAGGCTTCGACATGCGCTATGCCCATAAAGTGTTTGGGGTGTTTCAGCGTTTGCACCGTAAAGAGGAGTTTGCCGGTACTGGGGTAGGTTTGGCAATTGTACATAGGATTGTGACCAAAAACAAGGGTAAAATATGGGTAGAAAGTGTGCCAAATAAGGGTACACAGTTTTATTTTACCCTGCCCCCCGAAAGCATAGTAAAGCAGGTGTAGTGTTGTTTGCTTTTTCAAGAATTTCACCCTGTAAGAGAAGATAATATTTGACCTTGATGCATCCTAGCGATTTTTAAATAACGTTGATTATCAGATGGTTATGCAAGTTTACTTATTTATTATTTGAACGAACCAATGAACACAGGAACAGATATACTGTTGGTAGAGGACAGTATAAACGATGCAGAGCTCACCATAAGAGCGCTCAAACGCAAAAATGTTTGCAACAAAATTCATCATGTGCTGGATGGCGAAGAAGCGCTTGACTTTATTTTTTCGCGGGGTACATACATTGATCAGCCTTTTCCGGCAAGCCTTAAGTTGATTTTGTTAGACATAAAGCTACCTAAAATAGATGGGTTGGAGGTATTAAAGGTGCTCAAGGCACATGAAAAAACCAAGTTAATTCCTGTGGTAATGCTTACTTCCTCAAACCAGGAACCTGACATTGCCGAAAGCTATAAATCAGGGGCAAATAGCTATATTGTAAAACCCGTAGCTTTCGACAAATTTGTAGAAGCAGTGGTAGACGTAGGCATGTATTGGGTGATTCGCAATCAGCCCACCCAGTAAAACCGATGTCGCATTGCTGAGTGATCTGGAAAAAATAAGATGTGCCAATTTAAGAAAATATATTGTTCTCAGACGATTCAAAAAAAACGGTGCATAGCCAAAGCTATGGGGCTTTTTTTTGAGAAGAATGAGGGCAATAGATACACTTTAATGGCTCAAATTATTTATGAAAGATCACTGAAAATACAGCCGTAAACTCATGTTTAAACATATTATCCTCACTGAACTTAACCCGACATGGATCAAGCCCTTCATATTCTATTACTGGAAGACAATGTATACGATGCTGAACTCATAGAGCGAGAGTTACACAAGGCAAAGCTACACTTTGTGGCAAAACGGGCAGATACTCGGACAGAGTTGATTACCCATATTTCGGAGTTTGCACCCGACATTATTATTTCAGATTTTAGTATGCCTCAGCTCAATGCTATAGAAGCCCTGGAGCTATTGGCAGAACAAGAGCATAAAATTCCTTTTATATTGGTGACAGGGTCGCAAACCGAAGAGGTAGCCGTAGACTGCATAAGAAAAGGTGCCAATGATTATATCCTAAAGCATAGCTTGACCCGTTTGCCTTCGGCAATAAAAAATGCCTTGAAAAACCAAGAGGTAGAGCGTGAAAAGCAACTGGCCGAAGAGCAACTCAAGCACAGCGAAGAGCGTTACAGGTTTGTGGTAGAAAATATCGGAGAAGTCATTTTTCAGACCAATGAAGATGGGGAATTTACTTTTTTAAACTCTGCCTGGGAAACTATCACCGGATATACCAACCTTGAAAGTCTGCAGAAGCCTTTTACTCATTTTTTACATCCCGACGACCGCGCAGTGGTATTTACTCTTTATCAGAAAATATGGCACAACGAAAACATTGGTAAAACCTATGAGGTACGCTTTAAGGCAAAAGACGACCGCGAGCTATGGTTTGAGATCAATCCCCAGATTTTGTACGACGAGCGCAACAACATTATAGGCACCTTTGGTTCTTTACGCGACATCACCAACCAAAAACTGTCAGAGCAGCAGTTGAAGGCCTCTTTGGAGGAGAAAGATATTTTGCTGAAAGAAGTGTATCACCGGGTAAAAAATAACTTGCAGGTAATAGCCAGCATGTTGAGCATTCAGGCGATGTATCTGGACGATGACCAGATGAAAAAAATATTGGAAGATAGCCAAAACCGAATCTTCTCTATAGCTTTGGTACACCAAAAACTGTATGCCTCTAACGACTTAAGCAGTATCGCAGTAGACGATTATTTCAAAGACCTGGTAGGACAAATTTCGGGCTTGTATGGAGGATACGAGGTAATGATAGACCTGGACATAGAAAACATCAAACTTGACATTGATACGATTATGCCTATGGGCTTGATCACCAATGAGGTAATGACCAACTCGTTTAAATATGCTTTTGCCGGGGTAGAAGGTGGTCGCATTAATGTAAACATTAATAAAAACTCCCGCAATCAGGTGGTGTTCAAAATCAGTGACAACGGCAAGGGTTTTCAGGAAATCCCAGACCTCAAACGCCCAAAATCTTTGGGAATGCAACTTATTAATTTACTGGCAAGTCAGTTAAATGCCGAACTTACACTAGAGAACAAAAATGGGGTGACTTATACTTTAGTTTTTACTGCAAAATCTTTAAATTAATTTGTAGTTTCGCTTTCGTTTTGGACAAGGTATTTAATAAATTTCTAATTTAGGAGTGGTTTAAAAATAAGTGATTTATTCGCAATAGAGGCTTCTTTCTGAGATGAGCCGCTTAAAGGCAATACTCAGCAAAGCTCATTAGGATTGAAAAGTTGCCTTTAAAACGAAAAGTTATTTTTTGTCCGTTCCTTATAACAATCAAAAATAATGAAAAACGTATTAAAAGGTCTTTTAATGTTTACTTTGGTCGTTTTGATGGCTTCATGTGCAGACAAAAACAAGCTCATTGCCAAAGCCTGGGTAATTGACCTGAACGCAGGTAAAGCTGAGGCCGAAAATAAAGAGAAGTCGGTATTAGACAAGATAGGTGATATAGGCAAAGGCCTAGCTGAGAACCTGGTACTTTTTGAGTTTAAACCCGACGGCACCTTTAGAGCAGGTGGAAAAATGATTGGAGCAGATGCCGGAAAGTGGAAAATTGAAGGCAACCAAGTGAAAATACTAGATGGAGAAGGCAAAGAAGTAAGCGCAATGAACATTGTAAAGCTCACCGAAGAACAACTGGTATTGTCAAAAGAAGGGGAAGAAAAAAAAATATACCTGAAGCCCAAAAAGTAAACTCAAGGGCAGTATTTGTATCAAAACTTATGTACCCTTTAGTACCCAAACCATCTGACAACACTGTTGGGTGGTTTTTGCGTTTTAAGCCAAATTTAAGCATTATTGTTAAACACAATGCTCCGCAGTGATTTTAGTCAAAGTTGTTTGCTGTTTATCAGTTATTTATGAATTTAAAAACTATTTAATTGGGTGTTTAGGCATACAACCGAAACACTTTTAAAGATAAAGTGAGTACACAATCTTAATGTTAAATACTGGTTTACAGCATTTAACAAGGTGAACATTTACTTGAATCAGCTATGGACTATCGACTAAATACTATGGACTATTGTAAACAATGTTACACCATAAAAAACAATAAACCTTATGAAATATATCTATAAAGGTGCCTGCGTGCTTACCTTGCTGCTACTGGTAGTGGCTTGCGCCGATAAAAGTGAACTGATTGCCCGAAGCTGGACAATAGACCTGGACGCTATACAAGCCAATGCCAAGCTAAAAAACGAAGCTGATCGTGCCAAGCTTGCCGAATCGACCAAAGCCATGAAAAACCTGATAGGCGAGCAGGTTACCTACAAGTTTGAAGCCGACGGTACTATGACTGCAGCCTCTAGTCCTGATTTGGTAAGGTGGAAAGTAGCAGATGGCAAACTGTTGCTCATGACTAAAGATGGAGGTTTTGTAAAAAGGGTCACCATTAAAAAACTGACAAAAAACCAATTGGTACTTGACTTTAAAGACGGTAAACCCATGTACCTGAAAGCAAAAAAATAAAAGGGGGATATGCCCTTTAAATACTGTTTGCAAAAACCATTGAGCGATTGTTTCAAATGGTTTTTGTATTTTTGTACACGCACCTGTTTAAATTTTCGTTGTTGTGATTTTTTACCCAGTGTGAAAAACCCAAGTAAACTATGCCGTATTTTTACAAAATTAAGATGATATGTATGATTGCACTTGTGGGATGGCTACAAAGCTGTGCAGGAGGAAACGAGCAAGAGAGAACTACTGTAGTGGGGGAATGGAAAATTTCGCACCAGGCACAGGTAGAGGCAATGTCTGCCGAAGAGCGACAGTTTTACGATAATTTATCCGACGACAAAAAAGAAGAGATTCGCGAAGCTACCCAAATAGAGTATTATTTTCATACAGACGGACGGTTTGAGAAAATACACAAAAACAGGACAGATACGGGCAAGTGGCAGCTAAGTGCCGATAGAAAGCTACTGACGATTACTTATGACGACGGCAAAGAACTCAAGTTGGTGGTGAAAAAGCTCACCAATGAGCAATTAAGGGTAGGAACCGACTATGGGATGCGCAGAACTGACATTGTGCTTGAGCCTTATTAAATTTAAGTTCAAGAGATAAACCTGTCAGGGGTTGTTTTTTTGCACGACTTCTGTCAACTTTGGGATGAAACGAAAACCTCAATAATACACCAATGAAAATTACTTCAATTATTGTATTTACTATCAACATGTGTTTGCTACTGGGTTGTGGCAATGCAGGTAAGCCTGCCAATGATGCCACCCAGACTGACAACGACCGCAAGACTGAGACGAAAAAAACGCCTAAAGACAACCAAAAGGCAACTCCTGAGCAAGTGATTGCTAAAAAATGGAAAGAGTCGTTTGACGAAATGTATACCCCAGCGCAGCAAAAAAAACTGGATGAATTTGAGCTTAAAGAAATGAAAAACGCGGCTAACAACTCGTTTTATGAGTTCAATGCAGATAAGACTTACACCATTACCAAACCCGATGAAGTGCCCGGTAAAGGAAAGTGGGAAATGAGCAGCGATGCTAAGAAACTGATCCTACACTCGGCACAAGGGCAAAAAGACGAGTTGAGCATAGAAATACTTACTCCTGGCAAAGTAAAGTTAAAGATAAAAGACGCAGAGGATGTACTGGTACTGATACCTGCCTGATTTACTATTGTTTGTTCATTCCCTAAATCATTAAATTATGTCTCTAAGCATCAAAAGTATTTTGGGTATCCTACTGGTATCCTGGTTGCCTTTTTGCGAACGCAACAACACTAAAAAATTGTTGGTCAATAAATGGCAGTTTGCCTCCATCAACGAAATAAAAAAAGCGTCGCAGCTAGACCCCAAAGACCTCGAAAAAAATACAAAAGAAGAGCAAGAAGAACTTGATAAAATGTTGCAAGACATTTACAGCAAGTCATATTATGAGTTTACCAAAGATAAAAAATACATTATCAACAAAACACAATCGCGCGAAAAAGGCTCTTGGGAGTTTGCCGAAGATGGTAAAAGGTTGTTGCTGACCGATAGCAAAGGAGGGAGCACTATTTTGTACATCAAGGAGCTCACCAATGCCAAGCTTACACTGGCCATAGGCAGTGACTCGCTGGGCAAAGCTATGACGCTCATCCCTTTTAAATAAAACCTGAATTATTAGACAACGAGATGAAAAGAAAGAATGTGTGGAAGGCATGCCTGATGGTATGCTTCAATTTGTTATTGTTAAGCTGTGGTCCCAGTCAATACGAAAATACCCTTGCCAAAAAGTGGAAACCCTCGTTTGACCCTGAAACCGAAATAAAAAAACGGGCAAAACAGCATTACGCCAAAATGGGCAAAAAACATATAGATAAACTTAAGCAAGGCATTGTCCAAAAAGCAGCCCAAATGGTGTATGAGTTTAAGCCAGATGGCAAATACCGTATAGTGTTTGAAAAAGACGGCGAGCCCGAAGTAGGTACCTGGAAAGTGATAGAAGACGGTAAAGTTCTTTTTATCAAATCTGACCGAGGCAAACAGCAAAAAATTGCCATCAAAAGCCTTACCGCAAAAAAAGTGGTACTAAGCATTGACGAAAACACCGAATTGGTGCTATTACCAGCTTAGGAACGTGATCGCCCCGTAAACGGGATTTCGGGCATAGCCCTCAACAATAACCCCGATAAGAAATCGGGACTTTGAAGCTGTCCGGTTTAGAACATATTAGCTTCGCAGAGCTTGAACTTCGTTCTGCGGTTCTCTTTACTGACTTTCGTTACTTTTAGCCTTTGGCAGAGCTCGGCGCAGCAGGGCTGCAGCCATCGGTTTTCGCCGTAGCTATGGCTACGACTGCAAAAAGTGCCTCAGTCGAGTATACGCCCTCAATCTCGACACTTATTTTGAACATGTTCCTTAAAAACAGTAGACACAAAAATCCTCAAGCCTTGGCATCCCGTCAGGGCTTTTGTATGTTTCGCCAGTGCTACAACAAACTCAAAAAAACATTGAACTATGCGCTACTTTATTTTTGTATGGATCATGGGCTGCTGTGGAGCAAGCTGTACACCCAAAGCGTTTCGTATGATTCGCAAAGCCAAAGTACAAACAAGTGATTTTACCCAGCAACTGCCCTATGTAAACACCAAACGCATGATAGTGGTAAAAGCCACCCTCAACAATCAACGTACTTACCGGTTTATTTGGGACACAGGGGCAGGCGTAACCGTGTTGTCGCGTAAGGTGGTACAAGAGCTTGGGCTAAAACCGCGTGCTAAAATGAAAGTTGGCGATTCGCGCAAGCGGCGAAAAACCCTTGAACTGGTGAACATTCAAAACTTTACCTTGGGAGGGGTAAAGTTTAAAAACATAGCGGGGCTGGTAGTAGACTATGACAGTACCTCTGTTTTGCCCTGTATTGCCGAAGGAGGCATTATAGGCACCAATATCATAGCCCGTTGCAACTGGACCATTGACTATGCCCAGCAAACATTAATTTTTACCAATCAGCCCTATTACCTGCAAAACAACCCTAAATCTTTTGCTTTTAAAACCGGAAGTACTGGAAGAATCTATTTTGATATGCAAATCAAGGGCAAAACCATTCGAAATGTATTGTTTGACTCCGGCTCATCAGGAGGGCTAGACTTAAGGGTAAGCGATGGGCTCAAAGCCGGGTGGCTCAAGCGTATGCCTTCTACCAAATTGCTTGACGGCACCACACAAGGTTTGTATGGTACCCGGCTCGACACTACCTATGTGCTTACGCTTGACTCGGTAAAGGTGGGTAGTTTACCTCCATTGAAGGTTCCGGTGGAGCTTGGACGCTATGTAAACAAAAAAATAGGCAACCGTATTATGCAAAGCTTTCAAGTAAAAATAGATTACCCTCATAAGCGCCTGCTTTGGATTCCTACGGCTCCTATAGCACTTTGGCCATCAGTTGTGGGAGCCCTGTTTAAGCGTTCTAAAGGTAAACTTACTGTAGGATCGTTGTACTTGCCCTCCGATGCCTCAGCAAAGGGAGTAAAACTCAACGATGAAGTAGTACAAATCAATGACCAACCTCTGACTAATTTCTTTACTGACAACTGTAGTTTTTATCAATGGTTTTTTGACGTTTACAACATCAAGGTATTAAAAATTACATTGAAAAATGGCAAAAAAATAAGCTTACACAAAAAGCCGCTTGGCGCAAAGCTTTGGTGGCAAAAACAAAAGTAAGCCTTGTCTAAGGTCAGATTATACAGCCTTTGTTCACTATTGATAATTCTTTTTCCTACTTTTGCCCCCTGAAAATTTCTGAGAAAATTCAGCAGAGGTATTTTATTTAGAAATATGAATATATTTATGACAGGGGCTACTGGCTACATAGGCAGGTTGTTGGCCCAAAAACTCGCCGAACAAGGACACACCATCCATGCGCTTTGTCGCTCTTCTTCTCAAACCGGGGATTTGCAACACCCCAACATTAAATTTTTTGAGGGTGATTTGCTGGACAGCAATAGTATAGATCGCGCTATGGCGTCTTGCCAACAAGCCTATCACCTGGCGGCTTTCGCCAAAGTGTTTACCAAACAGCCAGAGCTACACGACCATATCAATGTAGACGGGACGATGAATGTATTGGCCGCCGCCCAAAAAGCGGGCGTACAACGTACCGTATTTACCTCTACCGGAGGCGTGTTTGGTTTTTCTACCCCTGACCAACCTGTAGATGAAGCTACCCCCCGTAACATTGAGTTTTTTAACCATTATGAGCGTACCAAAACCGAAGCTGAAGAAAAAATCAGAGAATTGGCTGCCCAGGGACAAGACATTGTCATTGTAAACCCCACCCGTGTATATGGTCCGGGTTTATTGAGCGAAAGCAACGCGGCTACTCGCCTGATGCAATTGTATTACCAGGGTAAATGGAAAATGAGCCCTGGCGATGGCACCAAATTAGGCAACTATGTGTATGTAAATGACGTAGTAAACGGGCATATACTGGCGATGGAAAAAGGAAGGGCAGGTGAGCGTTACATCATAGGTGGTATCAATGCCTCTTACAAGCAGTTGTTTGACACATTGGGCAAGCATGCCCCAAAAAAGCTCAAATTGATGAATGCCCCGGTATGGTTGATGATGATTGTGTCAAATTTTGAATTGGCAAAAGCCAAGCTTTTTAACATGAAGCCGCTTATTACACCAAAATATGCTAAAAAATACACCTATCACTGGGGGCTGAGTAGTGCCAAAGCCGAAAAAGAACTGGGGTATGAAATTACCTCATTGGACGAAGGCATCCGGCAAACAATGGAATGGTTGGCCGCCCTGGAAAACAACAATGCTCAAGCACAAAATGCTTAAGTGGTAGACATCCAACAATCATGTGCTGTATTTTAAGTGCTTAGTCATACTTAAAACACCACTAATAAACACTTGTAATTGCGCGCTAACAAGTAACTTACGTCATACTTGTAGCTGATAGCTAATTACTTGCTACTATTTACAGTCTTGAATAAACATGCAAAACGAAACTTATACCCTCATTACCGGAGGCAGCGAAGGCATAGGGCGAGCCCTTGCCGAAGATTGTGCCAAACGAGGGATGAATATACTATTGGTGGCATTGCCCGCCCCACAACTTGAAAAAACCGCCCAACACATTCGTGATACCTATCATGTAAAAACCGAATATCTGGGGATAGATCTTACTCAAGAAAATGCCCCTTATGAGGTGCACGAGTGGACACAGCAAAAAGGATACGCAGTAGACATACTCATCAATAATGCCGGGTTTGGTTATGCAGGCGCTTTTGCCGACTATGCCAGCCCCGAGTTTTTTGACAAACTTATGCAGCTCAATATGCGGGCGTTGGTGTTGCTCAACCGTTTGTTTATTCCTGAGCTACAAAAACACCCCAAAGCCTATTTGATGAACCTGGGCAGTATGTCTTCGTTTCAGCCAGTACCTTATCAGGCGGTATATGGGGCTTCAAAGGCGTTTATTTATAACTTTACCCGTGCCCTCAGAACCGAGCTTGCCGATTCCAACATTTCGGTAACAGTGATGTGTCCTGGTGGCACCAATACCAACTCTATTAACAAAGCCCGTAATGGGGACTTGAAAGGGTTGGCAAAAAAATCTATCCTCAATCCCGAAGACATAGCCCCCAAAGCTATAGAGGCAATGCTAAAAGGCAAAGCGCAAGTAGTAACTGGACGAATAAACCGACTCATATTGGCAATCAGTAAACTGATTCCTTTGGGTACTCGTCTAAAAATTGCGGCTAAAAATCTTAAGCCCAAGCAAGAGTTTAACAAAACTCAAGACGCTTCGCACAAGGCCGACGTAACGGTGTAGTTTTAACTAAGTAATGGACAAAAAATAATCCCCGATTCATCGGGACTGTAAGCTTTCGATTTAGGAAATGACCTTTACTACTGACACTTCGTTATTTTTATTGCTCGTAGCGCTGCTACGAACGCAACCGTCGCGCAAGCTGGCTCAACATCCACAGGATGTTGCCATCTTGCCTCAGTGGTAAATCTCTATCTCCAAATGGATACCTTATTTTTCAACCATTACTAAAATATAAATCTAAGTTGCAATTGATAACCTTCAGGTGTTTGTTGATAAGACGCTTAAGGTTGGTGATAGTAACTAGTGCATCAGGCACTAAGTTACTCACATATTGTTTGGCGACTTTTGCCCCCTGACTTCCTCGTAAAAAAGTTAGATAGCTAAGGTTCCGATATGCATCGGAATTCAAAAAGCGAACTATCCGCCATTTTCACGACTCGTCAGAAAACAAAATTCATCCAAATTAATAAGCAACTTATTTAATCCCTAATGCACTAGTGGGGTATGTTGTTCAATGAGCAAATACATGCTCACACAAGCGCAATATTGTAACTTATTAACTTGATAGATATACAATGGATAAACTCCCTGTAATTATTTTTGGCGCAGGTGGATTGGGTGCCGCTGCCTTAGATGCTTTTCAAAGCAATGGCGTAGTAGTGTATGGTTTTCTGGATGAAGAAGAAGAATTACACGGTACCGAAATAAATTATGTGAGTGTGTTGGGTAACCCCGACGATGATGGCTTTTTAAAACTAATTGGTAAAAAATGCGCAGCTTTTGTGGCGTCTGACGACAACGACTACCGCGAGTCGATCGTTGAAATGCTCAACGACCGTCGCAAGGTCATGCCCTCCAATGCAGTACACGCACAGTCAATGATTGCAGCTACAGCTGAGATCGGTCATGGCAATTTTGTACACATGGGAGCCGTAGTCAATAGTCAAGCGGTATTGGGCAATCACTGTTTGATACAACCCAATGCTGTGGTAAACTATAAGGCACAGTTGGGTGACTTTGTACAAGTAGGTGCAGGTAGCAATATAGGCGCAAGTGTGCAAATAGGTGAGCGTGCCTTTATTGGCTCAGGCGTGACTGTAGTAAGTGGTGTAAAAATAGGCAAAAATGCCCGTATAGGTGCTGGCTCGGTAGTTATAAAAGATGTAGCCGAAGGCGAAACCGTATTTGGTAACCCTGCACAGGTTGTGAAGTAATGAATGGCCTTTTTGATTGATTTTAGAATAAAAATTGTAGATTTGTGCACTTATTTTTACAGGCACATTTATTTGGACATAAACCTAACCTGAGTTAGTAGAAAAAACTTTTAAGCTTTATGACTACTGAACAAAAACAAGATAAAAGACGCGTAATTGTAATAGGTTTTATTTTGGTATTGGTACTGTTAAATGTGGTTCTCATTTATATGATTATCCAGAATAAAAACTCTGAAATAGATAAGCAAAAAACGCTGAGAGCTCAACAAAAAGAAAGCTACGAAACCAACCTGAATAATCTTTCCCGTCGTTTGAAGCAGGAAATTGCCCGCTCTAAACAAGATGGTGAAGAAAATCAAAAATACCAGGATTCATTGCTCAAAGTGTTGAAAGAGGTAGAAGGAGAAAGAGACAATCTGAAGGCTTCTAAAACCTTTACCCAAAAGCAAATGCAATATTATAAACTCAAAATTGCCGCTTACGAAGAGTTATTGATCCGAAAAGATTCGTTGATGCGCAAATTTAAGGCTACTATTGCCCGGCAAAGTGAACAGATGACCGATTTGCGCAAGAAAAACAATGAAGTATTAGAACAGGTAGGCAAAACCAAAGAGGAGATTAGCCAATATAAAAAACGCTTTGCTAAAGCGGGCGTGCTCAAAGCCGAAAACATTACGATTAACCGGGTAAACCGGAGAGGCAAAGAAAAAGGAGGAGGAAGCTACAGAGAGCGTAACATTGATAAGTTGAAAATATATTTTACCCTTGCCGACAACAAGGCAGCCAAGATAGGGCAAAAGTCTATTATGATGCTGTTAAAAGACGATACCGGGCAAACATTGGTACCCTCGGTAGGTGGTGGGCGTTTCAAACTGAATGGAACCGCCACTTCTTACACAGCTGCTCAAAGCTTTTTGTTTGATAACTCACAACAAACCCTGGTGTTTAATTATATAAATACCAACAAAGACTTAGGCAAAGGTAAATTTACTATAGAATTATACTCAGAAGGAGAAAGAATAGGTACTGGTTCGTTTACTATACGATAACTCTTACTTATATACTTTGCTTCTATTAAAAAGGCAGGTTTTGCATAAGGCAAAATCTGCCTTTTGTATTTTTAAGTGATTTTTTACAGAGTAAAAAAATATTAGCTCGATGGCTATGGTGTTTTCACCAATTGATAAATCCCACCATTCGGGGGCGATCGAAACCCTAAAATAAGTCATTTTTTGGGTTTCGATATACATCGATATCTAAGGACTCGTAAGTTCGGTTGTGAGGACACAAATCAGGGCGAAAAATAGCAGGGTAGAGTACCCACACCCCACAAGTTAATATTTCTGGAATCTTATTATCTTTGTAGATTATATTTTTTTAACATAACACTCGTCTCTGTTTTTTGAATGTTTGCGAAAATGATTGCTTTTGTTGCGCGACAACAAGAAACATAGCAACACTATGGTGATAACCGAATCTATTTATAAATCCGATTCATCGGGTCAGTTTTGTTGTGAATAGTTCTGTTTTAGCTAAAAAACCTTGAAGTTAATGGGCAAAACGAATGATTTTCCGCTCATTATTAAAAACCGAGATGAGTTCATAATTTATAATCATGAAAAAAATCTTATGGCTTAGTTGTTTGCTCTTGTTGGCTCCCCTGGCACAGGCACAAACCAAAGTAGAAGATGTAAAAACATTGACGCTTAACAATGGGATGAAGGTCATTGTGTTAGAAGACCATTCTATACCCAACGCCAACATGTATCTGTTTTGGAAGGTAGGCTCACGCAATGAGCGCCCTGGCATTACCGGTTTGTCCCATTTTTTTGAACACATGATGTTCAATGGCGCCAAAAAATATGGGCCTAAAATGTTTGATCGGGTAATGGAAGCCAACGGTGGTTCTAACAATGCCTATACTACCGAAGATGTAACCGTATATACCGACTGGTTTCCGAGCAGCTCGATAGAGGTCATGTTTGACCTGGAAGCAGACCGTATTGGTGCTTTAAACATTTCGTCAAAAATGCTGGAAAGCGAGCGAGGGGTAGTATTGTCGGAGCGCAGTACTGGGCTGGAAAACAGCAACTTTCAGTCTTTGCAGGCACAGTTAAAGTCTACCGCTTTCTTTGCACACGCTTATCGTTGGCCTGTCATAGGGTATGAGTCTGACATTAAGCAGTGGGCCAAAAAAGATTTAGAGGACTATTTTAAAACCTATTATGCACCCAACAATTGTGTGGTAGTAATAGTGGGTGATGTAACCTTGGCTCAAGTTAAAAAACTGTCTGCCAAATATTTTGAGCCTATTCCTGGCAATACCCCTCCGGCAAAAGTGAGAACGGTAGAACCTCCGCAAAATGGTGAAAAAAGAGTAGTAGTACACAAAAAAATCTCGTCACCCAATGTTGCGTTGGCGTACCATGTACCCTCTACCAGTAGCCAAGACTATTATGCGCTCGATATGCTCAGCAGTATCTTGTCATCAGGTAACTCTTCGCGTTTGCGTAAATCTCTGATTTTTGACCAACAAGTAGCTTCCGCAATATTTACTTACATGCCACAAAGCTTTGATCCTAACTTGTTTTATCTATATGGAGTAGCGGCACGCAACATTACCCCAGAAAAATTGGAAGCAGCGATGCTTGCCGAAATTGAGAAAATTAAGGAAAAAGGAGTAACCGATTTTGAGTTGCAGAAAACCAAAAACCAAAAGTTAATGAGGTTTTACCAGCAAATGGAAACCATTAATGGCAAAGCAAACTCAATAGGAACCTATGAATTGTTTTTTGGCAGTTATACAAAACTGTTCAATGCCCCAAAACTTTATGAAAATGTAACCAAGGAAGATATTCAGCGAGTGGCAAAAAAGTATTTTATCAAAACTAACCGCACGGTGGGTTATTTACTATCGCCAGAAAAGAAGGGAAAGAGTAAATAGTTTGTTTGGTGAAAATATAAGAGCTTGTTTAAAGCGGTCGTTTTTGGAGTGTTTTCCGATGAGTTTTCGGTTCAGATGCGTTAAACTTTGAGTGAATAGCAGTGCTATTGACGATAAGTTTAACAATATATGAGTAGAAAAATCGCGTAAAACGCCTAATTAATGAACTTTATACACGCTCTAACTTTAAAAGATTTTAAAAATGAAATTTAACTATAAAATATGGATGCTTGCGTTGCTGCTATTGGCAGGTACCCAGGCAAGCAAGGGCCAAGGCGTGTTTAAATTGCCCAAATACGATAAGTTTAAGCTAAGCAATGGGCTTACCGTGTACCTGATGGAGCAAAAAGAGGTGCCATTGATTCAAGCTTCAATAGTATTTAATGCGGGAGCCGTTCATGATGGTAATAAACCAGGCTTGGCCAACTTTACTGCACAGGCTTTATTGTTTGGTACCAAAACAATGACCAAAACACAAATAGAACAGCAAACCGATTTTGTGGGTGCTAGTCTTAGTTCGGCTGCTGCATTAGAGTATGCCAGGGTTGGGTTGTCTTTTGCCAAAAAAGACCAAGATAAAATGTTGGCTATTTTAAAGGAAGTGTTGACTCATCCTGTATTTGACGCCAAAGAGTTTGAGAAAAGCAAAAAACGCAAGTTACTTCGGCTTGATCAGGTCAAAGAAAGCCCTCGCAATGTAATTGGCAGCTACTACAATAAGTTGTTGTATGGCAACCACCCTTATGGCAACCCGGTGGCAGGAACTAAAGAGGGGATAAATGCCATTACCCTGGATGATATCAAGGCGTTTTACAAAAAACAATATACCTGTGATAAAGCCGCCATTGCCATTGTAGGTGATTTTGACAAGCGCAAAATGAAAGCCAATATCAAGAAGTTGTTGAAGGGTTGGAAAACCAAAAAGTCGACCAGTAAAGCGCTGGTAAAGCCTGATATGAACTACTCAAAAAGCCAAGTGCTACTGGTAGATAAAGATGATGCCAATGAAACTACTTTTTATATAGGAGGTCAAGGGGTAGCACGCAGCAACCCAGACTTGATTGCTGTTCAGGTGGTCAATACTATTTTAGGGGGGAGGTTTACTTCCTGGCTCAACGATGCCTTGCGTGTAAACTCTGGGCTTACCTATGGGGCTCGCAGTAATTTTGTGACTGGCAAGCTTTCCGGGTCTTTTTATATCTATAGTTTTACCAAAACTGCAACTGCTATACAGGCAATAGATATGGCTATAGGTGTGTTAGATAGTTTGCACACTACCGGGGTGAACAAAGAAATACTGGAATCGGCAAAAAACTATGTGAAAGGAAGTTTTCCTACCCGGTATGAGCGCAATAGTAGCTTAGCCCAACTACTCACCTCTATGTTTGTGTATGGCTACAATGAGTCGTTTATCAACAATTTTACAAAAAATGTAGATAACCTGACAGTAGCAAAAGTAAAGCAAGTGATTGCAAAGTATTTTCCGAAAAAGAACCTACAGTTTGTATTGGTGGGCAAGGCGTCTGCCATTCGCGACAAGGTGAAAAAATACGGCAAAGTCACCGAAAAGAAAATTACAAGCCAGGGATTTTAGAGGTTGCTGTGAACGAGTAACTAATGACTATCAATGGTAGGCGATTAGCCGCAAACCAATGGATGTTTATAAGTCAAGCGTTATTGTTTTACTGCACATGGATTCTTGAGATAAGCTAAAATAAACCCCGCTGCCAACAACAGTGGGGTTTATGTTTTTTAACTTAATATTTTTGAGGGTAGTATCATAACTCAAGTTACGCAGATTTACTTTGTTGTTTTAATTTCTATTGTGAAACGGTTGTATTGCTACATTAGTTATGCAAGGCATCGCGCAACCATAAAACAATAAAGCCATAGAACAATATAAATAAGCAGACTTGGAATTTACTGCGTAACATCACCTTGTCAGCGAGTATTGACTGCTTGCCCCTCTACTACTTGTATGCTTGCCCTACATGTTCGCCGCAAGGGATCATTGACTGCCCCATCGGTTACCCCAGGTGGCAGTGTTTCGCCCAGCCCCTGGGTGCTCAGCGCTACCTTAATAGATTGTGATTTGAGGTATTTTTGTAAAAACTGACCAATGGTGCGAGCTCTCCACTCCGACAAACGCTTGTTTTGTGCTTGCCTTTGGGCTATAGGTTGGTTATAGTAAAATCCTTGTTTATCGGCGTAGCCGCGCACATCCAGCTGTATTACCATAGGTTTGTTGTCATTGTTGCGTCGATAAATAGCCACTTTTTCTTTAATTTCCTTAATCAATTGTTGCAGGTATTGGTAATCTTGTGGTTTGGGTGTGTGCCAGCCCGTATGAAATTGTACCGATGCGTTGGTGTTGGCGTATACCACGTTACCTCCTTTGACCACGGCAATTGCGCCAGCAGAGGTTTTTGGGGTAGGTTTAGTAGCTTTTGGAGTAACCACCTTGTTTTTGTTGTTACTATTATTAGGCAGTACCGGATTAGTAATGGTAGGGTTGCTCGCGGTTAATTTACCTCCAGCATGGTATTTAGTAGTGGTTTTTTGGGGTAGGTGCAATGCAAGGTATTGGTGTTTGGGTTCTACCAAAGTGGGCACAAATTTTTTGTGGTGATCTATGGCAATAATAGCAGGTTTACGAGACGCAAAAGAGTCTACAGGTACACTATAGGCCAGTACGGTTACTATACACATGCGGCGTTGAGGATCTTCGGGCTCGTCAGATGTATAATAAGGAGGTAATTCTTCCCCTTTTATCACCAAGGCTTGCTCTATACCGTGTACCAACGGATACAATCCTTTTTTGACAGAATTGCTTATATAGTAAGTACGTTTTTTGGCGAGGTAATCATTCAGGGTTTGACGCTCCTCAGGCGATTGGTTGGGGTAAAACGGTTTGGCGTCAGAGTAACCCTTTATTTTCAGGCTAAGCACAATCTTGTCTTGAGGATACAAGTGTTTGTACTTGGCAATGTCTTTTTTTAGCCCTGAAATAATAAAGTCTAAGTGTTCTTTACCTATTTTGTTGGGGGTATTTTGTCCTCCGTTAAATAGCACCCTGGTTTCTATTTGTTCATGAAACTCGTGTTTCTCTACTTCTATGTGCTCTTTATTTTTACCACTCAAAGGTTTATGGGGCGCACGGGTAGTGTCGTTGGTTTGTGCGTTTGAAATTTGGCAAAATAATACCATTACATACCCTACGAGTATGCATACCGAAGTTTTTAGTTTTGATGTCATGATACTTTTGTTTAAAAATTGCCCGCTTCATTGCAAGCAGGTATTGCTACTAATAATTAAGTTAAAATGATTGATTATTCTGCGCATGCAGTGCATGCCAAACAATCGTGCGATTTAAATACACTGCTATTGACTAGTGGATGTTGCTATTAATTTTTTATGTGATAAAATCAAAGAAAAAAATAGGTACGAATAGTCCTGCAGGCACTTATATAAATAAGTAGTGGTTTGTTTGCAGGGTTAGAACCTAACGCTCGATTGATAAAACACCCATGAGGGCTTGAAAGCGCGCAATGAGAAGTAGTTTGCCGGAATTATATGGTTATTTTTATGCAAATAATTACCCAAGCAAAAATAAAGGTAGTGGGTTGAAAATCAGGAGAATGTAGAATTATGCTTGTGGTGATGCGTAATAATAACTATTAGGTAAACTCTACAACTTCATGGCCGTTATTGAGTCAGCGCAAAGCTACTTGTGCTGTGTTGCCTTCAACAAAGTAATACCAATGAAATGTGTATGGTAATTGGTATCTTATCAAGTCATTTTTCCTTTTTTTATCCTTTTACAAATAAGGTTTTTTGTATTTGCTAATACAACGATGATTTTGCTAATTAGTGCTATGCTCAGACGAAATTTTAGTCTATAACAAGTAAAAAATATGCTCTTCCTTTATTATAAAAAACCACTGTTTTTTGGTGGAAACTCAGGTTGAGTTTTAGGCTTTTGTATAGCATTGGTGCTGTGGGCACCACATTCCTATTGCTTTACTTGAGGCTTTTATCTCCTGACTTACGCTTCAAAAATAGCCACAATTTAAGCTGAATAAGTTTTGAGAATGTAGCACAAGTAACGAAAGCTGTTGAAAGTGTATGAAAGAATAGTGTTTTTAACGCTCTATAGCGTAAATATGTATTATAATTTGGGTTATTCAAAGCAAAGGCGTTCCCAATACTTATAAAAGTGGCGGGTGAAATAAGGTATAAACACACATTTTTTTTGAAAAGACCTGTATATAATCTTTTGAAGAAAACATTGTATGTATTATTTTATATAATATTTTTGAATGACTGGTTTTTACTATTACCTTGTTAATTATTGCCAAAAAATGATTTGATTCGTATAAAACTATTTGGCATCTAAGAGCTTGTTTAAATTTTCGTGTTTAGAGTGATTTTCGATGAATTTTAAACAAGCTGAAAACTAGTCAAAAGCATAGGAAAGGTTTAAAGATAAATGGTTTTGTAGGGGCAAGGTGATGAGGCAAAACAAAGCACTTTTTTTATTTAAAAGCTTTGGCTATGAGTAAAAAAGCCCACCACTGAACTTAAAAATTGTTTTTACCATTCTTAAAGCATAAAAATTTATGGTATTCAAGCCAAGAGCAAAGGCATTATGAGTAAAGTAAATCGTTTTTTTGGTTTTTTTTGGGTGTTCGCTTTGTGGTGTACCCATACTGCTATAGCTCAAGACAACCTTGTGATTGTTGGAACTTATGAAGATGCCCCTTTAATTTTTAAGGATACTGATAACGAGCTAAAAGGGGTGTATAAGGACGTACTGGAGCATATAGCGCTCAAGTATAAGTGGAAGCCCGAATACGTACACGGTTCTTTTTCTGAAAACCAGAAAAAACTCGAAAAAGGCGATATAGATATACTGTGTGCTATTGGGCACTCTGAAAAGCGAGAAAAAAGATTCGATTTTTCCGAAACCACTGTAGTATCCAATTGGGGTGAAATTTATATCCCTATGGACTCAAAAATACGCTCCATACTCGATCTCAAAAACAAAAAAGTAGCAGTACTTGCCGGAGACATTTACTACGAAGGCAGCCACGGGCTCAAACATACCTCCTCTCAGTTTAAACTACCCATAGAATTTATCGAGTGTGGATCGTATGACGATGTACTGGAAAAAATAAGCAAGGGAGAAGCTGACGCTGGGCTGGTAGCGGTATTGCACGGAGCCACTAACGGAAAAAAATACAACGTGCACGGCAGCCCTATTGTGTTTCACCCGATAGAACTAAGGTTTGCTTTTACTAAAAATACCGAAAAGACTAAAAAACTAAAGAAGATCATAGACAAGGAAATGCGGAGTATGATTGATGACCGCAGCTCTGTTTATTATCAGTCTTTGTCGCGTTGGTTGGGCAAAGAGGCAGGAGGTGAATACCTTAAGTATTTTAAGTGGGGCTTAATTATTGCCGCCGGAGTCGCGCTTTTATTTGTTACTATCAGTTTGTTTTTGCGACGTCAGGTAAACAAACGTACCGCACAATTATACAAGAAAACACAAGAGGTACAAGAGCTCAATGAGCACCTCGAAGACAAAGTAAAAGCAAGAACCGCAGAGGTGAGCCGCCAACGCGATGAATTGGAACAGCAAAAAGGTAAACTAGAGCGCGTGAACAAAGAAATGCGCGATAGTATCAACTATGCCCGTAATATTCAGGAGGCAATGCTGCCAGGTGAAGACAATATGTCGTTATTTTTACGCAATAATTATTTCAAGGTGTTTATGCCTCGCGACGTGGTAAGTGGTGACTTTCACTGGCTTGCTTACAAAGACGAGAAGGTATTGTTGGCGGTGGCCGATTGTACCGGGCACGGAGTTCCTGGTGCTTTTATGTCTATGTTGGGCAAGTCTTCGTTAGACGCGATTGTTAACGAGAAAAATATTTACGAGCCTGGCAATATCTTAACCGAACTTCAAAATTCTATTTACTTATCTTTGGGTACCAACGCCGCTGACGGCATGGATGTGGCTTTGTGTAGTTTTGACTTCAAAAATCGCAAGGTTGTATTTGCCGGAGCCCAACGCCCATTTTATTTTGTGCGTGATGGCGAAGTGAATGTAATCAAAGGAGACAAAAAACCCATTGGTGGAAGTGTAAGACATTACAAAGAAAAACGCGAATACCGTGACCATGAGGTAGACATGTTGCCTGGCGATATGTTCTATATGACGTCTGATGGCTATCCCGATCAGTTTGGTGGTCCCGAAGGACGCAAGTTTACCACGCGTCGTTTCAAATCTATGATCTCTGAAATATACACCTTACCCATCAAAGAGCAAGGCGAAAAAGTGAAGTCATCTTTTTTAGATTGGAAAGGAGACGAACGTCAAATTGACGATATACTTGTGATAGGAGTAAAAATGGAAGCAGATTAATGCTGCAACCTAACTAAAAAGCGATGGGTTGCAGCAATGCCCTGTTTTGGTTACTTTGGGTTGGCGAGTTTACCCATAAACAAGATACTACCTGTAGTATTGTCCTTAATCATAAATATAAAAGGATGATCTGCCCTAAAAACCTTAGGTTTTACCGGGCGGTGGGCGCTGGCTGATTTTGTTCTCACAACAACCGCCGTAGCCGCCGCAGCTTCGGTTCCTTTTTCGCTTACCTCTACAAACGCCTTATGTACTACCTCTGAAATTTTCAGCGATTTGTTGCCTGTCATTCCACTAAAATCTGCGGTGTTACCAAAGGCCTGTTGCATCCCCATTGTTTTCAAAACATTCTTGAGTTTTACGTTTAAGGTCATCTTAAACTTAGGTAAACTTAGCTTTACCTGGGTATAAAATAGCCTATCCATCAGTTTTTGATAACTTTCTGCCGTAAGCGAAGCCTCCAATTTGGCTATACCATTTATATCTTTAGGCAACAAAACCACCATACTCACCTTTTGGGAAGCATAAGGCAGCTCAATCACCTGTAAGCTTTCAGTTTCAGCGTATTTAAACTTGCGTTGCATTTGCATAAACTTAACATCACTTATTTTTTGCTTGCCAGCGATAAAATCCATTTTGCGGGTTTGGCTTTTTTTGAATTTGTATTTCCACTGGCCTTTAAAGTAAATAGCATTGGTGAGCACTAAACGAGTGGTTTGATTGATGATCCCTTTAGGAATCAAGTTTTTGATCTTACGCTGGGTTTTGTCCTCTACCCATTTGTTAATGATCAACCTCGATTTTTCAGGTTGTTGTTTAAAGTCAAGGCGTTTAACCTTTGCTCGATAACAGCTTTGGGTAAGCCCCAAATATGCTTTTAAAAATTTCTGACTTTTTTCGCTCCAAAGTGCATTGGCTACTGATAGCTGTAAGCCTTTGGTGTTGAGTTGGTTAAGGTGAGTGTTGAGGTTTTTAAAGTCTTGGTGTACCGAGTTTTTGGGAAGGTGCAGCGCATTGGCTATTTCTTGGGCTGTACTACCTTTTGCCCCTGCATAGGTCATAGCCAGTGCCGACGAAATGCTATAAGGCGATACAAACACGTTTTTTTGAGGATTGCTACTCAGTTTTTTATAAAGCTCCAGGGCAAACTGGTTGCTGCCCTTGACTGTGGGGCTATTTTGTGAGTTTTGGGCTTGGGTATTAAACGCCAAGAGCCCTAGTAGCATTATTAATATTCGGGAATTCATTGATTTTTAAGTTAAGTTGAAAAAATAGAAATGATATTACAATAGTCCATAGCACCGACAGGAGCAAGCTTTAAGCAACAAGTCCTTAGATACCGATGTATATCGGTGCTTCAAGTTGCCTCCTGTTCCAGAGACAACTAACAAAATCATAGTATACTTATTTTCAGTGGTTTATGAATTTGTTAGTTAAAAGTATTTAGTCGATAGTCCATAGCTGATTCGAGTAAATGTTCACCTTGTTAAATGCTGTAAACCAGTATCTTATATTAAGGTTGTGTACTCGCTTTATTTTTAAAAGAGTTTCGGTTTTACGCCTAAATACCCAATTAAATAGTTTTTAAATTCATCAATAACTGATAACCAGCAAACAACTTTGACTAAAATCACTGCGGAGTATTGTATTAAGGAACAGAAAAAAAATAACCCCCGAATCAAGTTCGGGGCTGTAAGTTTTCAGTTTGGAGGTGCTCTTTCACCCTGATACTTCGTTACTTTTAGCCTTTGGCAGAGCTCGGCGCAGCAGGGCTGCAGCCATCGGTTTTAGCCGTAGCTATGGCTACGCCTGCAAAAAGTGCCTCGTCTCAGAATAAAATCCCTACCTCAAAATCGGTAATTTATTTTTTCACCATTCCTAAATGGCTTGTTTGGGGGTAATAAGTCTGCCAATAAATAAAATACTACCCGTGGTGTTGTCTTTAATGATAAACATAAATGGATGATCTGCCTTAAATATTTTAGGAGGAATAGGTTGTTCAGGATTGTAGGAGGTAGACCTGGGTCTTGACATAATAACGGCAGTAGCCGCCGCAGCTTCGGTTCCTTTTTCGCTCACCTCTATAAACGCCTTATGTACCACCTCTGATATTACCAAAGATTCACTCTGCATGATTTTGCTAAAATCGGCCTGTTTGGTGAAAGGTATTCTCATTCCCAAGGCTTTTAAAGCATTTTTGAGTGGAACATTTTTGGTCATTTTAAACTTGGGTAAGTGTAAGATAACTTTTGTGTGAAACAAGCTTGTTGTAAGCGCTTGATAGGTCTTTGACGTAAGCCATTGTTCCACCTGATAGAGCCCGTTTTTATGTTTGGGCAACAATACCACCGTACTCACTTTGTCTCCTGCATAAGGTAACTCTATTGCCTGTAAAATCGCATTTTCAGTATATTTAATTGAGTTAGTAATGTGCATAAACTTTATATCAGGGTAAGTGATCTTATGGGCGATAAAGTTCATCTTACGGGTATTGCTTTTATCAAATCTGAGTTTCCATTTCCCTTGAAAGTAAATGGCATTGGTAAGCACCATACGAGTGTTGCCACTGATCATACCAGAGGGAATAAGGTTTTTGATTTTATCCTGAGTTTTTTTGGCTACCCATTGATTGATCACTATTCTTGATTTTTTTGGCTGATTTTTAAAATCCAATTTGCCCAGTTTAGCCTGATAATAGGTGTGATTTAATTTGAGAAATGAAGGTTGAAACTTTTTACTTTTTTCGCCCCAGATCGCATTGACTATCGAGAGCTGTAAACCTTTGCTGTTGAGGTGGTTGAAATGATGATTCAAAAATTGATAATCTTTATCTAACGATTTGGGGCTAAAATGAAGTGTATGCGCCATTTGCTGCGCGGTACTGCCTTTTGCCCCAGCGTAAGTCATGGCCAATGCCGATGAAATGCTGTAGGGAGATACAAATACATTATTATCTTGGGTCTGGTGAGAGGCTTTTGATAATTGCTTGTAAAGTTGCAAAGCAAAGCGAGTGTTGCCTTGTACAGTAGGGTTATTGGGCAAAAGTTGGGCTTGTAAACTAACACACAGCAGGCATAGCAGTAGGGTCATAAGAAAAGAGGTACGGTGTATCATAGTTATGGTAAATAATAAAAGAAGTAAACATTTATTACCAAGACATCTCTATGAACAAAAAGAAGTAGAAAAGGGGTGTTTTTAGTTAAAAACACCCCAGGGCAAGCGCCATTTCTTCTGATACAGGATAAAGCCGTTCTTCGGGGGTTTCAGGCAATGGAGGGTTACGTCGCTTTTGCAAACTCCCGATGGCATGCGCCAGCTCTGTGACATCTTCTATACCCAAAATCCATTCGTTCACGTAACGCAACGATAACTCTTCGCTCCGAACGCCCACTTGAATAGCCGCTCTGTCCAGTTTTTTGCCCAGCAAATCACGCTCTGGGTCCCATTGGTGAATGACCACTGCCTTGTCTAATGCCTGTTGCCAGTCTTCTTCATTGGTGTAGCGTTGGGCATCGTATTGAGTAGGCACAGCTTGCCGTAATAGGTGCAACCAACCCTCGTGCGATAACTTGATACGAGCTATCGCGTTCATCCGGTGTTTGGTAGCATACTTGGTGCGCTGCAATACCCACGCAAACGAAGGCTTGATCCAGGTAAGGCGATTGGTATTAAAACCAGTCCCAAAAGTACCTTTAGCCGCAGCAGTGGCCACTACTTTAGGTTTAAATGCCTGATACACAAACAAACCTTCGTCGTCGTAAGCAGCATAAATTTGTTTTTGCATATATTCAATAGTCCATAGTATTTAGTCGATAGTCCATAGCTGATTCGAATAAATGTTTACCTTGTTAAATGCTGTAAACCAGTACTTTATATTCAAATTGCGTACTCACTTTATTTTTAAAAGCGTTTCGGTTTTACGCCTAAACACCCCATTAAATAGTTTTTAAATTCATCAATAACTGATCACCAGCAACCAACTTTGATTAAAATCACTACGGAGTATTGTATATTTATAAATAGCTTGTGAAACTATATTAATACACCATTTTGCAAGCCAGTTCGAGCGATTCAAACTTTTGTTGCAATCGTTCATCTGCCTGTACCTTGTATTTCTGTGAGTTGAGCTCTACCATCATAGTAGGTTGTTCCTGCAAGTCATACACCCAAATCTTAAGCTCGTGTTCACCCGTATTCTCTTGGGCTACCTTTTCCATTTTTTCCATGAGCTCATCGTTTAGCTTGGCAATGTCTACCTGAATAACTAACCCCCGACACATCTTCTCTTGCATCTCTTCGAGGGGTTTTATCTGCGAGGTGCGCAGCTCATAGCGATCTTCTGAACCATACCGCTTTTGTACTTTACCCGTGAGCAGTATCAGTTGATTTACCTCAATCAGATCGCTTAATGTTTCGTGGCTTTCGCCAAACAAAGCCAAATCCATCGACGTGCTGTAATCTTCTATACTAAAAGAGGTGAAAGGTTTGCCATTTTTGGTTTGCCTTAATTCTTTTTTGGTCACAATACAGGCTACAGTCACTTCCTGGTGCTGAAAAGACTCTATTTTATCAAGGGCTACCGCACCAAATTTTTTCATTCCGGCACGGTATCGGTCTAGTGGGTGCCCCGACATATAAAAACCTACCACTTCTTTTTCACGGTTCAGCTTTTCCAATTGGCTCCAGGGCTCGGTATAAGGCACCTTGGGCTGGGCTATAGTGACCGCCCCGCTTGCCCCAAACAAAGAGGTTTTGGCATTTTCTATCTCTTTTTGATAAGCATTGCCAAATTTGATGATGCGTTCCAAAAAAGTAGCCGTATCATTGGGCATAGCAGCAAAAAACTGCGCCCGGTGTAGTTTGCCCAAATTGTCGAAGGCCCCTGCCTGAGCAAAACACTCAAAAGATTTTTTGTTAACCGTTCGCAGATTTACCCTACGGGCAAAATCAAACATATCCTTAAAAGGACCGTTCTTTTTGCGCTCCTCTATGATATTTTCTACGGCAGCGTCGCCAGTGCCTTTTACTGCGCCCAAACCAAAACGAATTTGCCCTACTGGGTTTACCGTAAAGCTCTGTTCACTTTCGTTTACATCAGGTCCCAGTATTTGCAGCCCCATGTTTTTGGTTTCATCAATAAAGAAAGTAACCTTATCAATGTTATTCATGTTGTGCGTAAGCACCGATGCCATGTATTCAGAAGGGTAATTAGCTTTGAGGTAAGCCGTTTGGTAAGCCACCACCGAATAAGCTGCCGAGTGCGAACGGTTAAAACCATACTTGGCAAACTCTTTCATTACCTCAAAAACCTTCCTCGACTTCTCTTCAGGAATCCCATGAATTTCTTTGGCTCCCTTCATGAAAATGACCTCTTGGCGGTCCATTTCCTCAAGCTTCTTTTTACCCATTGCCCGGCGTAGCAAATCGGCACCCCCCAGGCTATAGCCTCCCAAAATCTGGGCAGTCTGCATAATTTGCTCCTGGTATACCATAATCCCATAAGTATTGTTGAGGATAGGCTCCAGCAAATCGTGTGGGTATTCAACTTCTTCAGTTCCGTGTTTACGGTTGATAAAGTTGGGGATAAACTGCAATGGACCAGGGCGATAAAGGGCGTTCATTGCAATCAGGTCTTCAATGTTGGTAGGTTTGAGCTGCTTTAGGTACATCCGCATTCCTTCCGACTCAAACTGGAATGTTCCTACGGTTTCGCCGTTTTGGTAAAGCTCAAGAGTAGCCTGATCATCCAATGGAATCTTGTCCATGTCTATGTCAATGTCATAGTTTTTCTTAATCATTCGCAGGGCATCCTTGATCACGGTCAGGGTCTTAAGCCCCAAAAAGTCCATCTTCAGCATTCCGGCATCTTCAATCACCTTACCGTCAAACTGAGTTACCAGCAAGTCGGCATCCTTAGAGGTACATACCGGAATATATTTAAGCAAATCATCAGGAGCAATAATTACCCCTGCAGCGTGAATACCTGTACCTCTGACCGACCCTTCCAAAATCTTGGCTTGGCGCAACACTTGATTTTCTAAATCGCCTTCAGGCCTTGCCAATACATCTTTTAGTTCTTGCACTTCGGCAAAGGCGTCTTTGAGCTTGGTTCCCGGTTTGTCAGGCACATACTTGGCAAGTTTGTTTGAGTCGGGAATAGGCAGCTCCAGCACTCGTGCTACATCCTTGATGGCCATTTTAGCCGCCATAGTACCATAGGTAATGATTTGGGCTACCTGGTTTTTACCATATTTATCAATTACATAATTAATGGCATCTTGTCGCCCTTCGTCATCAAAATCAATATCCACATCAGGCATACTTACCCTTTCCGGATTGAGGAAACGCTCAAAAAGCAGGTTATACTTGATAGGATCAATATTGGTAATACCAATACAAAACGCGACTGCCGAACCCGCTGCCGAACCCCGTCCGGGACCTACAAAAACTCCCATGTCGCGAGCGGCATTGATAAAGTCTTGCACAATGAGAAAGTACCCCGGAAACCCCATCGATTTGATGATGTTAAGTTCATGGTCAAGGCGCTCTCTTATTTCTTCTGTAATCTCTCCATACCGTTTGGTGGCTCCTTCGTAGGTCAAGTGACGCAAGTAATCATCCTGAGTAGCAAACTCAGACGGCATTTCATATACAGGCATCAGTATGTCTCGCTTGAGTTTGATAGGCGAGCATTTATCTACAATTTCCTGAGTGGTTTCCAGAGCAATAGGAATGTCAGAAAACAACTCGTTCATTTCTTCCGGCGTTTTCATGTAATACTCCTCATTGGGCATTCCATAACGCAGGTTACGCCGCTTTATATCAGGCGTAAACATTTTGGGCGTACTTTTCTTGTCAGCTCCCTTTACACAAAGCAGCGAGTCGTGGGCATCGGCATCTTCATCACCAATGTAATACACATTATTGGTAGCAATGGGTTTTACCCCATATTTTGCCGCAAATTTAAGCAACACCTCATTTACCCGTTCTTCCTCTTCTTGTCCGTGGCGCATAATCTCCACATAAAAATCATCGCCAAACAAGTTATGCCACCACTTAAACGCCTCTTCTGCTTCGTGCTCGCCCTGGTTCAATATCAAATCAGGAATCTCGCCTTGTAAGTTACCCGTCAAGGCAATCAAGCCCTCGTGATATTCTTCTATCAGGTCTTTGCCAATCCGTGGAAAACCAGCATAATAACCCTCTATATAGCCTAAAGAGCTTAGTTTGGCGAGGCGGTGGTAAGCCTCCTGGTCTTTGGCAAGCAATACTTGGTTAAATCTTCGGTCGCGATCGCTCTTGGTAAATTTAGTCTTAGTACGCTCTTGAGCCACATAAAACTCACAGCCAATAATCACCTTTACATCATTTTTGGCGCCTTCGCCTACAGCCTTAAAAGCCGCGTGCATGTTGCCATGGTCAGTAAAAGCAATGGCAGGCATGCCGTGTTCTTTAGCAAACTTGATCAAACCGCCTACGCTGGCTGTACTTTGCAAAATAGAAAACTGAGAGTGTACATGCAGGTGAGAAAAAGGGATAAATTTATCTACTTTTCCCTTAAATATCTCCGGGATTTTAATCCCTTTTTTCTTTTTACGTTTCTCAAAGTTGGCAGCATCGAGCACTGGAGGCTCATACACCACAGCATCTGCTTCCAGGTCGCCCAGGGGTGGAGCAATACCTATTGAGATCAAGCCAAAATAACAACGGGCAGTTGCCAACACATCATATGCTGCATCGTGGGCATCGTCAAAGCTTTCACTAAAAAGCTTGGTGTGAAGTTCGGTAAGGGTAGGCCATTTAAATTTACCGCCTCGTCCCCCCTGAATGCCTACATACTCAGCGGTTTCTTCGCTTTTGGTGTCATAAGTCGGTACTTCGTGAAGCTTACTATCTACAGTAGTCCGCACATACTCAGCTCCCATGATGTTTACATCAAAGCCAATGTTATGACCAATGATGAGTTCGGAACGGGCAATGTCAACCGCAAATTTTTCGAGCACTTCATTCAGCGGCAAGCCCTCTTCCAAAGCAAT
This sequence comes from Microscilla marina ATCC 23134, assembly GCF_000169175.1. Lineage (NCBI taxonomy): Bacteria > Pseudomonadati > Bacteroidota > Cytophagia > Cytophagales > Microscillaceae > Microscilla > Microscilla marina. The sequence goes on from NZ_AAWS01000003.1 coordinate 254,618, forward strand.
TTCGGTAGAAATACCGTGCACCTTTTCAGCGTTGAAAGGAATCGTAAAACCTTCAGGCTTTACAATCATATTTTCGGCACTGACAAGCTTACCATTGTAGTCGTGCAACTGCCAGGCAATTTGTACCAACCTTGGCCAGTTGTCCACATCGGTGTGTGGCGCATTAAAATCTTTTGGAAGCCCGGTAGTTTCCGTATCAAAAATTAAATACATGCAGCGAGTCTTTTTATAGTCAATGAGTTAAGCCCCTAAGGGCGCTCATGTTGAAATCTTAACTTTAAGGCAGCTTCTAAATTACGAAAAAAAAGAGGGATTTGAAAGGCTTCAATAGGGTATGTTGATAAAGATTACATCTTGCGTTGTGAGTACTCTCCTCTTTGCTTTTTCTTTCGTCAGAGGCATTTTTTTTGGCTAAAGTGGATAGCTGATTACCCACATTAGGCAGGTATAGTAAAAGAAGGATATGTTGATAAAACCCTGGTATTGAGGCTGTAGCTGGATGAAGTATAAAGTTTTGTCATATACAATGCAATCAGGTTGGCTTCATTTCTATAGCCTGGTGATTTAACATTAAAGTGAAAAATTCAAGTAAAAATGTTTGATAGTCAGGGTGTTGAGCCATTACTTGCCCTATTTCTATTACCTCACCCGCGTTCAACTGTTCTAGCAAAGGCAACAACAGAGAAGCATGGGAAAAATTACTTTTGTTTCGTCGGTAATATAGTCTTACCTGATCATTTTTTAGCGGTTGATGGTATATACAGAAAGGAGCGACAATTTGTACACTTTGTTTGGTCAATTCAGGAAAAGTTTTTTGATCAGACCAGCGCGGAGGGCGAAACCCACAATTGCTTTTGAGCGACAATTGATAATCTTCCATAGCCGCCTTTACCCAGCCACCAAATTTTTGTTCATGTACCTCAGTGCCAATCAAACCACTGGCTAAAATGTCGTCCACCTCAGCTTCATACCCTGCCAAAATCTCTGGGTCAAACGATGCTGTATTCATTTCAGCCAAAGCATTGCTGAGCCAGTCTTTGACCGAAATACCCTTGATCACCACCGTCAACGCCATTGAAAACTCCTCAGTGTTACCAATGTGAAAAGGACCTTCGGGCAAGTAAAACGTATCGTGCGCTTCTATTTGGCAGGTAGTACCATAGGGCAATATTTTCTCTGGCTCGCAATAATGCAACCTCGACCCGGTCTTCTCTACAAACACCTCTTCATCCCACAGTGTCATCAGTTTCTTACCTGGTCCCTGATGAAAGTGAATCACACTATTGGCTTCACCGTCGTAGTGTACCCCAAACGGAGTATACCCATAATTGCCCACAAATATAGTAGCGTTCAGGTCTAACCAAGGAATCCCAAGCTCTTCTACAATCCCCTGATAAAGAGGAGCAAGTCGTTGGGCAAGCGTATCGTGGTATTGGGTAGCACGATTGAGAATGATGCCAAATTTTTGCTTGCCAAATATACGTTGGGTAAAGTCTTGCAGGCCTTCGTGAGTTTGTAAAGGAGCGCGGTACATCTCGCTCAACTCTTTAATCACCTGTTTACCATCAGTATATACCCTGAGTCCGGGAGTACCAAACGAAAGCTTTTCTGGAACTTCTTGGATAATATTTAAAATGTCTTGTTCAGTAAAAAACTGAGCAGGCACACTGTTTTTGATCAAACAAGCCTCTGTAAGGTAGTTAGACTCTTCTAAAAGCACGTTCCACCAGGCTTGGCTAAAAACGGTATGAGGAGGAGTAATAGATGCCATTGATTACTATATATAGTGATTATAAAACATTGAGTTAATAAAGGTTGAGTGGACTATTACGTCTACGAGCCCGGTTGAGCAAGACATTGGCAATTGCTTCGGATATTTTTTTATTAAAAGCCTGATCCAGCCAACTAAACTCACCCACGGGGTTAACTTCTAAAAATACAAACTTGCCTTCCGGAGTTTTAATTAAATCTACCGCCCCATAGTTGAGTCCAAAATAGTCCATAAGGTGAAGCAGCTTCAGCTGAATACTGGCGGGTAAGTCACAAGGTTCTATGTCATCTATCAGGCTCCCATCTTTACGCCAGTCAGCTTGCCCTTCGGTAGATTGTTGAGAGGGTATTTTACCACAAAAAATCTGTTCTCCTACAATGGCCACCCTAAACTCACATTCTTTTTCTACATATTCCTGAAAAATCATAGGCGAAAATTCCAACCCCGTCATATCTTCCAACTCTTCGGGCTGCCACTTGTGGCTATATACCTTATACTCGTCTTCAGTACCATCATAAATGCTAAAAGCGTATTGCATCTTTGAGATCACCGCCGAATAGTTGTGGGCAAAAGCTTTTACTTCTTGCGCCGAGTTGGTAATAAGGGTAGCAGGAATGCGCAAACCCAGGCGGTTGGCTACCTTAAGTTGCAATTGTTTGTTTTCGGCACGTCGGATGTCCGCTACAGCGTCTAACACAAACTTGCCAATGCCCCAACTGGCAAGGGTACCCCAGAAAGTAGTTTTTGATTCTTCTATGGCAGGTATTTTATACTCATCTGCCATTTCTTCGGGCAGCTCTTGCCCAATGCGGATGCGTCTATACCATACTGCGTCAAACTTTGCCAGGTCGTGTACCACATCTTCACTGATGATTTTTACCTGTTCGGTATTGTTAATATAATGGCTGGCAAGCTGAATTTGGGTGGGGTAATAGTTGGTATTAAACCTGTATACATTGGCTCCTTTATTTTGCAATGCTTCAGTTACATTGTTGATACCTTCGTCGTCATCACTATATGTGACAATTAACACTTCCATAAAGTTATAAGTAGCTAAATTTTTTTGGTATATTGCTTACCAAACTACATAAAAAAAGGGACTATTGCTAGTCCCTTTTGCTTGATTCACTGGCGGGTAAATGTGATTATTTTCTTTTAACCACTTTTCTTTTTTCTAGTTGTTTGGCGAAGAAAGGCTTGGTAGTACTTTTAGCAGTTTTTATTTCTTTGCTACCAAATGTGTTTGGACTGTCAAAATCACCATTAATATGTCCCATGTTTTTAATTTTTTAAATTTAACCTTTGTTTTAAATAATAGTTGTTTGTTGTATTATGGTTGCAAAGTAAGGGGGGAATGGGTAGATAAAAAAATGCTTTTTTGAAAAAATATTACAAACGACGAAACTTTTTTCATTGATTGTCGTAGTGCACTTTCCTGCGTTTTGAAATACTTAATAATAAGTATACAATAATTGTAAAGAAATATACTGAGGGCTTACTGTAGATAAATAGTTGGGGTTTACAATGTAACTCAATGGTTTATTTTGGGAAATACCTTTTTTTTCGTTTTAGTCAAAGGTTTATACATAAATGCGAAAAGTAAAGTTTTAATAAAATTGTGGTGGTAACCTTGTTTAATTCAGCTCAAATATTTCATCAATTTGAAAAAAAATGCTTGATTTCACCTGCTTTTTTTTGTGTGATATTTCTTTGTATCTTTTCAAAAGTAAGAGTTATTGCTCAAAACCCGTTAGACTCACTGGTTGTACAGGTTACTGACGATATAAGTAAATTGACTAACCTGAATCCGCGAATGTACATCTTAGAAGATTCGTCAAATAGCCTAAGTTTTAAGCAAATCACTTCTTCTAAATATCATAACTACTTCATTCCTTATAATGAATTTCAAAAGAAGTCCCCAAGGTTGCAAAGAGAGAGAGTTTATTGGGCAAAATTGACGCTCTATAACCAGTCAAGCAGGAATCACTGGATTTTGTATGCCGCGAAGGGCGCAAATATTCAGCTATACTACCCTGATAATAATGGTCATTATTCTAAAAAACTAAATGGTCGTCTTGTACCACAATCGTTAAGAGATATTAGCAAGCATATTGTGGAGTTTAAGTACAAGTTTCGCCTATTTTTACCTGTTCAAAAAAAAATTACAATTTATATTAGACTGAAAGGAGTAATGTATACACCTCGTTATACATTAAAGCTTCGTTCACCTCAAGCATACTTGCATGAGGAATCTACATTAAACATTATTCAAGGTGTCTTTCAAGGCGCTTTATGGATTATACTTCTTTATAATATAATACTATTTCTAGTTGTTAAAGACAAAACCTACCTTTACTACACTACTTACATATTTGCATACTCAGTATATTATTTAGGGTATTACGACTTCTTTTCTGAGTATCCAGTTTTGCAAACATTCATTGGAGTAGCCAGTAGTCAATCAACAATGATTTTCTACTTTTTATTCATGAAGCTTTTTGTTGATGCTAAAAGACTAATCCCAAGGTGGAATAAAGTTATTCACTATTGGATGATAATCAAAGTGTCGATTGACTGCTGTTTGCTGCTTTATATATCTCTAACTTTAAATCTGGCTGATGCTGAAATATATTTATTAATTATAATATTAATTGATACAAGCTTATTTATATTAACACTCATTTTCTTATTGAGAACGAGAAATGTTTTAGCCCGCTATTTCGTTACAGGTTCTTTTTTCTTAATATTAGGCTGGGCGTTAAGTTCAATGGGGTTTTTGATTCATGTGAAGGTAGGGTTCAACATTAATTACTTCTCCCAAGCAGGTTTATTTCTCGAACTAGTGCTTTTCTCGGTAGGTTTGGGGTACCGCGAACGAAAAAACGAGCAAGACAAACGATTGGCACAAGAAGAAAATGCCCGAATACTGAGAGAGCAAAATGTAACCCTGGAGCGCAAGGTAAAAGAACGTACCAAAGAGATTACCGAAAAGAACGAAGAGCTCCAGCTCCAGAAAGAAGAAATATTGACCCAACGAGATTCGTTGCAGGAACGAGGCGAAGAACTTCAGTTTGCTTACAATCAAATCACAGACAGTGTACGCTACGCCCAAACCATCCAAAATGCCATTTTACCTTTTGAACCTAAAATCAAGCAGATTTTTGAAGAGTACTTTATCATCTACCAACCCAAAGACATTGTGTCAGGCGATTTTTACTGGTTTAACACCATCAAAGGTGAAAACTTTACCAAAACTGTAGTAGCAGTGATAGACTGTACCGGGCATGGTGTACCGGGTGCTTTTATGAGCATGATAGGCAATACATTGCTCAACGAAACGATCAACGAAAAGCATATCTTTGACCCGGCAAAGGTGATGACCCTTTTACACCAAAAAATCCGCAGTGACTTGCGACAGGCAGAAACCAACAACAGTGATGGAATGGACATGTCGCTCTGTGTGATTGAGCCGCTGGCTGCTCAAAAGTTTAAGGTGATTTTTTCGGGTGCCAAACGCCCCTTGTATTATGTACAGGAAGGGGAATTTAACCAGCTCAAGGCTGACCGTTTTTCTATTGGTGGCGAAGTATACGAAGATGAACGTACCAGGGTTTTTACCAACCAAGAGCTTATGTTGGCTAAAGGCGATGCTTTGTATATGATGACCGATGGTTTTGGCGATACTCCCGATGCCGAGCGTCGCCGTTTTGGTTCTCGTAACATCAAAAAAATGATCAGCCATTATGCACATTTATCTATGGAAGAGCAACAAATTGCTTTTGAAGCTACTCTAGCCAAACATCAAGGAAGTCAGGACGCCCGCGATGATGTCACAATGTTGGGCTTGAGGCTTTAAACATTAAAATGAACCCTCATGAAAATAGTTTGTATATCAGACACCCACGGAAAACATAGCCAAATAGCGGTGCCTGAAGGTGATTTGTTGATTCACGCCGGAGACCTAAGCGCTCGGGGCAGACCCAAAGAAATACGCCGTTTTAACAACTGGCTGGCTACTTTGCCTCACCGTCATAAGGTAGTTATTGCTGGGAATCACGATTTTTTGTTTGAAGATGAACCCCATCAGGCAGAAGCACTTTTAACCAATGCCATTTATCTCAACGACAGTGGAGTTACTATAGAAGGTGTCAATATATGGGGGTCTCCCATTACTCCTTGGTTTTTCGACTGGGCGTTTAATCGTGCCAGAGGAGCAGACATTCGTAAACACTGGGATTTGATTCCTGAAAATATTGATATTTTGGTTACCCATGGACCACCCAAAGGAGTGTTAGACCAAACGGCAAAAGGGGAGGAGGTTGGTTGTGAAGAATTAACCGAAGTAATCCAAGATATACGTCCAAGATACCACATTTTTGGTCACATTCATGAAGCACGTGGCAGGGTAGAAGTTAACGGCACCCACTATATCAATGCCAGCATGTTGAACCTACAATATGAAGCAGTACACCAGGCCGTTGTCATAGATTATATGAGATAAACCTGGCGCTGTTGGTAGTCCGATTGAGAACAAATTAGCTTCGCATAGCTTTGACTTTATTCTGTGGTTCTCTTTACTGTCTTTCGTTATTTTTAGCTTTTGGCAGTCCTGAGTATATGCACTCAATCTCGACACTTATTTTGACCAGGCTCCTTAAGTTTTTAGGCTAACTCTTCTTGGTGAAGGACACTTGCCTACTGCAAGGTGATTTATCGTCCCGATTTGCTTGCTACCAAAAAAGCTTCTTTGAAACCTACAGAGTGAATTTCGTTGAGTAAACGACGTGCTCCCTTTAGAGTATATTCCCAGCCTGTCACATAGCGGTATTTATATTTTTTTGAGTGTTTGTTAGGTACTCGTTTCACTTCTTTCGGCACATCTTTGAAATGCTCAGAATCTGGCGATATAGGTTTTTGGGTGGCCATCAACTGCACCTGGTATACAATTTCGCGGCGCTCACGGGGACGCTTAGATTGGGTGTAAACCCTAAAAGCCCTAAAAATAGCAGAAGCAATAATGCTTTGTCCCCGATCAGAGTTCAGGTATTTTTCTTCGCTGGTATTGGTCATGTAGCCACACTCTACCAGCACACTAGGCATACGGGTATATTGTACCACATAAAAGTTCTTTTGGCGTTTGTCTGCATCATAAATGCCCCTGACTTTTCTCCCAGCGCGTTGTTTAAACTGTTTGTTGATCAGTTTTGCCAAGTATTTGCTGGCGGGCAAGTCAAAACTATGAATGTGCAACTCTGTTCCATGTACTTGCTTGTGTTCTACCGAGTTGCAGTGCACACTTATAAAAGCATCTGCGTCTTTGCCGTGGGCAAAATCTACCCGTTCTTCCAGCGAGAGGTAGCGGTCGGTAGTGCGGGTATAGTATACTTTGATATGAGGCAGGTATTTTTTTACATATTTTCCCAGCTTAAGCGCAATGGTAAGGTTGAGGCTCTTTTCGTGTTTCATGCTTTTTGAGCCGCGCAAACGTCCGGTATCTTTTCCCCCATGTCCGGGATCAATCACCAATACAAAACCTTTATTTTGGCTTGTGTTGGGACGCTTTTTTTTTTGAGCAATTCCTTGTCCCAGTGTGAGCGTAACCAACCAAGCAATGACAACCCCTAAAGATAAAAGCCTAATGTGCATTATATGATTTTTTTATAGTGAAGTACTAAGGTAATACCAAAATATTACCATGTCAACCAGTATAAATTAAGCTTTATTATCTGTAACTCCACATTTTATCTGGCGTTTATATGCATAAGCCCTCTCTTTTCCTTAAACAAGTCACTATTATGAAGACAATACATCCATTGATTCACTTATCAAAGTGGTTCAGTTTTATATTATTTAGCACCACCCTGTTTACCACAACCTATGCCCAGTGCCCCAAAGGCTCGGTAGAGTCAAATAATTTGGTGGTGAATGGAAACTTTTCTCAAGGCAATCGTTATTTTCATTCGGGCTATCGTGTTTCTAACGACCTATACCCTGAAGGTACCTATCAGGTAGGAACCAACCCCACCAAATACCATGGACATTTTAAAGGACGGAGCAGGAGAGGTGCCAGAGATAAGTTTTTGATTGTAAACGGTAGCCCACGCCCCAATGTATCGGTGTGGTGTCAACAAATAAAAATACGCCCTAAAACCTATTATAATTTTTCTGCCTGGATTACCACCTTGGTAGCACGTAGCCCGGCACGCTTGCATTTTAGTGTCAATGGGCATGTATTGGGTACCAATATCAATGCACCTGATTGGGAGTATAACTGGAAAAAGTTTGAAGTGACTTGGTTTTCGGGCAATGAAACGACTGCTAATATCTGTATTGTAAATTTGTCAACTTTGAAGGGAGGCAACGATTTTGGTTTAGACAATATTCGTTTTACAAGTTGTGTACCTATAGTAACCAAGGCAAAAGCGGTAACATCTGAAGAAGCCGCCGCACAAGTAAGAGAATACTAGCGGGCTTAGTGGCAACCAAGGGTGGTTTTTACCGTTAGGAATGGTAAAAATAAAAAGGTAAATATGAAATATGCAACATTAGATGCCTCTCACGACCCAGTAATGATTTTACACTTTACTGGTGAAGAGCCCACTGAAGAAAGCTTTGACGATTATTTGAACCTGTACCTAAATGCAGTAAAGCAAAAGAAAGGCAGAGGAGTAGTGATGGAAGCAAAAAAAGTGGGTTTTGTGCCTGTAAAATACAGAATCAAACAAGGCAAGTTTTTGAAGGAGCATGAAGCCCTTCTGAAAAAAAATATCGCAGGCATTGCGTTTGTTTTCAAGTCGGTCATTACTCGTTTTATGATCACTGCCGTATTTGTCATTAAAAAGCCCCCTTTTCCGTATTACCTTACCGGAGACCTGGATGAGGCTGTTCGTTGGGTACAACAAAAGATAAAAGAACAACAAAGCCAGGAAGAAGTGCTTTAAGCAGGCATTTTGAAACCATAAAATGCAGAGTAAAACAACCAAAAAGCAAAGCATACCAAAGCAGCACCAGCAATTTTATTTACCCTATCCAGTACTTTTTCGGTCAAATACCCCCTGATATAGTTGGCAAGGTAAGCCTTGAGCAAGTCGGTAACAAACACGGTAGTAATGGCTCCGGCAAAAAAACTAAACATTTCATTGCTTTTGAGGTGACTATTAAATGCTACTGCCCCTATCCAAAATAAATACACCGATGGGTTGAGTACGTTTAACAAAAAACCCTCAATGGCAAGGCGATAACCTTGGGCTTTTTTACTGATGCTATTTTCGGTTTCTGTACGTCTTTTTACTTTTTTAAAAAAAGGAAGCAAGCCAAACACCAACATCATAGAACCACCCACAATGCCCAAATAAAACTGAAACTCTTTTGTTTCGGCTAGTTGAGCCACACCTACCGCTACCAGTGCTATCACAAAAGACTCACTTATAGCAATGCCGAGTGCCATCCAGGCCCCCGATGTAAAACCACGTTCGATACTTACTCGCAGCAGGGCAAAAAAAACAGGACCGATTAACAGTGCTAGTGTGACACCATAAAGTACCCCTTGTAAATATATCATACGGCAAAGTTAGTTGTTTGCAACTCTAAATATCAAGTTTGTGTAAGAAATGCGCGCGTTTACTTGTTCAGTTTTTGCATAACTGGCTAACTTTCATTCCTTTATTACAAAATAAAAATCCCTCTGATGTACAATCAGAGGGACAGGTAAGGTGCACTTTCAAAAAGTGCAATCAATTATATATGGTGTTATACAGTGGTGCGATAATGTTGGTTCAGGTAGTTTTCCCACTCTTGGTATTGGTTGCTTTTCAGTACCCTGGGAAACTTATTTTGTCCACCTTCTTTGCCCTTCATTTTCATCCAGTTAAGAAAAACATCTGTAGGTAAAGTTTCTACATAAACCTCTTTCAAAGCGGCTGAACGCTCTACGGCATAATCATCGTTTAATTCTTTCAGCTTATTGTCAATCTTAGACTTGAGTACATCCAGATCAACCTTGTCGTTAGTGCCTATGTACCACTTGTGGGCAAACAGGTTTTCGTGAGGAATACCAGCTACGGTAAACTCTTTTACATCAATATTACACTCATTGGCTACCAACTCAACGGCTTTGTTCATATTGTCAACCGACAGGTGCTCTCCACATAAGCTCAAAAAATGCTTAGTACGACCTGTAATAATCATTTCGCTTTTTTCGCGATTGGTCAAACGAACAGTGTCACCAATAAGGTAGCGCCAGGCACCTGCACAACTTGAAAGCAACAAAGCATAGTCTTTGTTCTCTTCAATTTCATGAATCATGTACGTTTTGGGGTTGCGAATCAACTCTCCATTAGTGTTGAAGTTGTCTTCGGTAAAGGGTACAAATTCATAAAACAAGCCGTTGTTTAGGACAAAACGCATGTTACTGTTGGGGTGAGTCTGAAAAGCTATGAACCCTTCAGAGGCCAAATAGGTTTCTATGTAGGTGATGGGTTCTCCCAACAACTTTTGAAACCCTTTTTTGTAAGGTTCAAAAGATACCCCTCCATGAGTATATACCATTAGATTTGGCCATATTTCGTGAATGTGGTTCAGGTTATGACGTTCAATGATTTTTTCCATCATAATCTGAATCCAGGCAGGTACGCCCACTACAAAGCCCACATCCCATTTAGGTGCTTTTTCGGCTATTTCATCTAGCTTACTATTCCAATCAGTTTTTTTTGCAATCTTCTTTCCTGGCTTATAAAAATGTTGAAACCAGAAAGGAATCTGACTCGCGGTAATTCCACTGAGATCACCTTCAAAAAATGCCCCTTTACGGTTAAGGTGGGTACTGCCTCCAAGCATTACCATACCTTTGCCATAGAGTTTACTTGGCAAGTCTTTGAAGTTAGACAAAGAAAGAATTTGACGAATACTTGTGCGGTGAATTGCCTTCACCATTGCTTTTGTAACAGGAATATGTTTAGATGAAGAGCCTGAGGTTCCAGAGCTAAGCGCAAAGTATTTGACTGGACCTTTCCAGCAAACATCTTTTTCGCCTTTGCGGGCACGATGCCACCACTCGTTATAAATGGTGTCATAGTCAAATGTTGGAACACTTTCTCGGTAAGCTTCATAAAAACTTAAATCATCACCTTTGGAATTATGGATCGCATGAATGATGTCCTTGAAATTGTAATGGGTACCAAAAGCAGTTTGTTTAGCAGAAGAGAGTAGTTGAAGAAGTTGTTTTTTCTGAAGATCAAAAGGTGTCTTTTTTTCTTGCTCTATACTTTTTCTTAACTTTATACCCTCTTTGAGCAATTTACCTAATATTGGCATATGCTTACAGTTTGTTGAACAGTACAAAAGTATAAGTTTTTTTGACCTTTGTATCAAAAAAACTAAATAATTATATAAAAAACTTAAATAGTTATACTAAATACGTTTACTTAATATGAATATTGCCCAAAACATTGAAAATATTAACACAAAACTTACACCTACTAATACAAAACTAGTAGCGGTAAGTAAAACCAAACCCGCCGAAATGATTCAGAAGACTTATGACACTGGTTGGCGTAGGTTTGGCGAAAATAAGGTGCAGGAAATGGTAGAAAAACATGAAATATTGCCTAAAGATATTGAGTGGCACCTGATAGGGCATTTGCAAAGTAACAAGGTAAAATACATTGCACCATTTGTGTCATTGATCCACGGGGTAGACTCAATGAAATTGCTGAAAGAAATAAACAAACAAGCCGCCAAAAACGAGCGGGTGATCCAGTGCTTATTGCAGTTACACATAGCAGAGGAAGATACCAAGTTTGGTTTGTCGTTTGCCGAAGCCAAAGAAATACTGGCTTCGCAAGAGCTGACTACGCTGAAAAATGTGCACGTGGTGGGTGTAATGGGAATGGCTACTTTTACTGATGACAAAACCCAGGTACGAAACGAATTCCGTAATTTGAAAACTTTTTTTGATGAGATAAAAACCGAGGTTGGTCATTTGACCAATGTAGACTTGCAGGAAGTGTCTATGGGGATGAGTGGTGACTACGAGATAGCTATAGAAGAAGGCAGTACCATGGTAAGAGTGGGCAGTGCTATTTTTGGGACAAGAACCTATAATAACTAATAATGTTCTAAAGTCAAATAGTATCCTTGAACTGGTGGCTTGATATTTTCAAACCACCAGTAGCTTGTGTTTATTTATTTATTTCCTTTCTTAGTTTGCCTGCCCAGGCGCGTATTGTGTTGTTTCGTTTATTTATTATGTTATTGCGTGCATTATTTGCAATAGCCTCTGCCACATTATTGTCGATAATGACAACATATCCATCCGATGAGGCTTCAAGTAATTGGCTGCCTACTATGTGGCTATTCTGTACATCGATCAACCAAAACCATACTTGATAATGAGCAGGTTTTGTAATACTGGTTTTATCACCTTTCCCAGGAGTAAACGATTTGACACGAGAAACACAAATGTATTTGAGACCATGTAGTTTGTTAACATAAAATGCATGTTGCTCGACGGTAAATTTATTTTCTGCAAATGGATGAGGATCAAGTTTTCCCCAAGAGGTGGACGAAAACAAAAACCTTTGTTTCTTCTTCAATTCTATGGCGTCTTTACTTCCATTGGCAACCGAAATAAAATATTTGTAATCTATTGCTTCATATCCTAATACTTCTTTTTTATGTAGAGAGTCATAAGTTACAATATCAGCTATAAATCTAGGTGTGATGAGTTTTTCGTCGCCATTCTTGGGTATAAGAGGCTCTACTTTTTTTAATCGCGCTCTTATTTCCTCTATTTTTTTTAATGTTTTTTCTGAAGGCTTGGAATTGCATGAGTATAGAATAAAAAGAATAAATAGCAAAAAATAAGAGAGTTTATACATAAGAGGAATTTGTTAAGTTTTGATAATCAGAAGATACTTATTTTTATATAAAATATAAGATAAACTCCGTAATTTTGTGTTAAAGGTTACTTTAAAAATTTAAACAAACTATTCACATGCATACTGCCTCTCCTGAAGCTACTCTACAGCAATATTTTGGTTACAAACAATTTCGCCCTCTACAAAAAGACATCATTGACCAGGTGCTGGCAGGCAACGACGCCCTGGTGTTAATGCCTACTGGAGGCGGAAAGTCGCTTTGTTATCAGGTACCCGCCCTAATGATGGAAGGCATTGCCATAGTAGTTTCGCCCTTGATAGCCCTTATGCAAGACCAGGTAGAAGCTTTGCAACGCAACGACATTGCGGCTGCTTTTTACAACAGTACCCAAACATCGAGTGAACAAAGCGAGATAGAACGCCAGTGTATGGATGGCAAAATCAAGCTCTTGTATGTGTCACCCGAAAAATTGTTAAGTGGAACTTTTATCGAGTTTTTACAGCGCCTTCAGATCAACTTGTTTGCTATAGATGAGGCACATTGTATCTCAAGCTGGGGACACGACTTTCGCCCAGAGTATGCCCAACTAAAAATGCTCAAGAAGGTATTTCCCAGTGTGCCAGTGGTAGCCTTGACTGCCACGGCTGATAAGACTACCCGCAACGATATTTTAAATCAGTTGAACTTACAACAGCCTGAAACATTTCTTGCTTCGTTTGACCGTGAAAATATTCGTTTGCATGTATCACCAGGACAAAACCGAATCAAGAAAATTATTAAATACCTGGAAACCCGCCCCAATCAATCGGGCATTATTTATTGCCTGAGCCGTAAAAGTACTGAGCAGATTGCCCAAAAGTTAAAAGATGCAGGGTTTTCGGCAGACTATTACCACGCCAAAATGGACAGTAATCGTCGGGCGGCTGTGCAGCAAAGTTTTTTGAAAGATGATACGCACATCATTTGCGCCACCATTGCTTTTGGCATGGGAATAGACAAACCCAATGTACGGTTTGTGATTCATTACAATATGCCCAAAAACGTAGAAGGGTACTATCAGGAGATTGGTCGGGCCGGGCGTGATGGTCTCAAGAGCGACGCTATTTTGTTTTATAGCTACGGTGATGTGAAAATACTGCGGGAATTTATCCACAATATAGACAATGAAGGTTTCAAAGCCTTGCAATTTGCTAAACTTGAGCGCATGCTACAGTTTGCCGACGCCGATATTTGCCGACGTCGTATTTTACTCAACTACTTTAACGAAAACTTCCAGCAAGACTGTGGCAACTGTGATGTGTGCCGAAACCCTCCTCAAAAGTTTGATGGAACTATACTTGCCCAAAAAGCTTTGTCAGCCTGCTTACGCGTTAAACAACAAGTGGGAATCAATGCTTTGATAGACGTATTGCGAGGGGCGAAAAACCAGCAAATCATAGAAAATGGCTACCATCAGATCAAAACTTTTGGTGCAGGCAAAGACGTGAGTTTTCAGGACTGGCGTGATTACTTGCAGCAAATGATTAACCTGGGGGTATTTGAGATTGCCTACGACCAAAACCTTGCGTTGAAAACTGCAGAGTTGGGCAATCAAATATTGGCAGGAGCCCAAAAATTATTGTTGTCAAAACCGACCGAAAAAACGTTTGCAAAAGCACCTGCCGAAAGACCCAAATCGAAAAAGGCAGTGGCAAAAGAAGGGTTGTTTGAGGCATTAAGAACTTTGCGCAAGCAAATAGCCGATTCGCAGAGCATAGCCCCTCACATTATTTTTAATGATGCAACCTTGACCGAAATGAGCGATAACCGCCCTTACACCAAGGCTGATTTTTTGGAAGTTTCGGGGGTTACCCAAACCAAAATGGAGCAGTACGGACAAACTTTTATAAACGAAATAGTACGGGTATCAGTCGCGCAATATCAGGCAGGAGCTACAGTAAAAGGGGCATCACCTCTCACTACTTATCAATTGTATAAACAAGGGTTGACTCCTAAAGAGATTGTGGCCGAACGCGCCAAAGCTGAAGGCAAAGCCCTGAATCCGGTAACTGTAGAAGGACATTTGATTTCATTGTATAAAAAAGGGTATTCAGTAGATTTGATGAGGTTTACAAACGCCACCGCAGTGAGTGATATTCAGCAGGTACTACACCAAGACTTAGGTGAAGATGGTTTCAAGGGCATTCACGAACAGTTTGGTGGTAAATATTCTTATTTTGAGATTAGAATAGCTAAAGCTTTGTTGGGAGAGTAACAGGCAATGAACAAACCAACCGAGGTGGAGAAGAAAATATGGCAGTTACTGGCAAGTGTAGATGCCAAAAATGTAGAATTGGGTTTTCAGCTTTGCCTGATGCTGGGAGGAGAGCATAGTAAAAAAATAGCCTTAAGGCTGAGAATGTATCCGCTTTGGTGCGCAAAATATGGATTGGAAGAGGCCTATTGTTACCACCTTAAAGAACTCGATCTGAGCAACCAACACTTAGAGGTACTGCCCCCTGAAATTACCCGGTTTACTCATTTAGAAGTACTCGATTTATCCAATAATCGATTAAGCGCATTGCCCACTGATATAGGGCAACTCGCTCGTTTGGAATACTTGTGTGTAGACGCCAACTATTTGACCACCTTACCTGCCGAGATAGGACAATTGATCCGGCTTAAAGGTCTTTATTTAAGCGAGAACCATTTGCAGGTGATTCCTGATGCAATTGGGTGTTTAGAGCAATTGCAAATAATGAAACTGAACACCAATCAACTAAGTAAACTGCCTGAGTGCATAGGCGGTTTGTCTGGCTTGGTCGAGCTGCACCTAAAAGATAATCAGTTGACATATTTATCGCCTACTTTGCGCCAACTTACGACACTCGAAACACTAGACGTGAGTCATAACTATTTAAATACTTTTACCGAGGCAATGACAGCCTTAACCTCTCTAGTGAAACTGAACCTGGCTAAAAACAATATACGTCATATCCCTGAATCTATTCAACAATTAGCAAGGCTGGAGTGGCTTAATTTACGTTTAAACGATCTCAAAGAGCTACCTGCGTCTATTCGACAGTTGCACCATTTGCAGTTTCTAGACATAGCAGACAATCACCTTTCTTTGAAAGCAATGAACACTTTGAGGCAACATTTGCCTATGTGTGATATTTGGTAGTATTATTTTATTAGTATTTTATATATGAACCACCTTACCCAATCAATACCTGGCTTACAATACATTCCAGATTTTGTAGGTCAAACTACCCAAACCGCCCTGATAGAGGCTATAGATGCTTTGCCTTGGTTAACCGACCTGAAGCGAAGGGTGCAACACTATGGCTATAAGTATGATTACAAAAAACGAGCGATTGATGCTTCGATGAAAGTGGGTGATTTGCCCCATTGGGCACAAAAAATAGTACAGCAAGCTGTAGATGAGCAGCTGTTGTCTGAGTACTTTGACCAGATGATTATCAATGAATACCTGCCAGGGCAGGGCATTGCCAGGCATGTAGATTGCGAGCCTTGTTTTGACCATACCATTATGTCGGTGAGTTTGGGTACAGCTTGTGTCATGCATTTTAACTCACTGGAAGACAAAAATCTGGACGTACCAGTATTGTTGGCTCCCGGAAGCGCCATCTTGTTATCGGGTGATGCACGTTATCGGTGGCAGCACAGTATAAGAGCCAATAAAAGTGAAATGTTTGAAGGGCAAAAAATAGTCAGAGGTCGCAGGGTATCACTTACGTTTCGTAAGGTGATTATTCAGACATAATCCCCTTTATGGTAACTTTTCTAAAATAACTATGGCATCGTTGCTTAAAATCGGACATCGGTGTGAGGCAGCCATTGGCAAATCTGCTGTATATGCATAGGAGGCAAAGGATTGTAGCGAATGTCTAAAGTTTTGAGGTGTTGTAATTGTTGAATGCTTTTGGGCAATCTACTCAACTGATTGTTTCTTAATTGTAGCTTTACCAAACGATGCAAGTTGCCTATTTCGTTGGGCAGTGCCTGCAGCAAATTACTGGTAAGGTCTAGCTCTCTCATTTGTTGCCATTGTCCTATTTCAGGAGGCAACACTTGTAGTTGATTGCGTACCAATGATACATATTGTAGGTTTTTGAGCTGCCCTATACTGGTGGCCGATAAGCTTTGCAATTGATTGTATTGTAGGTGCAACACTTTTAACTGCTGTAGGTTGCCCAAGCTCTCCGGGCAGTTTTTTAGGGCGTTGAACGAAACATCGAGGCTACTTAAATGTGGTAAGTCACCAATAGATTGTGGTAAGTGTGACATATTGAGGTTGCTTAGCCTAAGTATGTCCATAGTTTGCAAAGGTTCAACCAAACCCATTTTTAGGCACAAATAGCGTTTGTAGCGCGAGTTTCTCATTTCCTGGTACAACACCTGTGGCACACCTACTCCTTGCATGAGAGTAAAGGCAAGGTGTATATTATTTTCATTGTCATTGGTGAGCAAGTAAAACAAGTGTTTTATTTCTTCTACGGAAAGGTTGGTGGTAGCTTGGGGGCGCATGGAATGTAATTTTTGTACTTGAATAGTGGGTAATATGATATTTTAACGAAAAATACCCGCTTTTTTGTCTAGTAATAATATACTAATGTTATTTTGAATATTGATATTAATGGTTGTTTGTTGGTTTTTATGCTTGTTTTGCGGTGATATGTTTGGTGTTTATAGTGTTTGTTAAAATTAAATACTGTAAGTTTTCGTTGTTTTTTGGTTAAAAAGTGAACTTTTGTTGATATTATATTAAGTGTGATGAAGACCCGTGTTTTGATTAGAATAATACACTTAAGCAAGCTACCTTTGTATTAACAAGTTTTCAAAATAGCAACTAACAAATTGTAATACAGTATTTTATACTACTGTATATGATGAAGAAAATACAAAGGGTTGTGATGATCCTTAAAAAAAATTATCAGGCAAAATACCTTTCACTATAAGTGGAATCAAATGTGGATAAAAAGTTTGCAAATTTGAAAAACTGTATTGTGCGGGAGATTTCAGAGGCGGATTGAATAACTGATTTAGAAAGTCAAAAGTATTTCTTAGCATTAAGCTAAGCCTAACCACAAATAGATTAAATATACATAATATTAATTCAGTTGAGACACGAAGAGACAGACAGCAAAGTGAAGGGGATGTAGAACGGTAAATGGTAGTAAAACTGAAAATGATTTAAAACCCTGGTTCATTGATGAGCCGGGGTTTTTTTATTAACCCCTGTTTTGAAGAAGGTAAAAAAACTTAGATTTTTAGTATATTAGAGATTACCAGGCCTTTATTCTTGTATTGATGGATCAATAAAAATCAGTGATGCTAAAGTTGTTTTATATGATCTCTATTGAGCGTTTGTTTAAAATTTATCGAAAATCACGTGAAACGCGAAAACTTAAATAAGCTCTGAAAGTATAAATAACCATACTTAACATTATGTAGATGGAAAAATACAGTTGGTTGTTTGTGTTAACAATGTTTGCTTGTACCCCAAAACACCAAACAAGTGTGGCATTGACTCATCATGAAAAAGAGGCTACTCAAGAGTCTACTACCCTACCTAAAAAAAACTATATGGTAGTAGAGTTTTATAAAGGAGTAAGCCAAACCCAGGCACAACAAGTATTGGATAGCTTAAATTGTACTTATCAATGGCAATCGGGTGACAAAGAAGACGACTCCCATCAAAACCAAGTCATCACTTCGGGTGTGGGGCACAAGTATTTACTCACCTTTTATGACTCCCAAAAACAAGCGGCGTTTTTGAAGCAAACTCAAGTAAAACCTGCAATTTTTAGAATATGGGATGAGCACAACCAAAAGAGTTATACCTACAATAAAAACAATGCTTTGGTGGTGGTTTTTAAACTCAAACAAACCGAAGATAACTGCAATCATTTGTTACAGCAGTGGAATTGTACTTATTATTCAGGAATGGATTCGGGCAAAGGGAAAAAGTATTTTTATTCTACAGGCCCTAAATTTATTGTAAACTTTCCGAACAAAACCCAGGCACAGGCTTTTATAGACGAGCATAAAAAAATGCCCGAAATACACGAAATATACCCTCCAGACTGGGGCATCTTCAAAGATTAAGGAATGCTTGATTTTCAATGCCTTTCATTACATAAGTGAACTATTTTTTTAAGTTTTGGTGAACTATTTCTAACTTTACTACCAATTTTTAGATGATCTTGTAATATTCAATCACAAAGATTGTTTGATTAACTCATTAATAGTTCTGATTCCAAATATTGTAATCAACATGGGAAAAAAAATATTGATCGCAGAAGACAGTTCTGTAATTCAAAATATTGCTACCAAAGTCTTGTCATTTCAGCGTTATGAGATCGACTCTGCCAAAGATGGTAAGCAAGTAATGGCAAAAGTTGCCAAGGAAAACTATGACGTGATTTTGATGGATATCAACATGCCTAAACTGGATGGTATGGAGTGTTCACGTCAAATCAGAGCATTGGAAGACGAACAAAAGGCGAAAACGCCCATTATTGCCATTACCGGAAACGCCAAAAACTATTCACCAGAAGACTTTTCGGCGGCTGGTATCAATGACTTTATGCCTAAGCCGATTGATTTTGATTTATTGGTGCAAAAGGTAAAAGAATTTACCGGAAGCGAAGTGTAAAAGCTTTTTTGACAAAAGATATATGCTATTTGGTATGCTTGGTTTTATTCAAGGTTTACCAAATAGTTTTTTTTGGTAAAAAAAGCATGAATCATCTCTATGAAAGTAAAGTACAATAATAAGTTTCAGCAATCATTAGAAGACTTGTTCAAAAACATTGGCTACATGGTACGTTATGAGAAAGGAAATTTCAAATCGGGTTATTGCATTCTCAAAAACAATAGTGTAGTAGTTATCAACAAATATTTTACTCAAGAAGGAAAAATTAATTGTTTGATAGATATTTTAAGACAAATTCCTTTTGATCAGTGCAATTTGAACGAAGCCGATCAAAAACTATATGAAGGCTTGATGTCTTTACCCTCCAAAAATAATAACTCTGCCGTTGGTAAAGAGTAACTAACTCATAAACATATATTTAGAATAATGAAAGTAACAGTTCTGGGAAGTGGTACATCGCAGGGTGTACCTGTAATAGCATGTGATTGTGAGGTGTGCCAATCGTTAGATTACCGAGATCAGAGGTTGAGGGCAGCTATTCATATAGAGGTTGACAATCAAAGCATTGTAGTGGATACAGGACCCGATTTCAGACAACAGATGTTGCGTGAACGTATTACTTCGCTTGATGCTGTATTGTATACCCACCAACACAAAGACCACACGGCTGGTATGGATGACTTGCGTTCTTTTAACTTCAAACAAGAAAAGGATGTGCCTGTGTATGCCCGTGCCGAAGTAATGCAACAACTCAAGCAGGAATTTGCTTATATTTTTGTGGCAAAAGAAAAAAAATACCCAGGTGTGTTGAACATAGAAGAGTTCATCATTGAGAACAGACCTTTTGACATTAATGGCACCACAATTATTCCTATAGAAGTGCTACATCATAAGTTGCCTGTTTTTGGATTTAGAGTACAAAATTTTACCTATGTAACCGATACGAACTACATTGCTGACAATGAAATTGAAAAAATGAAGGGAACAGAATTCCTTATTTTGGATGCCCTACGCAAAGAAGAGCATATTTCGCACTTTAATATTGATCAGGCACTGGAAGTGATTGCTAAAGTTCAACCCAAACAAGCCTACCTTACCCACATTAGCCATAAGATGGGGTTACACGCAGATGTGAATGCAGAACTGCCTGAAAACGTGCAGCTTGCCTATGATGGTCTACAGATTGAGTGTTAGTACTTAGATAGTAAAAGAGAAAGCTTTCTTAATTTTATTTTATCAAATCAGCGAGTTATTTTTCCTGCATTTACGTATTACCTTAATAAGTAACCTTATTGCCCCAACAACTGGTTTTTGAATGAAAGTAAGCCTCTTAGCGTCAACTTGAGTGGGAGATATTTCACATTTTAAGAGGCTTTCCTGTTTAATTTTCAGCACAAATTATAATGTCAGAAAAACCGACCTATGAAGTCCTCGCGCAAAAAGTAGCAGTGCTCGAAACACGCCTACAACAACTAGAATACCTCGATTTATTTTTTCAGTACTCTACAGACGGAATCTTTTTGATGATGCTGGATGCACCTGTGCATTGGAACAATGCCATCGACAAAGAAGCTACACTTGATTATATTTTTGCTCACCAACGGATTACGCGGTTTAATCAGGAAATTCTCAAACAAAATGAAATGTCGGCAGAAGCCTATCAAGGAATGACACTTGATGATATGTATAAAGGCAACCTGAGCAAAGGGCGAAAGTTATGGACCGCTTTTTTAGATAAAGGGCGTTGGGAATCGGAACAAAATCTTTTGCTGACTTTTGCTAAAAAAACATTGGTTATAAAAGGAGTATATCAGGCAATATATGATGATCAAGGCAGGTTTTTTGGACTCTTTGGGGTGCATAAAGACATTACTGAACAAAAAAGAAATGAGCAGCAGCTTAAGGAGATTCAGCATTTTAATGAGGTGGTGTTTAACTCATTGGATGCCAATATTTGTGTATTAGACCCAGAGGGCGAAATAGTACAAACTAACCAAGCCTGGAAAGATTTTGCCCTAGAAAATGGTGGCGACTTTTCCAGGGTAGCCGAAAATGTCAACTACCTGAATGTATGCGGGGTAGAGGGGAGCTCTGATTTGAAAAGCAGGAATGACCAACAGGAAGCAGCAAAGGCACAACAAGGAATAAGCGATGTATTGCAAGGCAAACAAACCCATTTTCAGTTACAGTACCCTTGTCATGGAAAAGACGAAGAAAGATGGTTTTTAATGAATGTAAGAGCCTTGAATGGAAATATAAAAGGGGCGGTAGTTTCTCATGTAAATGTTACATCACTTAAAAAAGCTTACGATAAGATACAGGATAGTGAGCATAAGATGCAGTTGATTACCAATGCGTTACAATTATCGATTTATCAGTTTATTTCTTATAAAGAGGAGTTTATCCGGTTTGAGTTTGTGAGCGGAGGTGTAAAAGGAGTACTCAAGCAAAATGTGAATAAAACAATTGACCTTAAAGACCTGGTGGGGAGTATTAGTCAAAACTATAGGCATGAGTTCAACACGTCAATCAAAGAAGCCCTTAAGAACAAAACTCCTTGGGTGATGGAATTTCCGGTAATGGTTTCGCCCACTGAAGAAAAGTGGTTGCTTGCCCAGGCTTTTCCAGAAGAGGCAGGCGCAGATAAGGTATACTGGAATGGCTTGTTGATGGATATTAGTTCACACAAAGCTCTAGACAGACATTTACAGTTACAAGAGGCAATTATTCACAATTTGAATGATGCTATTTTGGTGACAGAAGCAGAGCCGATTGACAAACCTGGCCCACGTATTTTGTATGTAAATGCTGCTTTTGAGAAAATGACAGGGTATGCTATAGGTGAGATAAAGGGAGAAACACCCAGGATTTTGCAAGGTGCTAAAACAGATCGGGCTGTTTTGGACAAAATGAGGAGTGCATTTGAAAACTGGGAGCCAATAGAGGTGGAGCTGATAAATTATACAAAAAGCGGAGAAGAGTTTTGGGTAAATATTTCAATTGTACCCATAGCCAACGAAACGGGGTGGTACACACACTGGGTGTCAATTCAGAAAGATATCACTGAACGTAAAAAACAAGAGGAAAAAATAAGAGCCAGCGAAATCAAGTACCGTACTTTCTTTGAAGAGTCGCCAGTAGGGGTGGCAATTATTGACCTTGATACCAAAAAAGCAGTAGAGTACAACGAGCAAGCAGCTACTATACTAGGTTATAGTAAAGAGGAATTTAAAGACCTAAGTTTACTGGACTATATCAAAAAAAACGAAGAAGAAATTAACGCAGTGATTCATAAATTGGATACGCAGGTAGTGTTTACTTCTGAACAAGACATAGTGAAAAAGAATGGAGAGGATGGGTGTATGTTGGTGACTCTCAAAAAGATAGAAATGGAGGGGCGAGAACTGGTATTTAGTTTAAGGTTGGATCTTACCCGGCAAAAACACCTCGAAAACCAATTCAATGCATTTTTTGAAACGAGTCTTGACCTATTATCAATGATAAGTTTTGATGGCTACTTTATCAAGTTGAATAAAGCCTGGGAGTATACCTTGGGTTATACACTGGAAGAAATGAAAAGCCAGCCTTTTATTGAGTTTATTCATGAAGATGATAGAGAGGTGTCTGTGAGCGAAGCGGCCAAGCTTACGAATGGAGGGAGCTCTATAGGGTTTATTAATCGCTATAAGTGCAAAAATGGACAATACATCTGGCTTGAATGGAACGCCATTGCTATACCCAGCGAAAAACTACTGTACGCTTCTGCCCGCGATATTACCAGTGAACTCAAGGCAAAAGAAGACCTGGCAATCAAAGAAGCCAAGTATCGGGCTTTATTTGAATATTCGCCTGAGGGTATCTTGTTATTTGATGAGAATGACTGGAAACCTACCGAATTTAACGATAAGGTAGTGGAAATTTTAGGGTATTCCAGGGAAGAGTTTAGGCAAATGCCGCTTCAGCAATACCTGGTAGATTATCCTGATCGTGTACAAATAGACGAGGTAGCCGAACTGGTAAAAAAGAGTGAATCGCTGGAAATGGAGATCAGGATGGTTCATAAGAATGGCGAGATAAGAATTATTTTGGCTAAAATAAAATACATAGAGCTGGCCGAGCATGGGGTATTTTTTGATATTTGGGCAGACATTACCGAGAAAAAACGAGCAGAAGAAAATATAAGAGTGAGTGAAGAACGGTTTCGTTCGGCAATAGATAGCAACTTGGACGCTTTTTATATATTAGATGCCTATTACGATGCGCAAGGCGGGGTAATCGATTTTACTTTTGTAGACATGAATAAGGTAGGGTGCGATGTCATTAAACTGCCAAGAGAAGAAATATTTGGTAAAAAATTGTGTGATATATTACCTCTCAATCGTGAACAGGGCTTTTTTGAGAAGTATAAACAAGTTTTTTTAACTGGCAAAACCTTGGATGAGGAAGTTTATCTGGAAGATGCCAAGTTAAAACTAAGCTGGATACATCATACAGTTATTAAGCTCAAAAGTGGCATAGCCATTACTACACGAGACATTCATCAGCGTAAGTTCAACGAAGAACAAATTTCAATTGCCAACGAACAACTAAGAACACAACAACGACAAATGGAAGACTTGCTACAGGAAATTACTGTAAGCGAGCAAAAATTTAGGAGCCTTGCCGAAAACATAAAAGATGTATTCTGGGTGTTTAAGAATGGTTCTATAGAATACGTAAGCCCGGCATATGAAGATATATGGCAAAAAAGCATTCAAAGTTTACACAACCACAGTGATATGCTTTTAGACAGGGTGCACCCCGATGACAAAGTACGTGTGAAGGATGTATTTTATGGGGAGTACTATCGTAAAACAGGTAATTTTAGTGAGGAATACAGATTATTGAGAGACGATGGGACTATACATTGGGTAGACGTACGAACTTTTCCGGTGGTTGTAACCGATGCAACTTTTCATATTGTAGGCATCGCCAAAGATATTACCAAAAGAAAAGAAACAGAGAAACAATTGCGGCAACTAAACCTCAAGCTTGCTGCACAAAACAATGAACTTATTACCCGTGAGGAAGAGTTAAAGCTTACAAATGAGGAGTTAAATGCTAATAAAGAGACGCTAGAGGAAGCGTTGGATCAATTGGTGCGGAGTGAAAGCAACCTAAAAGCTTTATTTGATAGTTCAGATCAGGCAATTGTATTATTAGACACCCAGTTTAAGGTAATATCTTTCAACAAAGCGGTAAACTTGTTTCACCCTCAACTGGAGCAAAATCCACTAAAAGTGGGTAACTCAATATTCGATCATTATTTTGATACGCTTGAGATGAAAAATGCTTATAGTAATAAGCTCAAAGCTTGTCTGGCTGGCAAAGTGATTATGTTTGAGCGCCAGTTGAATTACCCTGATTCTGCTGGGGTACGTTGGGTAGAAACCTCACTTTACCCAGTGCGTGACCACTACCAACAAATCATTGGTGTGGCATTGAACGAAAAAGACATTACTGCTCAACGGCACATTGCCCTTAAACTTAGAAAAAGCGAGATAAGACTCCGTGGTGTGCTCAACAATACCGTGCAAGCCTTTTTTCTTCTGGATAAAAATCATCAGTTGTTACTGTATAATACAGCCGCAGTAGACTATACCAGACAAGCCTTTGGAGAGCAGCTCAAGGTAGGCAGTGATTTTATGGAGTTTATGCCCGAAGATATCAAAGAAGTATTTAACGTGAGGTTTGCAGAGGCACTTGAAGGTAAGTGGAGTTCAAGAGAAAGAGACATTGTATTTTTAGACGGCAGCAGGCATTGGTTTGAGGTAAACTATGCTCCAGTAGAAAGTCCGGAAGGAGACCGGGACATGGTGGTGTTTTCTATGCTTGACATTACAGAGAGAAAAAGGGCGGAGGAACGGGAGAAAAAATTGTTACAAGAGCAAATCAAGTATCAACTGGAGCAGGAAGCCCTCAAACGCAGTGCTATTCTGGAGGGGCAAGAAAAGGAGAGTCACCGGATATCGCGTGAGCTGCACGATAGTGTAGGGCAAATGTTATCTGCTTTGAGTTACCATCTCAACGACCTGGACACCATGTTGAAAGACAACAGAAACCTGGGTGCCCCTGTAGAAGGGGTTAATAAAGTAGATGTGACAGTCGAACGGGCAAAAGAATTATTGAAAGAAGTGATTCAAGAGGTAAGGGAAATATCTCATAATTTAATGCCTAAAATTCTGACCGATTATGGTTTGATAGAAGCACTTAAGCAGTTAAGGGTTGACTTTGCGTCGGCAGTAAACATACCTATTAACCTGGATATTTTCTGTGAATCTGAAAGGTTTGATGATAACATAGAAATTAGTATTTTTAGAATTACGCAAGAGGCAGTGAATAACATACTTAAATATGCAGAAGCTTCTGAAGTAAATATTCAATTGATAGAGCACGAAACCAACCTACAGTTATTGGTAGAAGATAATGGCAAAGGGTTTAAACTGGTTGATGTAAAAACAAAAAGTGGGAATGGGCTCATTAACATGGAAGAAAGAGCAAGATTGGTAGGGGGAACACTCTCGATAGATACTGAAATAAATAAAGGAACGTGCATTATGGTAGAGATACCATTGGAGCATTTTGGTAATGAACAAGCAAAATAAAAAACTATGATAACTTTTTATATTGTAGAAGATCATACAATTGTACGGCAGGGACTTAAGCAGCTGCTGGCAAAATACGCAGAAATGAAAGTGTTGGCAGAGTTTGGAGTACCTGATCAGATTATGGACAATCTGGCAAAAGGAGAACGCCCTGATATTGTGTTGTGTGACATAAACTTGCCAGGGATGGATGGGCTGGCCTTGACCGAAAAAATTAAACAAAAGTACCCTGATCAGAAGATAATTATATTGACCATGCACCAAAAAGAGTTTTATGTATTAAAAGCATTTGATGCAGGAGCAGATGGTTACTTTCATAAAGACACTGAAGAAAGTGAGCTCATTATGGGGATCAAAAAGATATACAATGGTCAAAAGTATTTTTGCCAGTCTGTATCACAAATCCTCATCAACCGTTTACTTGACACTAAAAACTCGTCGGGTAAAACCTTGTTACCTACGCTTACTTTCCGGGAGAAAGAAGTGCTGGAACAGGTCGTGGCAGGTTTGGGCAATCGTGAAATAGGCGATAAATTATGTATAAGTACCCGTACTGTGGAAAATCACCGAGCAAATATATTGAGAAAGTTTGGTTTGAAAAACACTGTGGAGTTGGTAAAGTTTGCCATAGAAAACTCTTTAGTTTAAACTAAAGGGCAAAAAATATACCCCAATAAAATCGAGGTATATTTTAGGAAAGTAAGTGCAAGTACAAATACAACAAAATATCTTTGTGCTAAATTTTATCTCTTTAGGAATTGAATAATATAAATATTTTATTGAATCATTCAATTATAACAAATATAATAACTTCAATAAAATATCTCAATGCGTAAAGTATTGGGTTTGAATGTAAGGGTAACTACTTAGTGAAGTAAGGGTAACTACTTTTGTTGCTGTGATTTTAAGTAGTAATGCTTTCTAGCTTTTCTTCTAGTTTTTTGCAGTAGTCAATGGCATCTTCAAGCATTACTCGTTGAGCATCGTTCATTTCTTGGTGATATTCCAACTTGGTTTGTAATTCTTGGGCATGCAATTCTAGTTCCTGAGTGATTTTCTGAATTTCAGATTCATACTGCTTTTTGAGTGCAATTAACTCCGCCTGAGTCCATATTTTAGAGCGGCGGAGTTGATTTTCATAATACGTTTTGATTCGCTTTACTTTACTTTCTTGTTGCAAACAAGTCATTTTTTGTTTTTTTATCATAGTGTCTTTTATTGGTTCAAACAAGATAGTTTAATGATCGATCGCTTCGTCAAGCGTTGAGGCATATTGAATATCCATTTGTTTGTATTTACCATCTGGAAAGCTGCTTTCTATCTTTTGACGGCCAATTTTTACACTTTGCATAAAAATATCATCAACAGGCAAAATTTTGCGATGAGTAGTGAGTCCTTGATAATACATGTCCTCTTTCCAGCTTACAAAGTACCACTCCATAGATGGTTGATGGAATACCTTCAGGTTACGTTTATCAAAGATTAACTTGGTAATCTTTTCTTTGGTTACCAGGCTTCCTATGTACTCAAAAGTTTCTTTAAACTCTTCTATTGGTATATAGTTAGAGGTAGCCGTTACAATACAAATATGTGGCAAACTTTCTATGGTTTCTACTTTAGTGTATTT
Source organism: Microscilla marina ATCC 23134 (assembly GCF_000169175.1). Classification (NCBI taxonomy): domain Bacteria; kingdom Pseudomonadati; phylum Bacteroidota; class Cytophagia; order Cytophagales; family Microscillaceae; genus Microscilla; species Microscilla marina. The sequence goes on from NZ_AAWS01000003.1 coordinate 282,199, forward strand.
ACTTACTCTCTTAGAAATCAAATTCATTGTCGGGATCATATCAATTATATTTATTGTACTTTAATACAATTATAACCCATAGCCCGACAAATTGTTTATGACATTGGTACTTAGTGTATTAGTTCTCATTTTGCCTGAACAATACATTTTGATAAGGGTAAGGGATTTCAATATTATGCTTGCTAAATGCTTCTTTGATTTGTTTCAATAAATCACATTTCATCGCAAACCCATCACCAGAGTTTACAGACCAAACATAAGCCCTTAGGGTGACCGAGTAATTGTTAAGCGTGATGACCCGTACTAATATTTGAGGCGCTCCTTCGGCTATTTCTTCCTTGGTTCGGTTGTCTATGCAGTTAGGGTGTTTGAGCGCCTGCTCAGTCATAATTTTAATAGCCTCGTTAATATTGGCATTGTACCCTATGTCTACCTCCACAAAATTACATACCCTTTCGTCGGTAATGCTTGAATTGAGAATCGTAGCTGAGCTGATAATAGAGTTAGGTATGACAATGCGTCGGTTTTCCAAACTATTGATAATCGTATGCCTTAATGTAATATCCTCGACTGTACCAGGGTTTTCTTTACCTACTTTGATAAAGTCGCCTACCCTAAAAGGCTTAAAAAGTACAATAAAGATACCTCCAATGATATTGGAAAAGGCTTGCTGAGACGCAAAACCTACAATGGCGGCTAGTATACCTGCACTTGCCACAAGTGTATTCCCTATGTTTCTGAGCTGAGGAATAGACCTGAATATGACAATGAGTGCAATTATATATACAGAAAACGTTACAGCATTTTTAAAAAAATTATAATTCGTAGGATCGCCCTTGAGCAAGTGCATCGCATTTTCAAAATACTTGTTCAAAAGCTTGTTTAAAATTTTAGCAATAATGGTAGCAACTAAGAAAGTTAGCACTACAAATAATATGTTTTGAGTAATTCCAAGTTTTAAATATTCCATATGACAAAAACATAGAAATTTTGCCTAAAAAAGCAAATTACTCACAAAAAAAGCAGATGAGGCGTGTATAAACACCTCACCTGCTTTTTTTATAAAAATATTGAACTTGAAATTATAGTAGTATAATATTTTAGGAATCAACTGCTTATCGCCGATCATTGTTGGTAGATAACTACCAATAGCATTATAAATCTATAGTTTCGCCAATATCAAGCAAAATAAGATCTTTGCCTGCCTTTTTGAAAGTTTCTTTAGCTGCTTTATGGTCTATTTTTATATAACCAAACGTGTCGTAATGGATACCCACAATTTTATTACATTCAATAAAGTCAGCTGCTATTACAGCGTCGTCTATACCCATAGTAAAGTTATCGCCAATAGGCAGTATTGCAAAATCCAGCTTGGCAAACTTAGGAATAAGCTGCATGTCCAGCGTAAGAGCTGTGTCTCCTGCATTATAAAAAGTCTGTTCATTGCCATATACCACAAACCCACCTGCATTGCCCCCATACGAACCGTCAGGTAGCATACTAGAGTGCACTGCGTTTACATATTTTACCTTACCAAAGTCAAATTGCCAACTACCCCCGTGGTTCATAGGATGTCCCTTCTCTATTCCTTGGTTCTGAAACCAAGTCACAATCTCATAATTTGATACAATAGTAGCATCTGATTGTTTGGCTATTTGGGCTGCATCGGCTACGTGATCGCCGTGTCCGTGGGTAAGTAAAATGTAATCTGCCTTTATATCTGCTACCTTAATATCTTTAGCTAGTTCATTGTCGGTGATAAAAGGGTCAAATAAAATGGTTTTTCCATTCATTTCTACCGAAAAGCATGCATGCCCGTAAAAAGTAAATTTCATGATGTGGTGATTTATTGAATGATTAAAAATTAGTTTCGCTTTTGTTCACAAGTTAAAAACATGTAAGCTATTCCTGACAATCATTGTTTAAAAAACTCACAAAAAAACCACTGGGTATAGTCCAATGGTTTTGCTTATTTGACATTCATTTGAAAAATTATATCTGAATGCCTAAAAGCGTCACATCATCTCTTTGAGGTGTACCTTGCTGATATTCTTTGATTTGAGCTTGCATAAACTCTCTGTGCTGGAGCATACTAAACTGGGTGCCTTTTTGTAGCAAACTTTCAAATTTGCGTAACCCTAAACTTTTACGTTGAGGGCTGGCTATATCTTTGAATCCATCGGTAGATAAAAACAGCTTATCTCCTGGCGAAAGTACAATGCTTTGGCTAGTAAATGGTTGATTTTGATTTTCGCCTCCAACCCTTCTTCTATCACCATCTAATTTATGCAACAACCCATCCTGTAGATAATACAAAGGGCGTTTAGCGCCAGTATAAGTTACCTTTGTTTTGTCAGAAGCACAAGCTTCAATCTTGCAGAGACAAATATCCATTCCATCTTTATTTTGTCCCTGAGATTGTTTCAACCTTGAGCGCACGCCTACATGCATCATTTTAAGTATTTGAGCTGGGTCGGTTAAGCCTTTTCTGTTCACTATTTCATTAAGCAACGTGTTGCCTATAATGCTCATAAATGCCCCTGGCACACCGTGCCCAGTACAATCTACTACTGCAGCAAAGATTATTTTTTTTGCCTTTGCCTGGTGAGCCTCCCGATGTATAACTTGAGTTAACCAATAAAAATCACCTGAAACAATGTCTTTTGGCTGGTAAATCAGAAAGTGATCTGAAAACACTTTCTCAAAACTTGAAGCATTCGGCAAAATAGCCGATTGTATATTACTGGCATAATTAATACTTTCGGTAAGGTGAGTGTGTAATTTGCGGAATTCTTCGGAATCGTCGAGTTGCTTATTTAAAGCATCATTTTTCTCTTGTATCTGTGCGTTTGCCAATAAACACAAGTTGGTGCCCATGTTAGAGGCTATGCGCTGTAAAAATTCAAGACGTTGGGCTTTTATGGGTTGATAAAACAGTATTTCTAATACCCCCTGAATATTGTTTTGGTGTGTAATAGGAAAAGTAAGAATACTCTGTATAGGTATAGGCTGAGTAGCGCTTACCCCTGTAAAATTATCTTTTAATGTAGGGTTTACAATATGGTTCATCTGCATTGTTTTAGCCACTAACCCTACAGTATTTTGTCCTATCTTTATTTGTGGAGCTACTTCATTAAAATTGATGGCATAACTGCCGATTAACTCCAGTGTTTCGGGACAAGTTTTCATGTACAAAGTTGCTTGAAACCCCTTTACAAAAGGAATCAAGTGTTTTAGGAGGTTATCCGCCCAGTTTTGACAGTTTTGTCCAGGTTGTACCTGCATAATATCGGTAAAGTTTGCCCAGTTTTTATAAAAAGACAGTTCGTCTTCCTGGGATAAGGTAGGTTTCTGGGGAGTTTCTTGGTTAGAAGACACTGGGTGTGTCTTGTATAAAGTAGTATTAGGAGGGCCCTTCTTTATTGAAAAATTTTTCTTGTTGCTTATATTTTTAGGAAACATGTGTGCTTAATTTATTGATATGCTTGGTTCGTAAATGGTGTTTGCATAGGATGGCTTATTACTTGTACTTCAAGTGATATATTATCATTACTGGTCGAGTCCGTATTAGCAGTTACCTTTTTTGGGCTTTTCTGAGAAATGTTTTTTTTGTTGTTTGATCAAGTCTAAAGCTATTTCTTGTTCCTTATTGAGCTTTTCAATAAGCGTTTTGACTTTTTTTGAGCTATAAGAAGGTAAGGGGGCTTTTTCTAATATGTTTGATCCACTTCTTGCTTCTTTACCTTTAGATTTCACTTTCATTCCATTTAAGTTTTAAAATTGAATAACTGTTTGCACAAAAATGGTTGACATGTGTTTTCAGATAAGTATATTTCTCTGGCTGAATATAAGTAGTAATACCTATATTACTTGACTTCTAGTGTAAAAGTTTCATAAATATTGAATTATTAGTTGGATTTTTCGATAAATGGAGGGTATTATGGGAGGAGAGTACCTAAGTATAAATACTTGATTTTTGAAAGAAATGAAATATGGTACTTGTAGTAAATTAAAAGTTATTCTATATAGCTTAATATGATAAAATTGTATGAGATCACCAAAAACAAAAGGATTTTATATCTTAAGTAAATATACTTAGATATACAATATTCCAGAAATAACCTCTACACTTTATAAAAATGCCTTTAATTTGTAATTTGGAAGCAGGCAATGATTGATTAATTACCTGGCTTGTAAATCAACAAACTATATCTAAAAACAATCATGAAACAAAACTATTACTTGGCATTATTTGCCTTTTGCTTATTGATAGGCTTACAGGCGTGTGGGGGAGAAGACAAGGGTAATAATATCCAGCAAGGTACAGATACTACTACTGCACAAAACGCTAAAGATTCTGCCCAAACCAAGGCAGTCACTGAGAAAACTGTTAGTGTAAACCCTAAGTTAACCGCCCATGCCTATTTGTTTGCAGGACTTACCCCTGACAATAAAGGAGAGATGGATCAGATTTTTGAGCAACAAGGAGCAAAACAACACCTGAAACTGTTTGGGCAACAGTGGCAAAAACTGGAAAACACCCGACTCAAGAACATGCGTAAATGGCGTGAAACCGAATTAACAAAATTGAATGGAGAAACACATAACTTGTTTTACCCATTTAGTGGACCCGACTTTATCAATGCTTATGAGTTTTTTCCCAATTGTGACAACTACCTGATGTTTGGTTTAGAAAAAGTAGGCAATCTTCCTGATTTCTCTAAAGAAAATGCAGGTTTTGTCAGTGGTTACCTAAGTAATGTGCGCAATGCCTTAGGCGAAATTTTTCAACGAAACTACTTTATTACCACATTCATGGGGAGCGAACTCAATACCAATGTACAAGGAGTAGCCCCTATATTGCTTACTTTTTTGGCGCGTACCAATAACCACATTGTAAAGGTGGAAAAAATTCAATTACAAAAAGATGGAACTCCCAAAGCGTTTCCTCTGGATGAAAAACTTGATCCTAAAAAAAGTGTGGTAGGTTTGATGATAGAGTTTTTAGGCAAAGACAAAACTAAACCACAACGTATCTATTACTTTGGCACCGATGTACGAGATGCGCAAATGCCCAAAAAGATGGAGTTGTCCAAGTTTATCAAGAGCTTTCCTCATAAAATATCATTCGTAAAATCTTGCCAATACACACTGCATGAGTCTCAGTTTAAAGTAATGCGTAACCTTATCTTAAACGATACCGAAGCCGTATTGCAGGATGATACCGGAGTACGTTATGAAGTACTCAAAGAGAACGGATGGAAAGTGAAACTATATGGTAAATATGCCTGGCCTATTGCTGACTTTGGTAAATATACCTACCAACCCAAACTTAAGCAGGCGTTTGCCAAAGATTCAAGCGTAAAACCGCTCAATTTTACTTATGGTTATCATTGGAACACTGACAATACCAGTGTAATTTTAGCATTTAAAAAATAACAGTTATTAATTGATTATTATTTAATGAAACTACTCAATAAATACATCACCTTGGCTTTGCTGATAAGCTTGTTAGGGTTGGGTGCTTGTGGTGGCAAAGGCGAAAACAAAGAAAATAGTAATGCCACTGATACCTCTAAGACCACTAAAAAAGATTCTGCGAAAACAGACACAAAACAACCTGAAGTAACTACCAATGTAAAGCCTGATGCCGCACTTACGGCTAAAGCTCACTTAATGGCAGGTATAGAGCTAGACGATAAGGGGGGAATGGACGAATTATTTGCCACTTCTGAAGCGCAGGAACACTTCAAGCTACTCAACAAAAGCTGGCAACAGTTAGAAGACAATCGTTTGAGTAAAATACGCCCCTGGAGAGACAAAGAAATAGGACATATCAATAAAGAAAAACATAACTTGTTTTATCCTTTCAGTGGTCCTGATTTTTTGAATGCCTTCTTGTATTTTCCCAACTGTGACAATTACATCATGTTTGGGTTGGAGCCTATTGGTGAGTTGCCTAAATTTGACATAAAAGATAAAAAATTCCTAAAAAACTACTTATATCGATCAAGAGAAGCATTGGCTGAGCTTTTAAAAAGAAATTATTTCATTACTAGTTTTATGAGCGGAGACTTAAACACTGCCACAATGAAAGGGGTGTTGCCACTCATGGCTATTTTCTTGTCACGTACTGGAAGCAAAATAGTGAAGATAGAACGCATTGTTTTTGATACTAATGGCAACCGCAAAATAGTACCTGTTACAGTGCCTACCGATAAAAACCGCACTTTACTTCATATAGAGTTTTTGGCCAAAGGCAAAGCTAACTCTCAGCATATTTACTATTTTGGGTCAGATATTCAAGAAAAGTATGTAAAACAGAAAAAACACTTTATTGATTTTATCAAAAGTTTCGATAATAAAGTTACACTGACCAAGTCAGCTTCTTACTTACCCCATTACGAGATTTTCACCACTATTCGCAATATCATTCTTGACGAAAGTTCGGCGGTATTGCAAGATGATACAGGAGTGCCTTATCGCTATTACAAAGAGCGTGGCTGGAACGTACAATTGTATGGCAAGTATGCCCGCCCCGTTGCCGATTTTAAGAGTGGTTATCAGCCTGCTTTACGCGATGCTTTTAAGACTGGTAATACAGTAAAAAAGCTTGATTTTACTTATGGCTACCACTGGAAAACCGACAATACCAGTTTGTTGTTTTGCCAAAAGCCTAAGAAATAGAAATAAACCTATAATAAAAACAAACCCCCAATGACTTAACGGTCATTGGGGGTTTGTTTTTATTACCTTATGGTACAATCAAAGCCCAAGTTTATTCAATAAATCCCGTACATCAATAATTATCTTATCGTTGGCATAACCCACTACATAAGGTTGATATTTTTCGCCTTCCCGGTTCATTATTTTAGCAAGGTACTTTTGAAAATACAATGCTTCCCAGTAACTGGTAAAATACCCCAGACAGTAGCGATAGTAAGTTTTATTATCTTTAGGGTTTTCATAAGGGGCAATCACAAAACTTTTATGCTTATTGGCAAATTCGCTGAAGTTTTTGGTAGTATACGAACCAATAATTACTTTAAAGGTAGTATCAGAGGAGCTTACTGTAGTGCGTTGTGGTGTAGCGTTTACCTCTTTTTGGGTTTTATTCAGTGCCTTGATCTCATCATGCAACGCTTGAACAGCAATTTTTTTGTCACGCAATTCCTTTTGTTTTTTATCTATCTCTGCTCGTTTGTTTGTGATTTCAACTGTCTTTTCCTTAATTTTTTTGTCCAGTTCGCCTTCTTGCAACAACATTTTGCGAAAACCCTCCAAATTGCGGTTAAGTCCTTTAATTTCTTTGCTGATTGCCCGTTTTTCGGCCTTAGAGAGTTCCTGAGCGTATGTGGTTACCCCAGTACTACACAAAACGATTGCTGCCAGTACCAAAGAACGGAATTTGTAAAGTGTCATAGTTTTTAAGTTTAAATTCGAGAAATAGAAGTACAGATTAGTCAACCCTTTGACCATTTGTATAAGTGACTACTTTAGCCTCTTTTACAAAAAGCCCACTCAGTATTTTGACAAACTTATCTGCTTCTGTTTTGTCTTGAAAATAGCCCAGGGTGTATTTTTTTAAACCATCGCTGTCCATATCTCCAGTAAAAACAGGTTTTTTTTCCCCTTTAACAAACTCTTTGTATAAATCTTCGTCAGTAATTTCTACTTGTACTTTATATACTGTTCCTTGAGCGTTCGTTTCTTTTTTTATAACAGTGGTAGTTTCTTTTTTTTCATTCTTCAGACGCTCTATTTCTGCCTTTAATTTTTGCTCTTCCTGAGTTTTTGCCGCAATCTCTTTCTCAATAGCCTCAGTATTTACTGGGGCTTGCAATTGTTTTTCTATATCTGCAAGGTTGCTCTTTTTTTCCTCAATATTTTGTTTAAACTTTTTATATGTTTCAGGATTTTTGTAAAAACTTTTAAGCTTTTTCCTTAATTCTCTCTTCGACATTTGGGCGGGGTCTTTTTGAGCTATCCCGTCGATAGATACCCCTGCCGAGAAAGCAAATAAGAGAAGTATTGATAATAGATGTTTCATTGGTATCAATTGTTTAAATAATGATCAATGCTTTCTATACCACAAATTGATGGTATAGAAAGACTTGTGATACAGTTACATAGTGGAACATATTGGGGTAGGTTTACAGATTTTATTTACCTCCTCCGTTATTGTCATCTTTCACCGGAGTAGTGCCTCCAAGCGCCTCCTGTACGCTAATTCTGTTACCATCTTTAAATGCCACTACCCAAGCGCCTTTAATGCCTAGTTGTGTCAAGTGCTCAGCAAACGATTTAGCGGCTTGGTATTGACTAAAAGTACCTAGTACATGTTTGTTGTAGCCATCCGCATTCTCTTTGGTGTAGTCTGTATTATTATTATGGTCAAAACTTCTGTTTTTATAAGCTCCTACCTGTACCCTAAACACAATTCCCTTAGTAGAAGCTACCCCACTGATAGTGGTAGGATTAGTAGAGGTTATCGACTTATTATTTTCGAGTTCTTTGATACGATCTTGAGCTCTTTTAAGGCGAGCACTTAAGCTATCAATTGTACTAAGCATTACCGATTCACGCTGTTCAAAGTCGTGTTGGGTGGCTTTTAGCTTCAATATCTCTGTTTTGGTAGTTGCAAGTGCTTCATCGCTTTCCTTCTTACCATCTTTGAGTGCTTTTAGCTTAGTCACATCTTTATACATTGCCTTAGCTTCTTTCTTCAAAGCCCTTTTTTCAGTTTTGGTTAATTCCTGTGCTTGACTACTGACAGCTGTCAATCCTATCAAAACACTCATTACTATGCCTTTTATGATAAACTTCATGATGTTAATGCATTAGTTGTTTAAAATGTGAAAAATAATGCCTCTACAAAACGAGAAAGCATTAGATCAGCAATAAATAGCGAGGGAACTAAGCCCTCGCTTATAATGAGACAACGTTAAAAAAGTAATCAAATTTGGTTTGAACAGTGACACCGTCGTTTTTATCAAGGCTAATAAAAGTTGAACACTGCCAGTATCAAACTATTTTTTTATACTGCCAATCATATTTTGAGGTACTACCCACTCATCAAACTGTTCGCTGGTGAGTAAACCAAGTGCTATAGCGGCTTCACGTAAAGTACTATTTTCATTGTATGCTTTTTTGGCAATCTTAGCCGCATTTTCGTAGCCTATGTGCGTATTAAGCGCTGTCACCAACATGAGAGAGTTTTCAAGGTTTTCTTTGATCATCTGGTGATTTGGTTCAATGCCTACAGCACAATTTCTGTCAAACGAGTCACAAGCATCGCCTAAAATACGGGCAGAGTGCAACAAGTTAAAAATCATCATAGGTTTGAAAACATTCAACTCAAACTGACCAGTAGCGCCACCTATCGACACTGCCACATCATTGCCCATTACCTGAGCACATACCATAGTCAAAGCCTCACACTGAGTAGGGTTTACTTTGCCAGGCATAATAGATGAACCAGGCTCGTTTGCTGGAATAATGATTTCACCAATGCCACAACGAGGTCCAGAGCTAAGCATACGAATGTCATTACCTATCTTCATCAAACTTACTGCCAACTGCTTAAGTGCGCCAGAAGTCTCCACCATAGCGTCGTGCGCTGCTAAAGCCTCAAATTTGTTAGGAGCAGTTTGAAAAGGTAGGTTAGTAAGTGCGGCAATTTTTTGAGCTACTTTTTCGGCGTAACCTGCAGGAGTGTTCAAACCTGTACCTACTGCAGTGCCACCCAAAGCCAAGTAACTCATGTGGTCTAAGGTGTTTTTAATTGCCTTGATTGCAAAGTCAAGTTGAGCTACATACCCCGAAAACTCTTGTCCTAAGGTAAGTGGGGTAGCATCCATAAAGTGAGTACGACCAATTTTTACCACGTCTTTAAAAGCATTGGCTTTTTGTTGAAGGGTATTGCGCAACTGCTGAATTTTAGGTAAAGTATGGCGCTCTACCATCTTGTAAGCAGCAATGTGCATGGCGGTAGGAAAGGTGTCATTAGATGATTGTGACTTGTTTACATCATCATTGGGGTGAATAAACTTATCGTTGTCATTAAGTTTCCCTCCTTTGAGCACATGAGCGCGGTTTGCTACTACCTCGTTTACGTTCATGTTCGACTGGGTTCCAGAGCCAGTTTGCCATACAACCAATGGAAACTGGTCGTCTAAATCTCCATTAGAAATTTCGTCACAAACCTTGGCTATGTATTGTGCCTTTTCTTCTGGCAATACTCCCAGCTCGGCATTAGTCAAAGCTGCTGCTTTTTTTAATACAGCAAAAGCCCTGATAACTTCCAAAGGCATTTGATTGTCGCCAATGGCAAAGTTTTCACGAGAACGTTGGGTTTGAGCACCCCAGTATTTATCGGCAGGTACTTTTACCTCGCCCATTGTATCTTTTTCTATGCGATATTCCATGAACAAAAACTGTGTTGTAGTTTCTTTATCAATAATTTATTTTCTTGAACAAAATTAAAATATTTTAGAGTATAAGCATTGAAGGTAAACAGGAAAGTTGTCGAAAGTTTGAAAAGAGCAGTATTTCGTTATTGTTAAAGCCAAAAAATGAAGTTGATTGATCAATAACTAATAACCGAAGAAGGGTAATAGTAGGGGAGGGGTAATAAAAAAAGGTTGGCTTGATAGCCAACCTTCGAGTTTATATCTATGTCAAAACAGACATTATTTAAGTGTACGCTTGATTTCACGTTGTTCAAAGCTTTCAATAATATCTCCTACAAGAATATCATTAAAGTTTTTAACGCTCAAACCACACTCATAGCCTGCTCTTACTTCTTGAACATCGTCTTTGAATCGTTTCAGAGAACCTAGCTCACCTTCATATTTCACTATTTGGTCGCGAATCAGGCGAATCTTGTTATTTCTCTTCATATACCCATCCAATACATAACAACCAGCAATGGTACCCATTTTTGATATTTTGAATGTTTCGCGTATTTCTACGTTGCCTACAATCACTTCTTCAAACTTAGGTGCCAACATACCCACCATCGCGTCTTTTACATCGTTGATGGCATTGTATATAATAGAGTAAAGTTTTATCTGAACTCCTTCTTGCTCAGCCAATCGTTTGGCAGTATTAAATGGTCTTACCTGGAATCCAATGATAATTGCCTCAGAAGCAATGGCAAGTTGTACATCTGCCTCTGAAATACCCCCTACTGCTTTGTGAATTACCCTTACGGCAATTTCTTCAGTAGATAGTTTCAACAGTGAATCTGACAAGGCTTCTACCGAACCATCCACATCACCTTTTACAATGATCTTTAACTCCTGGAAGTTTCCAAGAGCGATTTCTCGTCCGATATCTTCCAGTGTTTTTCCACGAGTAGCCCTTACTTTTTGAGCACGTTGAATTTGCTCACGTTTGTTGGCTATTTCACGTGCTTCCCGCTCATTTTCCATTACTTTGAGCAAGTCACCCGATTGTGGTGCTCCATTTAATCCCAATACCTGTACAGGTGTAGAAGGTCCTACTTTTTGTAGGCGTCGTCCTAGATGATCCGTCATTGCTTTTACTCTACCGTGGTGAGATCCAGCCAAGATAACATCTCCAACTTCCATTGTTCCCGCTTGTACAAGTACAGTGGTTACATATCCTTTACCTTTATCCAGAGAAGCTTCCACTACAGTACCAGAAGCATTTTTATCGGGATTAGCCTTTAGTTCAAGTAGTTCAGCTTCCAGCAATACTTTTTCAAGTAATTCAGGAATACCTGCACCTGTTTTTGCCGAGATTTCCTGATCTTGGAATTTGCCACCCCAAGATTCAACCAATACCCCTTGCGAAGAAAGTTCTTCCCGGATTTTATCAGGATTAGCTGTTTCTTTATCTACCTTGTTAATAGCAATTACAATAGGTACATCAGCATTTTTGGCGTGATTGATTGCTTCCTTAGTTTGAGGCATCACGCGGTCATCGGCTGCCACCACCAATATCACTACGTCAGTTAGTTTGGCACCCCTTGCCCTCATCGCTGTAAAAGCTTCGTGACCAGGAGTATCAAGGAAAGCAATGCGTTTGCCACCGTCGGTTACTACATCATAAGCACCAATGTGCTGAGTAATACCCCCCGACTCAGAGTCGGTTACGTTACTGCTTCTGACATAGTCAAGCAAAGAAGTTTTACCGTGGTCTACGTGTCCCATAATGGTCACAATAGGTGCTCTTTCAGAGAGGTCTTCAACACGGTCAGGAGTTTCCTCCTCTTCCATCTTCACATCTTCTTCAGTACTGATAAAGTCTACATCATCATAATCAAACTCAAGTGCTATAAATTTAATAGCCTCTGCATCAAGACGTTGGTTAATAGATACAAACATCCCTAGGTTCAAACAAGTAGAAATCACCTCATTCACAGATACATCCATCAAAGATGCCATATCATTGGCTGAGATAAACTCTGTTACCTTTAAGATTTTTGTTGTCTCCTCTTCTTGTCCTTCTGCTTCTTTACGTTTGGCTCGTTTCTGAGCTTTGATCTTACTTCGGGTACTACCACTTGATCCTGTACCAGATCCCTGCACTTGCGCCATCGTTGCTTTTAAGCGATCGCGTATTTGCTTTGCAGAAATTTCTGTTTTCTGAGGATCATTGTTTCCTTTACCCTTATTTCTTCTGTCTTTTCTATTCCGAGACTGATTGTTCGAGTTTCGGTTACCACCACCTTGACTACGGTTTTGGTTGCCACCACCTTGGCTACGGTTTTGGTTATTGCCACCTTGACGATTGCCACCACCTTGGTTACGGTTTTGGTTATTGCCACCTTGACGATTGCCACCACCTTGGTTGTTGTTTGTGCCTCCTTGTTTGTTACCGTCAGAAGAGTTTTGCCCAACCTTTCGGTTTCTGACAAGTTTTTTCTTTTTCTTCTTTCTTTTCTCGTCAGAAGATGCAACAGGCTTACCTTTTTTCTTTGGTTTTTCTACCGGAAGCTCAATCTTACCTTTAATAGTAAGTCCCGAAAGTTGTTCAGCTTTTGCTTTGATTACCTCAACTTCAGGTTTCTTTTCTGTATCAGCTTTACCACTGGTGGTTGCCGATGACTCTTTTGCCTGGGCATTTTTTGCCGCAGGCTTTTCAACTTTTTCTTTGCTCTTATCCTTGTTTTTGTCCACAGGAGTTTTTTGAACGTTTGTAGAGGGTCTTTCCACTGTTTTTTCAGTTTGTGCCCTTGGTTTTTCTTCCTTGGGTTTGATGGGGTCTTTGGATTTCTGAATATTAGATGACACTGTTTTTTCTTCTGGGGCAGGTTTACCATCATTAGTAGCTTTTGCCTTATCAGAAGTATTTTTCTTATGAACTTCTTTGTTCGAAGTACCAGAGTTTTTTGGCTTATTTTTCTGGTTTGCTTTTCCTTTCTGCTGAGCGTTACCTTCTAAGTCTATTTTTCCTTTTACAGTAAGTCCTGGAAGTTTAGACGATGACTGTTTGTTGTCAGCGGTATCCGAGTTTTTTGTTTCTACAGTTTTTGGCGGAGTATTGGTTTTAGTTTTCCCTTCGTTGGGATTTGTTTCAACTTTTGTTTTCTTGTTTTCAGCACTAGCAGCGGTATCCGGGGTTTTAACTTTTTCCTTTTTGTTTTCTTGCTTGGCAGCTACATTTTCTTTTTTGCTAGATGTAGGTTTTTCCTCTATCAGGTTGTTGAGAGGCACATTAAACTCATTGGCCAAAATTTTCAATGCATCTACTGAAATTTTTGTACTTGGTTTAGGTTTAGTCTCTACCTTGACTCCTTTCGATATAAGAACCTCGGCAATGGTAGAAATGCCTACATTGAGTTTTTTTGCCGCCTGGCTTAGTTTTATGGTGTTTTTATCTGCCATCTAATACTTTTTTGTGTCTAATGCGTCTGTCTATGTTAAACTTTGACCCTTCTGATAAATATTTACTCTTGTTCTTCTTCTTCTTCAAACTCTCGTTTCAGAAGAGCAAGCAAATAATCTACAGTTTCTTCTTCTAGTTCGCTTCTGTTAATCAGGAGTTCTCTACCAACATTTAGGACACTTTTGGCGGTTTCCATACCCAAACGACGAAGTTCATCTCTTATCCAAGGTTCTATTTCTTCATCGTCAAATTCAGAAAGTTCTATGTCTTCCTCAATTTCATACTCGTCCATATCACGGTATACATCAATCTCCATTCCTACCAATTTACTGGCAAGCTTGATGTTATGCCCTCCTTTTCCGATGGCAAGTGATACTTGGTCTGGTTTTAAAAACACAGATACTCTGCCATCATCCTCCATTTTAATGCTTGTGATTTTTGCGGGGCTCAACGCACGAGTGATGTACAAATCTAAATTGTCGGTATAGTTTATTACATCAATGTTTTCGTTGTTTAGTTCACGAACAATACTATGGATTCGCGAACCCTTCATTCCAACACAAGCACCTACAGGATCTATGCGATCATCATAAGACTCTACTGCAACTTTTGCTCTTTCACCTGGTTGTCTTACTACTTTTTTAATAGTAATCAAGCCATCATACACTTCTGGTATTTCGCTTTCAAAAAGCCTTTCCAGAAAAATTGGAGATGTACGAGATAGGATGATCTTTGGGTTACCATTGATCATATCTACCCTGTGTACTACAGCTTTTGACATTTCGCCCTTACGGTATCTGTCTTTAGGTATCAGCTCGTTTTTAGGAAGCGAAAGCTCATTACCTTCAGAGTCAAGCAGTAACAATTCTCTGCTCAAAATCTGATGTACCTCAGTTACCACAATCTCATCCGTCATGTCTTTATATTTCAGATATAGATTCTCTTTTTCTACATCCTTGATTTTCTGAATGAGCGTTTGCCTTGCTGTCAAAATTGCGCGTCGACCAAAATCGCTTAGATAAACCGTCTGAGGAAATTCATCCCCAATGTCTTCTTCTGCAATTTCAGGGTCTATTTTTTTTGCCTCTGACAGGGTTACTTTGTCTAGTTCTTGGGCTTCTGGAGAATCATCTTCTACAATAATTCGGTTCCGATACATTTCCAAATCACCATCTTCTATGTTAACTATCACATCGAAGTTTTCATCAGAGGTGTATTTTTTCCGAATCATTGTTCTGAACACTTCTTCCAGAACTTGTTCCATCAAGACCTTGTCAATGTTTTTTGCCCGAGCAAATTCTGCAAACGAACTAATGATTTCTTGCTTGTCCAATTTGTATATCTTTTAATAAAAGTCTAATCTGTAAAATAAACTCAATCAACCAAACGAAATCATCACTTTGGTTTTCATTATCTGATCAAAAGGAATTTCTTCCTTTTCGGGAATTATTTTACCCTTCTTTTCAGGTTGTATTACAATGAGTTTGTCTTCAACTTTTTCTAAAACGCCTGTTTTATTGCCACCTTCATTTAGCGATACTTTTACTTTTCGCCCAATGTTTTTTATATACTGCCTTTGATTTTTTAGAGGCAAGTCTACTCCGGGAGATGAAACCTCCAGTGTATATGCACCTTCTATCAGGTTTTCTTCTTCTATGTATTTGCCAAGCCATCGGCTTAGTGTGGCACACCTGTCTATAGAAACGCCTTGGTCACCATCAATCAGTACTGTGAGTTTGGCTTTAGGCTTTTGATTTTTTAATATCACATCAATTAAAAAATACTCAGGCTCAAGGTGTTCTTTAATAAGTGTTGTTAATTTTTCTTCTTGATTCATTTAGTTATTGTGAACTCAAAAACTTTGAAACCCTTAAAATGAAAAAAAGGGCATGAAGCCCTTTTTTTTATATTTTGAGTAAGATTGCAAACCTAAAAGTTAAAAACTTTATTTGCAAACTTTGTTATGTACAAAATAATATATTACAAGGACTTCTTCATAATATCACTTCAGTAATTGAGAGTATAAGCTTTTAAAAACTTTTCTTTGAGTCACAAAAATAGAGTATTTTAGGTTGCCATACAAATTAAATTTTTACTTTATTTAAATTAAGTCTTGAATTAGAGCCCATTAAACTATTTTGTAATCCAAAAAGTAAGATGCGTGTTTGCTATAACTATAGACAAAAGGGCAATGATGGAGGTATGATTATTATTTACTTTGATGACTTTTGGAATAACTTTTTATTAACATTGCAAAAATTGAATTATTTCTAAATTTGTTGCCCAATGTTTTATTCACAAATCAAAAAATATCATTGGGTTTTGAGTCACAAAAAAGGTGTCAAAATAATTAGTCAAATCATAACATTGTATATAACACTATTGGTATGAGTAGAGATAACCAGAAACAAGCATTTATTCCACCATTAAAAATTCAGAATACACTTACTAACACAAAAGAGGTTTTCGAGCCTTTAAATCCTCCCTTTGTAGGAATGTATGTTTGTGGTCCTACTGTATATAATAACCCACACATAGGCAACGCCCGCCCCGCAGTGTTTTTTGATGTGTTATCCCGTTATCTTACGTATCTTGGCTATAAAGTGCGTTATGTGCGCAACATTACCGATGTGGGGCATTTGACAGGTAGCGAAAACGATGGAGAAGATAGGATCTCAAAGCAAGCCAAGCTTGAGCAGCTTGAGCCTATGGAGATAGTAAACATATATACCAACAAATACCTGGAGTTGATGGATGCCCTTAATGTAAAGCGTCCTAGCATTTCTCCAACAGCTACCGGACATATTGTAGAGCAAATAGATACTGTGCAAAAAATACTGGATGCAGGGCTGGCTTATGAGTCTGAAGGTTCGGTATATTTTGATGTGAAAAAATACAACGAGCGTCATAATTATGGAGAGCTTTCGGGCAGGGTAATAGATGAGTTGTTGGCAAATACGAGAGAAAATCTAGAGGGGCAAAGTGAGAAAAAGAACCCAATGGATTTTGCTATCTGGAAAAAAGCTTCTCCTGAACATTTGATGCGTTGGAACTCGCCTTGGGGCGAAGGTTTTCCTGGTTGGCACCTAGAGTGCAGCGTAATGAGCACAAAGTATCTGGGCGAACAGTTTGACATTCATGGGGGAGGAATGGACTTGATGTTTCCTCATCATGAATGTGAAATAGCTCAGGCAAAGGCTGCTAATGGTGGCAAAGCTCCGGTAAAGTATTGGATGCATAATAATATGTTAACCATTGATGGAGTAAAAATGAGTAAGTCGCCCAGGGTAAAGTGGAGCGAAGAAGCATTGACCAACCTGAAGACTGGAGGGCTTCCTGATGATTTGGTAGCCAAGGTAAAGGACTTGAACCAACCTCAGAAAGACGAGTTTGATGAAAAACCTGAGAAGTATTTGGGGAAGGAGGCACAACCGCATTTTAGACAAATACAAGAGCAGGCACAAGAGTTTGTAAACTTCATTACGATAGAAGAAGTTTTTACTGGAGAGCACGAAATTTTGGCTCAGGCGTACTCCCCTATGACCATTCGTTTGTTTATTTTACAGGCGCACTACCGTAGTACCATTGACTTTTCGAACAAAGCCTTGTTGGATGCTCAAAAAGCCTATAAGAAGTTAATGAATAGTTTGCGAGTCCTTAAGTTGATGGAGTATCCTACAGCAGCAGGAACACTTAATACAAAACTGGATCAGCAAATCAATGGGTTTTGTGACAATGCATTGCGTAGTATGAATGATGACATGAACACCGCAAAAGCATTGGCTCAAATATTTAACATCAATAAAAAAATTAATCATTTTTATACTCACCCACAAGACATAGCTACTATAGAGAAGGCAACATTTGACCGTATGAAGTCTTTCTTTATTACTTTTATTGTAGACGTGTTTGGGTTGATAGAAGAGAAAACGAATAAGCAAGAAGTATTAATCCAGGGAATGCTGGACTTGTATAAAGATGCTAAAGAAAATAAAGACTATGACAAAGTAGATCAGATTAGGACCACCTTCAAAGAAAGTGGCTTGCTGATCAAAGACCTAAAAACCGGGGTGGATTGGGCTTATGAGGAATAAATATTGAATCAGCACTTTTACTACTCATCTCTTTTAAAATACAAACATCAAAAAAAGTCAGGTGCATGCACCTGACTTTTTTTGTGGGTAAACCTCCTTTACTCTAGGTGTTGTATCATTTCAAAGCCTCTTACGTTACACTTACAGAGTATCGTTTACCTCTTTGTGATTTTAAGTATAAAACAATAAGATGTTTAAGAATTTATTACTGCTATTTATTACTACATTAATTTTTAGTAAAACGTATAGTCAAAGTTCCACTAGTAGTGCAGGTGGTGTTACTGCTCCCAAGTTTAGCAATGAGTTTATGAATATAGGAGTAGGTGCACGTGCTCTGGGTATGGCAAATACTCAGGTATCTATTGTCCAAGATGTAACCTCAGGTTATTGGAATCCAGCAGGTTTGCTGGACATAAAAAGTGATTATGATGTGGCGTTGATGCACTCTGAGTATTTTGGAGGCATCATTCAGTATGATTACGCTGGCTTTGCGGTGCCTATAGACTCTATGAGTCATTTAGGTATCTCTGTCATAAGACTAGGCGCAGATGATATTCCTGATACCCGGTTTTTATACGATGCTGACGGACGCTTAAATTATGACAATATCCGTTTTTTTGGGGTGGCAGATTATGGTTTTCTAGTATCCTATGCTCGCCACTTGCCCTGGATCAAAGGGCTGAAGGGGGGCGCCAATTTTAAAATTATCTATAGAAACGTAGGTAATTTTGCCAACGCCTGGGGTTTTGGTTTAGATGCTGGCTTAAAACTAGACCTTAAGAATGGTTGGCACTTTGGCGCAATGGCAAGAGATATTACAGGAACCTTTAATGCCTGGGCACACAATACTGCTTTGGTAGCTGAAGTTTTTGCCCAAACGGGCAATGCTATTCCAAGAAACTCTATTGAAATTACCTTGCCTCGCTTGATATTGAGTGCTTCTAAAGAGTTTGTGATTCATAAAAAATTTGGGGCACTCATTGCTGTTGACCTGAATACTACTTTTGATGGACGCAGAAATGTACCCATTCAAACCGAAAGAATTTCTATTGATCCTGGAATGGGAGTGGAACTTAACTACTTGAAAAAAGTGTTTCTAAGAGGTGGAGTGCACAATATTCAGCAAATTAAAGATACCAAAGGGGGAACGTTTACCTCTTTTCAGCCCACTTTTGGTGTAGGTATAAATATCAGTCGTTTTACTATCGACTATGCTTTTACTGATGTAGGCAATCAGTCTGAAGCATTATACTCCAATGTTTTTTCATTGAAAGTAGCCATCAATAAATAAAACATCCCTGCTAAAAGCTCAGTTTACGATAAAATCAATTCTCTAATGAAATTTAATCATACAAAATACTACTACTTGTTCTTGATTGCCATGATGATCTTAGGGGCGGTAAATGCCCAAGCTCAAACTTATGGCAATGAATGGATTAACTATAGCCAACAGTACTATAAAATTCCTGTGGTAAAGAAAGGAGTGTATAAGATAAGTTATACACAACTTCAGAGTGCAGGTATTCCAGTAGCATCAGTAAAACCCAAAAATCTCCAAATATTTCATCGGGGCAAAGAACAAGCCATTGTGGTAAATAGTGCAAGTAATGAGGTATTCTCTAGTAGTGATTATGTCTTGTTTTATGGAGAAAAGAATGATGGAACTCAAGATGCTTTGATGTATAAAGATCCTGCTTGGTTGGTAAACAAATACTATAATTTATACTCAGATACTACCGCTTATTTTCTTACCTGGACAGTAGATGGTTCTTTAGGGAAACGAATGATTGAAACCAATGAGGCTAATACTGGTGGCCTTACAGCAGAGAGTTATCACTGGAAAGAGGAGTTGTTAGTGTTTAATAATCAATATGCCCTAGGACGAAAATACCCCATAGGTACTACAAATAGCATATATATCAGCGATTTTGATATTGCCGAGGGGTGGGTAGGTTCACCTATAGGAGCAGCTGGTGCCAATTTTAATTTCAATGTTAGCAATATTAACAGTGGGAGTGGAGTAAAACCAAAGCTTGAGATAAGGTATATAGGACGAAACTCAGTAAAGGTAAACAAGACTAAAATATATGTAGGCAACTCTACTGGAAACTTACGTTTGCTGGACGATGTGCAAACTGTTTTTCAAGTAAACTATACTTATACTAAAGAAATAGAGTTAAGTGATATTTCGGGTACTGGTCAGGTAGTTGTTCGGTTAGAAGAGCCAACGGGTAGCATAAGCATAGCATACATTAAACTTACCTATCCACAGAGAGTAGACATGCAGTCTCAGGCAAGTTACAACTTTAGGTTGAGAGCAAACGGAGGAGGTAAGTCTTACCTGGAAATCAGTAGTCCAGTAGCAAATGCTCAGGTGTTTGACATTACAGACAAAGATAATGTAGGAAGGGTGATCACTGGAACGAATGCTGGAAAACTTACTGCCATTGTCAATAACACTGCAATTGAGCGCCAGCTGTATGTGAGCAATAATACCTTGTTTGACAATGTGATTGGGATTGAGAAGGCTCCCTTTAGAAATATAGATGCGGCCAAACATAATTATTTAATTATTACACATGCGTCTTTACGACAAGCCACAGGAGGGGTAAGCGACCCTGTACAGGCTTATGCAGCTTACCGAGCATCTACCGAAGGAGGAGGGTTTGATACCTTGACAGTCAATGTAAAACTACTCTACAATCAGTTTAATTATGGCGAGTATAGTCCACTTGCTATTAAAAAATTTGCTCGTTATATGTACGATAAGGGGAATCCAAAATTTTTGTTTTTAATAGGTAAAGGATTGTCAATTGACCAGTCTGCAACAAGCTTAAACCCTCGAATCATTCCTGCCCATCGTGGACAAGATTTAATTCCACCTTTTGGTTACCCACCTTCTGATGTAATGTATACTGCTGGGTTTAACCCTATAAGCCCTCAAACTCCTATGATACCTACAGGTAGGCTTAGCACCCGGTTGGCTAGTCAGGTACTTAATTATTTAAACAAAGTAAAAGAGCATGAGGTACTCAAAGGCGAAGCCATTTGGATGAAGAATTTTATTCATTTAAGTGGAGGAAATAATGCCAGTGAGCAGCAATTATTGAGAGCTTATGTCGATTCTTATGCTCAATTGGCTTCTGGGGGACTACTTACCCCCGTTTTTACTACTTTGTCTAAAAACATTTCTCAACTTGTAGAAGTAATTAATGTGTCAGAGTTGGTAAACCAGGGAGTAGGGGTCATTACCTTCTTTGGGCACTCTGCTGTAGGTGTTACCGATTTAGAAATAGGTTTTGTGACAGATGACATAGAGGGGTACAGAAACAAGGGAAAGTATCCGATGATTATAGCCAATGGTTGCCAATTGGCCAGTATATTTAGTGGCGATTTCCGGTCACTTTCAGAAGACTGGATCAATACAGCAGATCGGGGCTCTATCGGGTTTCTTGCTCATACTTATATAGGTTATACAGTACCACTGTGGCGTTACTCACAAAGGTTTTATGCAGTAGCTTTCAATAGTACCCAGTTTGTGGGCAGACCAGTAGGCGAAATTATTCAAGAAGTAATAAGAACCCAACCAAGAACAAATGAACAAGCAGAAGTAACGGTTGATCAGCAAATGTTATTACAGGGAGATCCTGCCATACGTTTAAGCAGGGGCAACAAGCCAGACTATTACACTTCTAGTGAGTTTGTCACACTTAAATCTTTTGATGGTAACCCTTTGTCAGCGGTTTCAGATTCGTTTCAGGTAAATGTAGTAGTGGCAAATGTAGGCATTAAAGATAACCAACCTTTTAGAATGTCAGTAGAGCGAACTTATGCTGATGGAACAAGCACTGTTTATACCAATAATGTAGATTACTCTCCTATCAACCTGCAAGATACTGTGTCGTTTACAGTCAAACGTGATCCAGCTAAAAACGGGAGTGGCTTGAACAAAATAAAAGTACATATTGACTACTTGAACAATATTGATGAAGTAAGTGAAACTAATAATATTGCCGAAATAGAATACTTGTTTCAGGCCCAGGGAGCGGTTCCTTTGAGTCCGTATGATTTTAGTATAGCTACCAAAAATCCCATTGATTTTACTGCTTTTTCAGGATCACTTACAAACGAAAACAGACAGTTTGTATGTGAAATAGATACGCTTAACTCTTTTGATAGTCCAGGCAAAAAAACAGTTTTTATACAGCCAAGCTTATTGCTCAACTGGAGCTCTGAGGTATTTGCGGGTGATACAGGGCAAGATAGTACTGTATATTATTGGCGGATTAATTATGCTGACCAGATAGGTAACCCTAACCCTACTTCTTTGTGGGCAGACCGTTCTTTTACTTATATTCCTGGAAGCCCAGAGGGATGGTCACAAAGCGAGTTCTCCCAATTTGAAAAAGACATCATTACAGGAAACCTGCAGCTAGATAAAGCGAATAATCAGTGGAAGTTTAAGAGTGTTGATACAAAACTGGCAGTGAATACTTCTGGCGCTAATGCATCTAGTCCACTTACCCAGGTAATGTATAACGGCATCCCTTTAATTACTCCATCAGACTGTGCGGGTGACCAAGTCATAGTGATGGCGTTTAAAAAAGAAACTTTTCAGCCTTATCTATTATTTACTCCTTCTATTACAAACCCTACTTGTGGGCGTAACGGTAACAGTAGTGGCAATGGTTTGTCTGCCAATGTTTATACCAATGCTATGACTACTAATTTGAAAAACTACCTGGACGCAATACCTAGCGGCGACTATGTCTTATTATTAAGCAAAGGGAATGTAACATTTAGTAGTTGGGATGCTACTATCAAAACTGCTTTACAAAACGTAGGGGCAAGCTCAGGAGCTTTGAACACATTGCAAAATGGGCATCCATATATATTATTGGGGCAAAAAGGGGGGAGTGCTTTACAAGAGGTGATTTCTACCAGTTTATCAGGGCAAACCTCAGAAAGTATTGTCATGAACTATAATTATACCGAAAGCTTTTCTTCTGGTGAGGTTACAACATTACCTATAGGACCTGCCAAAGAATGGGGCAAACTCTATGGTAAAATGGTTGCAAATGCCAATGATGTAATAACTTATCAGATCATAGGTATTAACACTCAAGGTCAAGAGTCGGTAGTATTTTCTCAGCAAGCAGCTTTACCCTCAGAGTTTGACTTGAAGAATATACTAAATGCTGGAACCTACCCATTTATCAGGCTAAAATTGGTATTAAAAGATGAGGTCGATTTTACTCCAGCTCAGCTTAAGCGCTGGATGGTCACCTATGAAGCTTTGCCAATACCTGAAGGACTGATAGATATAGAGACTATTGGTAAAGAGAAGTATGTAATTGCAGACAAACAAGAAGGGGAAAGTGTGAATGTTGAATTTGCTTTTAGAAATATTACTGATGTAGCGTTTTCATCCGATTCATTATGGGTACGTTATGTGCTCACTACCGACAATAAGGAGGTACTGAGAGACTCAGTGAAAATACTTGCCCCTCAACCCAAAAGTGTGGTGAGGTTTAGTCGACAAATAGAAACTTTGGGTAGGGTAGGAGCCAACGTGCTCACAGTATATGTAAACCCCCGGATAGCAGCAGAGCTGTATTATGACAATAATTTGTATCAGGTGAATTTCAATGTGCTTAAAGATAATGCCAACCCTATACTGGAGGTCTCGTTTGATGGGAGGCAAATTATGGATGGTGAAATCGTATCGCCCAGCCCAGTCATTAATATTCGTTTGAGGGACGAAAATTCATTCAAAGTGCTGACTGACACTAGTAACTTAAATGTTTTATTGAGAAAATGTGAAACTTGTGATTTTGAAACAATCGTATTCAGCGATCCTAACGTGAAATGGACAAGTGGCCCTAGCTTGACTGAAGTAGAGTTTCATCCTAAAAACCTGGCAAATGGTCAATATGCCCTAAAGGTGCAAGGGCGTGATGCTTCGGATAATAAAGCTGGGGTAAACCCTTATACTATTAATTTTGAGGTAGTGAACGAGTCTACTGTAACCCATGTGTTTCCTTATCCTAATCCCTTTTCTACCAAAACTCAATTTGTTTTTACGCTTACCGGGGGAGCAATACCTGATGAGATGAAAATTCAGATAATGACCGTTACCGGAAAAGTTGTGCGGGAGATTACCAAGGAAGAACTTGGCCCAATAGTGATAGGGAATAATCGGTCTCAGTATGCCTGGGATGGCAGGGATGAGTACGGCGACTTGCTTGCCAATGGGTTGTACCTTTATCGTGTGGTAATGAAGATAAACGGACAACCAATAGAACAGCGAAAAACCAGTGCTGACAAGGCATTTAAAAATGGCTTTGGTAAACTATACATCTTACGATAGTGGTATTTAGTATAATCTTTGAGAAGAGAAATCTCTTTTAATGATTGAGACTTTATTATAACGCTTAATAAGCAAGTGCAAAGTTTCAATTGTTATTAATTAAGTAGTCAGAGTTGTGAATGTTCAAATGGTGATGGGGTGATACATAGCAAAAAATGTGACCAAACAACCATTGAATGATGCAGCAATGGTGAATACTTATTCTGTTACTTACTTAAATTAATCGTAGTTTATTACCTAATAGAAAGCCATTATGTCATATAAAAGCCAAGTTGAAGAAATGATTCAAGAGTATGTTGAGTCGGTTGGTTTGACCAAAAAAGACACTTATAATGCTGAGACTGATTCGTGGAATTGGAAGAGAGGATCAGCATCTATAGAAGTATTTATTGCAGATGGAAAAAACAATAGAGAGTACCTGTGTATTTACTCTCCTTTGATGAAGATTCCAGCAAAAGAAGAATTTAGCTTTTACCGCCATTTGTTAGAACTCAATTACTCAAAATTGGGTTTAAAATTAGCTATCCGCTCTAGTAGTGAATTTGTATACGCGGTGTCAGAACGAGATATTAATGGAATGGATTACAACGAGTTGAGTGTGTGTATCAAAGACCTAGAGTGGTGGGCAGACAAGTTAGATGATGAGTTACAAGAACTTTTCCCTCATTGATAGTTTATTCATATAAGACCAAAATAAAAGCGGAGATTGTACAACGGTCTCCGCTTTTATTTTTTAAAGCCTATCATACGGTCATTCTTCCCAAAAAACTCGTTAGTGCATAATTCTCTTAGTTCGGCTATGTTAGGTAGGCTGTCTTTAAGTATATTCTCAAGGGTGTATTTTCTTACTACATTGGCTATTTGCCCACCAGTAAGTAAAAAATCCCTTGCTAGTTTTTTTGCATCTTTGTCGCTTATATCAGCAATTTTTGATTGCCAAATTAATTGACGGGTTTTAGTATCAGGTTTGTGAAACTTTACTTTATATAAAAAACGTCTTTCAAAGGCGTTGTCCAGGTTCATATTCATATTAGAGGTAGCAATCAAAATACCTTCAAAATCTTCTAGCTCTTGTAGTAAGATATTTTGCATGCTGTTGTTCATCTGGTCTACACTTGATGAAACTTCATAACGTTTACTTATCAGTGCATCAGATTCATTAAAAAACAAAATAGGGCACTGATCATAATAATCTTTAGCTTGTTTATAGGTTTTAAACACCTGCTTTATTCTCTTTTCTGACTCTCCTACATACTTATCACGAATAGATGAAATATCTACCAATAACAATGGTCGGTTGGTGGTATGTGCCAAGTTATAGGCTATTTGGGTTTTTCCGGTGCCAGGGTCTCCATAAAGCAAAAAAGTAAGCCCAGATGCATACCCCATTTTCTCAAACTTAGTGATGGTTTTCTTAAAATTATTCTCTTCCAACAGTTCAAAAAACAAATCAAGTTGCTTCTTTTCTTCTTGGTTGAAAAAAAGCGACACTGGTTTTATCTTTTCTGGGGCAATGAATATGCAATGTTTAGGATTAAAGGGTTTGCTTTTTTCCAAAGCCCCCAAATCTTCAGAAAATAATAAATCTATAGCTTTGTCAGTAAGTGCTAACTCTTTACCCCCATAAAAACTATCATCAACAAAGCAGGCAAGGTCTTGCTCAATCAATTGCGACTGCCCTGAAAACAGGTTTTTCTTTGCCCTGATTTTACTTCCCATAGAGTCGTATACATAATATATATAACGTTCTATGTCTGCTTCGTTTGAGTCGTTGGCAAAGGCATG
The DNA here is from genome assembly GCF_000169175.1 of Microscilla marina ATCC 23134. Taxonomy (NCBI): domain Bacteria; kingdom Pseudomonadati; phylum Bacteroidota; class Cytophagia; order Cytophagales; family Microscillaceae; genus Microscilla; species Microscilla marina. The sequence continues at coordinate 308,305 of NZ_AAWS01000003.1, forward strand.
GCAAAGGTGTACTAACAATAGTGTATCATCTTCATAAAGATTGAAGTCCAAGATGCTTTGTACAAGTTTAAAACGTTTAGCCTCACGCTTTAACAAATCCAGCCCTTCAGTAAAAAGTTCGTCGGTAGGAATGTTGTTTTTTTCCCGTTCGCAAATCATTTCATTGACTCGCTCTATTACTTCATACACATCTTCAAAATGATCGTTTTTTGGGATAGATTTATTAAGGGAAATAGCATTGAACACATAGTTTGATACGTGAAAACGGGTGGCAATGACTTTCATATCATACCCAGTATTTTTGATGAGTAAACGTTTACTCACCAGGCTTTCTAACACAGGAGAAAGGCTTACAATAAAGAAGGGATTGCAAGACAGGTATTGAGTAAGACTATCCAAATCGGTATCTTTTCCGCTAATACTCATTGCAAACATTACAGAGAAGAGCCAGGCTTCGTCATCGCTGCAGTGAAGAAAATCTTTTACAACTTTGGTTTCTTCACGCAAAGAGTGCAAAATTTTTGTTTTATTTTGATCGGTTAGTTCAGATTCTTTAAAAGCCATTGATAGCTTTTCTATGCTTTTAAGAACTAAATTAGGCTCAATGTTTTGAATATTTTTCATGGAGATTGTATAATATATACTATACCTTGGGATTGTGAGATACCATCTTTAAAAATAACGAATAATGTAGATGAATGTTAGTAGTTAGGGGTAATGAAACTATCAGAAACATTACAATGTCTAAAAAAACAAAATAAAAATCACTTCAAGTTTTTATATAAGTAGTGAAATAGGGTATTGATCTTTTAAGAAAAAATAAAAAATAAGGCAGTTAATATATACTTTACGTAAAAACTACATTAACTGCCTGTTTGTTTTAAGTAAGCATTCCGCCGTCTACTTGTAGCACTTGTCCAGTCATATAACTTGACATGTCAGAACCTAAGAATGCCACACAATCGGCCACCTCATTGGTCGCTCCTGCTCTTTTCAATGGTATGCCTTGTTTCCATTCGTCAACTACTTTTTGGTCAAGCTCGCCTGTCATTTCAGTTTCTATAAAACCGGGAGCTACGGCGTTAGAGCGCACATTTCTTGAGCCTAGTTCTAATGCTACCGACTTGGTAAAACCAATGATTCCCGCTTTTGACGCAGAGTAATTGGCTTGTCCGGCATTGCCTCTTATGCCTACTACCGAAGTAATATTCACAATAGACCCACTTTTTTGCTTCATCATTTGACGCATACTGGCTTTGGTCAGGTTAAAAACTGACTTAAGGTTTACTTCTATTACACGGTCCCATTGCTCTTCAGACATCCTCATGAGCAACCCATCTTTTGTAATACCTGCATTATTTACCAAAACATCTAACCTGCCAAAATCTTGGATGACATTATTTACAAGCTCTATAGCTGCCTCATGGTTTGACGCATCAGAACGATACCCCTTTACTTTACCGCCCGCCTGCTGCAACTCTTGCTCAAGTGCTTGACCTTTCTCTACACTAGATAAATAAGTAAAAGCTACCTGGGCGCCTTGTTCAGCATATTTCTGCGCAATGGCTTTTCCGATTCCTTTTGAAGCACCAGTAATCAGGGCTACTTTTCCTTCTAATAATTTCATTAGTAATGGGTTTAACGATATAAAAATGAACGCTATTAATAAGCAAAAACCTTATGATCTTTATCAAATCATAAGGTTTTAATATTTAAGGGTGTAAAAAACGAAAATTATTCAAATAAAAACAAAAAAGAGGTTTTAAGCAGGGGTTGATTGTAGCTCTACTTGCCCCAATTGTTTCAATGTTTTTAGATGAGATTTTATTGCGCTGCGAAATGTAGGCATTTCATTATAAGGCAGGTTAAACTGTTGTGCAGTGTTTTTTACAATGTCAGAAATAGCTTTATAGTGCACATGGCAAATGTTAGGGAACAAGTGATGCTCTATTTGAAAGTTAAGCCCCCCTACATACCAAGATAATAACCTGTTGTTACGGGCAAAGTCAGCGGTGGTGTGTAGTTGGTGGGCTGCCCAGGTATTTTCCAGGTTGTCTTCATTGTCCAGTACTTGATGGTGTTCAGTGTTTTCTACTACATGAGCCAATTGAAAAACTACACTTAGGATAATGCCTGTAGTAAAATGCGCTACACAAAATCCAATGGCAAGTTGCCATACAGTAATGTCAAGCAATAGGTAAGGCAACAAGAGTACACAGCCTAAATAGGCAAGTTTAGTAAGTATAAGAATGGTTACCTCTTTGAACTGGGTAGTTTTTGCCTTGAACTGAAAGTTTTTGCTGGTATAGCTTATTACCTGAGTAAAGTCCTTGACCAAAACGGCCAGGGTGAGAAAGCAATAAAGAGGCAAAGCATAAATGTGTTGATATTTATGAAACTTTTTTAGCTCAGCGTAAGGCGACAAACGAATGATAAATTTACTGTCGATATCTTCGTCCATATCGTAGATATTGGTATAAGTATGGTGCAGTACATTGTGTTGTATTTTCCAGGCAAAAGTACTGGCTCCTAACAAATACATGGTATTGCCCAGAACTTTGTTGATAGTTTTGGAAGGGTAAGCTGAGCCGTGATTAGCATCATGCATCACACACATTCCGATACCAGCTTTGCCAATACCAATAAGAAATGTGAAAAATAACATTACCCAGATTGAAAAATATCCAGTCAAAATCAGTACAAATGGTATAATGTACAAACCAAGCATTGTTGCTGTTTTAATGGCAAAATGATGATTGCCATATTTAGAAATTTCATTTTCTTTGAAATAATTATCTACATTTTTGCGAAGTGTAGAAAAAAAATCAGCCTTGCTTGTTGGGTAAAATCGCAACTTGGCGGCTTGAGGGTCGTTTTTGCGACTCATAATGAAAAATAGTATTTTAAGATTGTGTGTGATTGATTGACTAGCCCTCAACACTCCCAAAACCAAAGTATGATACTTTATATAAACGGTATTATAAAGAAGAATTAAAAGCTATATATTGTACCCTTTGATAGTATGGGTATAACTGTCACTTAAATTTTAAGTAAAACATAAGCACTTTATCTCTGAGACAAAGTGCTTATGTTTTTTGCAGGCAACACAGTTTTAGGCATGGGTAGGCTGTAACTCATTGCTTCCCAAAGCCTTCAAGGTTTTTAGGTGAGAAACTATAGCACTGCGAAATGTAGGCATTTCATTGTAAGGCAGGTTAAACTCTAGTGCGGTGTTTTTCACAATTTCAGAAAGAGCTTTGTAATGCACATGGCATATATGAGGGAACAAGTGGTGCTCTATTTGGAAGTTAAGCCCTCCTATGTACCACGATAATAGCTTATTATTACGGGCAAAGTCGGCGGTGGTGTGTAGCTGGTGTACAGCCCAGGTATTTTCCAGGTTTTGTCCATTTTCTGGAATATGATGATGTTCTGTATCTTCTACTACGTGCGCCATCTGAAAAATTACACTCAAAATAAACCCTGTAGTGAAGTGAGCTACACAGAAGCCAATCAGTAGTTGCCACCAGGTAATATCAACCAATAACAAAGGTAAACCAATAGCTACTAGCAGATAAAGAATTTTGGTAGAAAAAAGAATAAGAACTTCTTTTGCCTGGTTGGTATTTTTCTTTTTAAACTGAGAGTTTTTGCTGGTATAGCGAAACACCTTGACAAAGTCTTTAAAAAGCATCGAGAAGGTCATCAGGCTGTAGAGAGCAAACGCATAAATGTGTTGGTATTTATGTATTTTCTTTAGTTCAGCATAAGGCGATAAACGGATGATAAATTTTGTTTCTATATCTTCGTCTACTTCAAATACATTGGTATAGGTATGATGCAACACGTTATGTTGAATACGCCAGTTAAATGCACTGGCACCTAGTAGGTACATAGTACTTCCCAGTAGTTTATTGACTGTTTTAGACGGAGAAGTTGCTCCGTGGTTAGCATCATGCATGATACACATGCCTATACCAGCTTTGCCTACTCCAATCAAGAATGCGAAAAACAGCATTGCCCAGGCCGAAAAAAAGTTGGTAAGAATCAATACAAATGGTATTACATATAAACTCAGCATTGCAATAGTTTTGAATGCAAAGTGATTGTTAGCATACTTTGAAATTTGGTTTTCTTTGAAATAATTATCTACATTCTTACGAAGTGTAGAAAAGAAGTCTGCCTTGCTTGTTGGAGAAAAGCGTAAACTGGCAGTTTGAGTAGCATTTTTATGACTCATAATGAATACTAAGTGAAATTAAAATTTTATTGTTATTTTATACATTCAAGTCCGAGTTGTGGAAAGGTTTTGTAACAGGGGAGAAGTTTAGGGAAAACTGAGTTGTTTAATTAAGAATGATTTTAAATTACGTTTTCAAATATAAACTTACACCTGTTTTAATCAAAAAATGATAAACTTATACAAAAATGTATCTATTAAGGTTTACGATAAGCCTATAAATATATTCAATAATATAGTATAAAGCCGTGTGATGCAATATTTTGTTTGAAAATATCAAAAATAAAAGGTTTTATTTAGGGTAAAGTATTGATAGTGAAGATGTTATTTTTTGATCACCTTGCCTATACCAGTGCCCCCTACCTGAATATTTTCAGGTTCATTGTAATAAAATACATTTCCCTGGTTTTGTGGGTTAAAAGTTACATTCAGCGATTTTACCGGAAATACATGCATATTATTAATATTTTCGTGCAGTACATCTAGTTTTTCCACGCGAAGTTTTTCTGCAAATATTTCTCCCATCCCATTGGTATGTAAAAACGCAGTACTAGAACTTCCTTCAAGATGGATATAAGACGTACTTGAGGTAAACAGGTTGATCCTATTTGCCTGAATTTTTAAGTCAATATCACCTGAGTTTTTACAAAGAATATTTAAGTCGTTTACTTCAAGTGTTTCTGTAGTATGTAGCTTACTAAAACCAAAATGTTCGATATTTTGGACAAACTTAGCGCCTATGCTCATTTTTACAGGAGTATTATAGCTTCTTGACCAGTCACAGGTATTTTCATTGGTTACTTTCAGAATACTGCCCTTTACTTCTGTTTTGACAGATGAAATAAGGTTTTTACCTGCTTCTACAGTAATTGTTCTAATCGTATCGTTACGTAATATTACTTCTATGTTGTCACTAATCAAAATAGAAGTAAAGTCACTTACAGTTCTTTCTTCTTTAACAATTTCGCCTGTACGTTTCAAACATTCTGCGGGGTTACAAGCATGGTTAATTAACAAAACAAATAAGCTCAATGTATATAAAAAAATCTTTTTCATTGTCATTCAAATATGTTGAGAAAGTTTACCAAGTTTTGAGGATTGATGTTTAGAAATAATAGCCTAAAGACCATTCTATGGCTTCGGCTACCCCCAAATAAGTTTTAAAAGTATACTGCCCAAAAAAGTGTTTATGAAAATAATATTTCATTCCATAACGTTGGTAAATAGGCATATCTACTGGGGTATTATCAGGTTCTTTGCTAAAAGGACGATACACGTAGTAACCCAGTTGTGTAACAAGTGCCAAACGACCAGCCAACAGTTCATGACCAGCTACAATGGCTACTCTACGAAAATCTGGTACAGGTTGTTGGGCATTGGTGTATAACCTGCGAGCATACTGCTCCAGTGCCGTATTTCGTGAATATTCTATGCCAATATTCAGAGCACTCTTACGCCCTACCCGTTTACTTGCCAACGCTGTAATGCTTACTATATGGTTTTTACGAGCTTGATTGGCGTCTAACTCTATAATACTGCCTGAAACTAGAGCATGAAAGCTCCACTTTTTTTCATAATTGGCCAAAGAGTCTTTGAGCACTACGTGTTCGGTATGTGGAGTATAGGTGACTCCCAAACTTAAAGATGGAATGTTAATACTGGCATTGGGCAGGCTATAGGCCGCGTTGGAGTAGTGACTTAGGTCAAGCCCTGTATGTAATTTTATGCGTGAATTGATCCGGTAATTATACTCTAGCCCCATATACATTACGTTATTGAATTTGCTGCTGAACATCAGGTTTTTGGGGTTAGAGTGTATAGTCCAAGGGTTGTTGGTATAGACGACTCCTGGACCAAGTTTAAACTCTAACCTTGAGCGACGGTTTTCACTTAGACGCCATTTCATGAATGGCACCAATGCCCAAGCCTCACCTAAAATGGGGTTTCTGAAGTCAAAGTAAAAAAGAGAAAGTCCTATCTGAGGAAAACCATAGGCAGCTTCCCAGCCGTGTTTTCCGGTAGTAAGCCAGGAAGCGTTGACTTCGAATCCTGCTGGGTGTGAGCTTGATAAGTGACTTACGAGCTCTCCATTGTTAATAATAGAGCCATAGTGAGCAGAAACACTAAACTCCTTGGGTACAAAACGGGAAGACTTGCGGACTTTTTTGAGCGGCTGAGCCTGTAGGTATGTAATTGAAAACAACCCTAACAAAAAGATTGATAAAAGTAAGTTTTTCATTATAACTTGGGGTATCAAATAAAAGAGTTTTAATTTAGGAATAGTTGAAAAATAGGTTACTTATTCGTGGAGGCTTCTTTCTGAGATAAAGTACTTACTTTTTGTGGTACGGGCAAAAGAAGCTCATAGTCTCAGTGGAACAAAAAAACGTAACCCAAAGAGCAAGCTCAGCAAAGCTAATCAGGATGAAAAAATCACCTCCAAAACGAGAAAATATTTTTTGTCTATTCTTTAGGTTAGTTAAAACAGAAAAAATAAAGTGTTCCAAGAGAAGGTAATGCCTGTTTGTTGAACAGTGTTCTATGGAGCAGGTTATTTTTATAGTTTTACTTATTAAAAATCCATACAATGCAAAGATATATATTTCTTGGATTATGCCTTCTAATAACAGCAAGTAAACTCAAGGCACAAGAAGCAAAAGCAGTTGCATATTTGCAAAAAGCAAAGAAAGCTTATCAGAGTAAAAAGCTGGGAGAAACCCAAAAGTATCTAGACAGTGCTTTACAGGTAGATAATACATATGCAAAGGCGTATGCCAGGAGAGGTTTGTTGAAGTATGAATTGTCTGAAATGGACAACGCTTTGAGCGATTATGGCAAGGCCATTGCCTTGGTTGAGCGTCAATCGCGTAACGATTACTTATTTTTGGCAAAACTATACTACAGAAGAGGGGCTACTTATCATCAAAAATTATTGAATAAAAAAGCCCTGAAAGATTTTAATAAAGCCCTTAAGTTCAACCCCCAATATACCCAGGCTTATGTGGCAAGGGGCGTTTTGAGAGAAAATAAAAATAACCTGAAGGGTGCCCTCAAAGATTATAGTAAGGCAATTAGTACCGATACTACCTTTGCTATGGCGTATTACAACCGTGGATTGGTCTATTATAACCTAGATAAAACAGCTAAAGCATTGACAGATTGGGCTAAGGCATTGAGCATCAATAAAAAATATGTAGATGTATACCTTGCCCGTGCTTTTGCCTATCAAGCCAGAGAAGATTATACCATGGCCCTACAAGATTACAATCAAGCAATTAAATATAATGTGTACAGTGCAGAGGCTTACTTAAACCGAGGGGTAGTATATCAAAAACTGGGAAAGAAAAACGAAGCCTGTGCTGACTGGAAACAATCGATAAAAGTAGGAGGAATAGAGGCACAAAAATACCTTGACAAATACTGTAAGTAAGAGCTTGTTTAAACTTTTGTGTTTAGAGTGATTTCCGATGTGTTTTAAACAAGCTCTAATATGAGCACTTCAAAAATAATTTTTTAGACCCTTTCTAAAACAGTCTCAATCATTCGTTCTATTACTTTTTGAGGATTAGACGAAAACTGATGGTTGATACGACTGGCAATAATGGCATTGACTGAGAGTATTTTGTGCCCCAAAAGCTTGGCCATTGCATAGTATCCAGAGGTTTCCATTTCAAAGTTGGTAAGCTTGAAGTTTTTATGGTTAAAGTTTACAAGTTTCTCTATATATTCACTGTTTTTAGGCGAAAGCCGCAATTTGCGCCCTTGTGGAGCATAAAACCCTGGACAAGTCAATGTATTGCCTGGCAGCATATCAAAAGCAAATTGTTTTTTGAGGTCGGTATCACAAGCCACTGCGTAAGGAGTAAAAGGAAGCGCAAGGTTTTGTTGTAATTTTTTTCCAATGGCCATTTCATTCTCGGTTTGAGGTAAATTATAAAAACACATCAAGGTATCGAGTCCTATGCCATATTCAGAAACCAGTAGACTATCTAGAGGAATGTCTTGCTGCAAAGCCCCTGAGGTTCCCAACCTGATGATAGACAAAGATCGAGTGCTGGGGTTGGGGGTTCGGGTTTTCAAATCTATATTGACTAAAGCATCCAACTCTGTCATCAAAATCTCAATATTATCTGTACCCATCCCCGAAGATATAACGGTTACCCTTTTACCGTTCAGTAAGCCCGTATGAGTGACAAATTCACGCTTTTGGATACGCAATTCTATTTTGTCAAAATAACGGGACACCATTTCTACCCGGTTAGGATCACCTACGGTCAAAATCGTGTCAGCAATTTGTTCAGGCAACAAATGTAAATGATAAATGCTACCATTGGGGCTTAAAATGAGTTCAGAAGATGGTATAGGCTGCATATTAGTATGGTGGTTAAAACCTTTGAAAATAATTTTAAATCAATCTGCCAATTACTGCAAAAAATGCGAAAAACGCCTACATTTGATATTAAATTTTATATTTGTGTGTCAAGTAATTCTGTTTCCTAAAACTTTCATTACTTTTAAACATACAAACATCATTTACTAACTGATCTAACTCCCCATGTTTAAATTACATTTCGTGGATAAGCTCAGGTCATTGTGGAAAAGCATATATGCTAATTTGGATATTCTGCATGACTCGGCTCCTTTAGCAACAGTAAGAGAAATCGATGCCAATATTGAGGTTAGAGGATACAATATTTGGATATTGGTTTGTTCGGCCTTGCTGGCGTCTATAGGCTTAGACACGAATTCTACTGCGGTGATTATTGGTGCGATGCTTATATCGCCCCTGATGTCGCCAATATTGGGGGTGGGACTAGGCTTTGGTATCAACAACCGCCAAATGCTTGAGCGTTCAGGCAGAAACCTATTGATTGCTACGATTGCCAGTTTGCTGGCAAGTTGGTTGTATTTTGCATTTACGCCTTTGGGTGAAATTACCCCAGAGATTTCGGGTAGAACTAAACCTACTTTGCTTGATGTATTGGTGGCGTTTTTTGGTGGGGTAGCAGGGGTGGTTTCAGGTTCACGCAAAGAAAAAACCAACGCTATTCCGGGGGTGGCCATTGCTACAGCCTTGATGCCTCCGCTTTGTTCGGCAGGCTTTGGGTTGGCAAAAATGGAGTGGACAGTGTTTTTGGGAGCTTTTTACTTGTTTTTTATTAACGCCGTATTTATTAGCCTTTCTACATATTTAATAGTACGATACCTTAAGTTTAATGAAATAATTAAAGCTGAGCGTAAAGCCAGGGTAAAGGTATTGAGCGAAAAAGCTGAAACCAAAAAAGGGTTAAGTGTTGATGAGCAGTCAGAGTTGGCGCAGGTAAAAATGGAACAGGCACAAGAGCTAAAAGACCATCAAAAAAGGTTTTTTGCCCGGTTAATCCCTTATTTCTTAGTAGCTGTAATAGCTCCAAGTATCTACTTTTTATTAACCTTTATTCAGGAGCAACGCACCAAAAACCGCATAGAAGAAGTAGTAAACGAACAGTTGAAGCGAAAAGCAGGCTTTGATATTATTCGTTCGGAGGTAATTGATAAAAGTGATAAAAAAGAGATTAAACTGTATATATCGGCTCAAAAAGAAATTACGCAAGTAGAAAAAAGAAACCTGAACGATGAACTGAACCGAAGTGGTTTGGGAGATTACACCCTAAATATTTCCAGAATTAATATTACCAAAGACGAAATAGACGAGCTTAACTCGAAGATTGTGGCTAACTTCTTTGACCTGAAGAATAACTTTACTACGCTCGAAACCAAGTTTGACTCTTTGCAAAGAGCACAGCTAAAAATTCAACAGCAGCGAACCAATGTCGATTTTATGGTGCATATATCTAATGAGTTAAAAATATTTTATCCTTTAATAGATAGTGTTACAGTGAAACCTTTGCCTAATTTTTTGGTCATTGATAATTCTAAAAGTATGTCTAACCTTAGCAAACGCAGTTCGGTAGAAATAAGAGACCTTAAACACTTTAAACTGGATTGGGACGGAGTATTTCCTGAGATTACCCGATTAGACTCAGTAGAGTTACTGACCTTGCGTAAGGGAGGGAAAAAAAACAAACATCCACATTTTAAACTTTCTTGGACGTCATTTTTCCCTAAAATAGAACAAGTAAAGAAAGAAAATGTAGCGATAAACCAAAAGACGAATCAAAAAGACAAAAACAAGGATCAAAAGAAACCCAACGCTTTGAGTGTAAATAAAGAACAACGGAGTATTACCACGGTTACCTTGTTTTGGCAACAAGATTCTAGCAGAAGTCTGCCAATTAATGTTCCAATGGAACAGGAAAGGATTGAACGTTACTTTATGACTAACCTGAAACTTGACAGCGTAAAAAGTGAGTTGAAGATTCAGCATTTTGTTATGCAACCACCCCAAGACAAAGACGAAACCCAAGAGAATGAACCACCACCAAAGAAGTAAACAAGAAACTGGTGTTGACTGAACTAAAATGAAAGTAATACAAATAGATACTGCTACCCCCAATCCTCCCGAACAGGCAATTTTAATTATTTATACTGGAGGAACCATAGGAATGGTAAAAGACCCAAAAATAGGAGGGGGGTTTGTTCCTTTTGATTTTGAACAAATTTTGGAGAAAATTCCTGAGTTGCATCATTTCGACATGCAACTTACGCTGTATTCGCTTGAGCCTTTGATAGATTCTTCAGACATTACTCCTGAGTATTGGTTGCGTATATCACAAGTAATACAAGAACATTATGCCCAATATGATGGATTTGTAATACTACATGGTACAGACACTATGGCGTATAGTGCTTCTGCGCTTAGTTTTTTGTTAGAAGGACTCAATAAGCCAGTCATTCTCACCGGAGCTCAGTTGCCCATAGGTACAGTGCGCAACGATGCCCGCACTAATTTATTGACCTCAATAGAAATAGCGGCTGCCAAAAAAGATGGAAAGCCACTTGTGCCAGAGGTTTGTATTTGTTTTCATGACCTGTTGTTGAGGGGCAATCGTGCCAAAAAGCTTGAAAGTGCCCACTTTGACGCTTTTCAATCCGAAAATTATCCTGCATTGGCCACTATAGGCACCCATATCGAGTACAACTTTTCAGCAATATTACCCTACAATTCAGCACGCCAACTGCAGCTACAACCTGTCATGGAGTCTAATGTGGCAATATTGAAGATGTTTCCGGGGATTTCGGCAAAGGTGGTAAAAAACCTGTTAAGTACCGAAGGTTTAAAAGGAGTAGTTCTTGAAACCTATGGTTCGGGCAATGCCCCTACCGTACCTTGGTTTATCGAACTTTAAAAGAAGCCATCAGA